>NZ_RCOS01000137.1 GCF_003947435.1 Candidatus Methanodesulfokora washburnensis
TTGCTATAGAGGCTAGGGGAGGTATTGTTGCCACTATTTTTACCTTCTCATCTGCTTTCAGACTTAAAGGGGTTAATATCAACAACATGAGAATGAGAAGGATAAACTTCCTCATGATCTCGCCTCAGGTATTATCTTTCCATGAGGGCACATTTTAGGCCTTCCAATTGCATCACATATCCCCTCAACAACCTTTCTGCTCATGAAGAGATCGAATCTAGATGCCTCACAACATGCCTCATCTGCCCTCATTCCCAGCTGAAAGAGAAACGTTTCTACTATTCTATGCTTTCTTACAATCTCTAATGCAAGCGCCTTTCCTTTCTCCGTCAACTTATACTTTCCTCTGTATTTATAATATATTAATCCGTCTCTTTCCATTGACCTGAGAAGCTTTATCACGGCCGGTTTACTAATTCCAAACCTATCAGATATCTTATTCATCGGTATAATCTCGAACCCTTCCTCAAAGGCTATTCTTAGAACTTCATATCTCCTTCTGCTGATGTCTTTCACAAGCTAACCTGAGGATAACTTATATATAATCTTTACTTATACTACAATGCTGATGTATTAACTCAAAAGTGCCCTCCAGAAGTTACCGAAGACTTTATTCTATTCTTATACGAAGATAAATATCCTCCCTTAAGTTTTTAAGAGGCTAATATACTGGCAATTTTTGCACGTAGCCTCACAAACTCCTCCGAAAACCTATCTCTTGGTCTCTCGAGCTCAACTTCAAGTATATCTTTTATTTTTGTAGGTCTTTTAGAAAAAATAACAACCTTATCGGAGAGAAAAACAGCCTCTTCTATATTATGCGTCACATAAACTATTGTCTTTCTTGTCCGCTGCCATATATTCACCAGCTCCGCTTGCATCATATTTCTCGTTTGAAGATCTAAAGAGGCTAGAGGTTCATCCATTAACAATACCTCTGGATTGCAAACTAGAGCCCTGGCAAGAGCTACTTTCTGCTTCATTCCTCCAGAAAGCTCGTGAGGATAAGCGTTCTCAAAGCCATCCAGTCCAACGAGTTTTATGTACTCCCTAGCTTTTTCAATAGCCTCCTCCATTCTCATGCCTCTTACTTCTAGACCAAAAGTTATATTTTTTAGAACCGTTCTCCAAGGAAAGAGTGCGAAATCCTGAAATACCATTGTCGTGCTAATTCCGGGCTTTGTCACCTTCTCTCCTTTAAGGTAGACTTCCCCCTCATACTGGGTATCTAAACCGGCTAGGATTCTGAGGAATGTTGTCTTTCCGCAACCACTTGGTCCTACTATGCTCGTGAATTCTCCCCTTGTAATATCAAGATTGATACCATCAAGTACTTCCAATATTTTTCCATTCTGACCTTTGAAGTATTTTTTAAGATTTCTTACCATTAAGAGCTTCTCCCCCAAGTTATCCCCCTCCTCCATTTGAGCAAAGTTTCTTCTAGTTTTGTCCACATCCTGTCCAGTATGAGACCAACTACTCCTATCATTAGCATATATGATATCACAATATCTGGAGAGTGATACATCCTGCCGAGCTCTATCTTGTACCCCAGCCCGTAGCTTGATACTCCGAATAACTCAGCTGCCACCACACACATCCAAGCTACTCCTGATCCTACTCTAACTCCTGTTAGAAATGAAGGTAAAGTAGCAGGAATCACAACTTTAAGCAATATCTGGGATGTTTTTGTTGCCCCTAAAGTCATAGCTGCTTCTATATATTCTTTTTCCACAGAAGAAGCTCCAGTTGATGTATTCAAAAGAACTGGGAAAAATGCACCAATAAAGATGATGAACGCTGCTGCCTCGTGAGTTAGTTTAAACAAAAGAATCGCTATAGGTATCCATGCTATTGGAGGGATAGGTCTTATAATTTCTACTAGTAAGTAGATGCTTTTTCTAAAACTTTCGATATATCCAGCTAAAATACCTAGAGTAAAACCTGAGAGTGTCGCAATAGAAAATCCCATTAGATAGTGATAGAGACTATAAAGCGCATCCAATGGCATGAAAAAGTTGGCCACTCTGCCTGAAAGCAATATTATAAATGTAATAAAAACTTTGGAAGGAGGTGCTAGGACAAAGGGATTCCTGATGAAGATGTCGTAGTATAGCTCCCATCCTAAAATGAATAAAAGAGGGGATGCTAAGTAGAGAAGCATGTCCCTGAGCTTCATGGTAATCCCAATTCCTTCTTTATCTGAGGCACCAGTTTTAATGCTTCCCCATACAATGCTGAATCCACTATGTCCTTAGGGGCCAATCGCACGGGGTTTCCATTGCTGTCCTTCGTAATTCCCAACTTATAAAGCTCATCGCATAGCAGATCCATGCCATTCAACCAATTTTTATTCCTTGGGTCTGTCTGAAAGTTTGTGGTCCCTGGAAAGTTCTCAGCTACCTCCCTACTTATCCCTAAGTACTTAACTAACAAGCTGACAACCTCCTCCTTGTTTCTCGGGTCACTGATGTACTCCTCGGCAATTATATGAAGAGCTAAAAATTTCACGGCAACTTCTTTGTTCTCTCTTATAAAGTCCCCGCGCATTAGAACTACACAACAGGGATGTCCGGGCACCATATCCTTAGAGCTAATCACTATCTTTCCATAACCATTTACCACTGCATTATATGGAGTAGGATCGGGTGCAAAACCCAAGTCAACGGCCTTAGCCCTTAGGGCTTCAAGTATCTCCGCGGGCCCGCCAGATTTAACATTAACTTTTGATACGTTTACCCCATTATCAGTTAGCCACTTCATCAGCACGGTGTACTGAATCGAGCCGGGGGGATATGTCATTATGGTCTTCCCCTCGAGAGAGGATGGTCCGGTATATTGAAATTCCGGAACAGCGATTATAGAGGAGCCCTCTGTATTTGCTACCGCAACTATTTTGGCATCCATTCCCTTTGCAAGCAAAGGAAGAGGAGGAGTTGCACCTACATATGCTATTACGTGTTGTCCAGCACCGAAAGCTTCCATCTGAGGGGGACCTGATGGAAAAACTGTTAGCGTTATATTCACTCCTAGAATCTTTACATCCCATCCCTTTTCCTTTATTAAGTAAATAGCTGTATGATGCCAGCTAGGCTGACAACTGACTGGTATCTGCTTAATGGCTTTCTTCCCTGCAGAAAAGTATAGATAATAGGACAGGAGGGCTGCCGCGAGAGCTATAATTAACAGCACAACAAAGGTACCCTTTCTTATTTTGATCACCTCCCTCGAACTCAAGAAAGGGAATTTAAAGATTTTTATTCCTTTTTAAAAATATCCATTTTCCATCCTTTCACATATTTAATCAAATAAACTTAGAAACATAGCTTGCTTCTAGCATCTATTTTACTCACTTCATCCTCCAGTGATCTCAGATTTTTCTATACTGATCTCCCTTTCTTTCTCAGAAGCTGCTTTTATCATGTCAAGCGGCACTCCGATGACTTCAGCTCTCAGCTCAACAAGTCTCTTAACTATTTCCTCAGTATCGCCTATATGCAATATTTTACCGTTTAGCATGAGAGCCGCCCTTTCACAGGTCATTAAAGCGAAATCCATGTCATGAGAGACTATTATTATCGTGGTGCCAAACTCTCTCTTAATCTTCACCAGACTTTCAGCGACCTCCCTTTTTGTTATGGGATTCATTGTACCGGACGGCTCATCCAGTATGAGTATCCTGGGTTCCCTTATCATAACCTGAGCTAGTGCAACTCTATGCTTTTCTCCCTCACTTAACTCATCGGCATTTTTCTTTAAAAGTGCTTCTGCCTCTTTTTCACTAAAACCAATGCCTGTAAGGATATCTATTGCCCTTAATTTGGCAAATTCAGCTGGTAGATTCAACCCTATGCTATCCGTAAGATTGTACAGCACACTTCTGTATGGATACAGGGAGAACTCCTGATGGAGAATTCCTATATAGGGCGTAGCCCTTCCTCTTCCCAAGGGTCCAGGCTGTTTCATATCTATCCATTCGTCTCCCACTCTCACAAGTACTTCACCCTCTGTTGGCTCTGTTATCCCCGCTATTATCCTCGAAAGAGTTGTTTTACCTGAACCGCTAGGTCCAAGTATCCCGAATATTTCGCCCTCATTTACTGTGAGCGATACTCCATCTACAGCCTTCACTATACCTCTTGTTATAGAATAGTAATATTTCTTTACATTCTTTAAATTTATTATTTCATTTTTCGATATAACTTCTATGCTTATTTTCTTCCTCTCAGGCAATCCAAATTTCTCTAAAACAATCCTTTGAGGCTCTCCTTCGCTCTCAATTCTGCCCTTTTCAAGCCATATAACTCTATTTGAAAGCTCCTGGATTATTTCTGGAAAGTGTGACGTTAGAATCATTGCTTTCTTTCCCTTGACGAAATTTCTGAGTATCTCCACGATCAATTGTGTGTTATGAGGATCTAACGTTCCAGTGGGCTCGTCTAAGAGTAGCATGATTGGATCTAGAGCAAGCTGTCTAGCAAGAATTATCCTTTGCTTCTCACCTCCGCTCAAATCCCTTGCCGGAGTAAGAGCCCTATGATTCATGTTGACTATCTTTAACAGTTCCATGGCCCTATTGAGGATAATATCACCGTTATACATATCTAGGGAACTCAGTGCCTCTACTACATTCTCAAATGCACTCTTCTCACCGTATAATGCAAAAGTTCTTTGAAGCATTATTCCAATTCTTTTTCTGAGATTATAGAAAAGTTTTCTATCATCTGTTTTCCATATATCGACCTCTCTATATTCTAATCTCTTTCCGCATCGTGGGCATTTTTCTCCATCCTTAGAAGGAATATCCAGCCAGTAACAGCTGTTACATGCCGAAACTGAGTAAATAATATTCCCCTCATCAGGCTCATATCCCCTGAAGCCTCTTATTACATGTATGAGCACTGATTTGCCGCTGCCACTTTTCCCAAGAATTCCTAATGATTCTCCCTCGCTTAAACTGAAACTTATGTCTTTCAGGACGTATTCCCCTCCAAATTTCTTGGAAACACCTTTAAGTTGAAGTATTTTCTCTTTCATCAGAGGTGTGACTATCCCTTAAATTGATAAAGTTTTTCCTAAAAGTTTTAATAACCCTCTATCAGGGTTACACTATGATGAGGATTAAGCTAAATGGAAAGGAAATAACTGTTCCTGAAGAAAGCAGAATCGAGGAAGTGCTGAAAAGCTGTGGAATTTCTTATGATCCACGTTGCCTATTGGCAGTGGTCAGAGGCAGGGGGCCTTCTCAAGTAGCTACAGATAGATACATAATAAAAACTAATAAGGGCAAAATCATGGTAAAGGTGGATGATAATTTTCTGTGGGAGAAGATTAGGAGAAGCATAAACGGATTGAAAGTAGCTTGGAGGACAAGGAACAGCCTATCAGTAGGTCCCTTTAGCCTCGATCTCAACTGCTTAAATAAGTCGTATCAATATGAACAGAATAGAATTATTTTAAGTATAGTAGAAGGAAATGGTTATCTAGTTTTCACCCTTAGCAGAGCACGAATTGAGCATTGCACATTGAATTCAGGCATAGTAGGAAGGGTAATAACAGGCTCGGATGTATTAGGTGCATTGGATGTAGATGATTTCATAAAAGAGGTGGAGCCAGTCCTTGAGCAAGGATACATTTCTGGTAATATAAAAAGAGCAAGCCTAATGGATGAGGTAATTGATGGCGATGAGATATACTCAGAGATAAAAATAGATCTAAATACTGAATTACCTTGGGCATGCGAACACGCTCTAATTACCCTAGAGCAAAATAACTCACTTGATGAGGTTTCTGGGACATTTGTCAGAATATCTGGTGCAATGAGGGCATGGAAAATCGAGGAAAACTCTGGGAAAAGGGTTAGAGGGGCTGTCACAGTGAGGACATCAGGCAAGAGGGAGGGAGATATCTACATATATAAGAGGGAATGTATGCCCAGCAAGAATCACTCCGTGATAGGCTTTGTAAAATATGGTTTGGAGCTTCTAGAAGTTGCTGAAAGAGGAGACAAAATCCATATAGTCCTAAATCCGAGAAGAATAAATCTAATTGGCCTTACACAAGTGCAAGCCGGAAATTTACTCGAGAAATTGAATATAAGGCATGTAAGAGATGGGGATAAATCCGACGATGCGGTTGTAGTCCTCCAATATCCTAAGACGACTTCAGAAATTCTCAAGAAAAAAGAAGTTGCTACATATGGAATTGATCAATCTAAAATTGTTAAAATAAAGTTATTTAATGATAAGGCGCCAAAAACATCACTGTACTTCAGAGCTGCTGCAGAGCTTTTTGGAAAGAGGGTAGGCATTCTCAAAGTATTCTTCAAGACAGACGACTCCGTTATCTTCAAGCCTGATATCTCTTATAAGGACCCATTAGTCCCAGAAAACATACCAAAGGATTCTGTGAGGCCAGGGGAAATTGGCGTAACCAACATGTCAAGAAAATATGCAGGAATTATTGGAATTCGCTTCACCGAAAGCAAGGAGTTTGGTCCTACTGGTGAGCCATTTGAGTCAACTAACATAGTCGGGACTGTCACAGATAACCTCGGAGTACTAATGAATTCAAAGGAGGAGGAGGAAGTATATTTAATGGAGGTTGATGAAAATGAAAGTTAGAATCTTCGTCATCTCACCGGATTCTGGGATAACACCCGAGGAGCTCACAATTACAATAGAAAGCACTAGCTTCAAGGGTGTTGTCAAGGAGACCTGCTTTGGAGCGATGGTGGAGGGAGATGATGCTGAGGTGGAGGAGTTGACTGAATTTATCAGAAGCAAATTTGAATATTCCGTTTTTTCAAAGGAGAGAGGATATCCTATTGGAGATAAGAGGATATGTAGAGCTGAGAGAGGCGGAGGCCCAAGAACAGGTTTATACCAGATACAGTATGAGGCTGAGCTGTTGCCCCTGATATCAGCAGCTTTGAAAGAGCTGAAAATAAAGCCCGGAAACTCAGTGAGATCAAAAAAAGTCATTATTCATCCATTGAACAGCCTTATTCTAGCAGATCTCATAGAGAGAAAGGGGCACATTCCACTAACAGCAATGTCTGTGATCGGCAAATTGGTGAGGGATCCTTCAATAGACTCGCCTACTAGAAATATAACTCCGGAGGACGCTATAAGGGGGCTTAGATACCTATCTGTTGAAATGCCCTCAGGTATAAGGGGGAGATTAGGTGCCTTTAGGGAGCTAATTGAGGAGGCTGAAGCAGCCATAATCTGCAATTATGATATTTCATTCGGTTGTGGAGGGTGCCATCACACGGATTCTCTGATTTACATAGTGAAGTCTAAAGGGATACCGTATTTGAAGATATCCCTTCCGAGGAATGTAGAGGAAGCAAAAGATTTTATAACAAAAATAGAGGAGTTTCTTGGGAAAGTCGGTGACCAGCAATGGTGAAGATAGCGCTTATCTCATGCGGTGCTGAGTACAGTGGAGTATATGGAGAAATACTAAAAGCGGCCAAGATCGTGGGTGCGGATATAGTGATTCCAGAGGCGAATTTCGATGATATCAAGGGAGTTTGTGATGAATTCGGAGTTGAGGTAAAAGGCGGGGACTTAAAGTTGATGATGGCACGAGCTAAAACAGCCGCTGAAAAACTTAGTGATGTGGACGCGGCACTTGTTGCCACATGCTTTAGATGCGCAGAGGGTGCTCTTGTGAGGAATGCCGTGAGGAGATATCTACAAGATGCTAGAGTTCCAGTTGTTGTCTATTCGTTCACAGAGAAAAGCAAAGCTGGCAGTTTTCTCCTGAGATTGGAGGCCCTGAAAAATATAGTGGAGAGGAAGAGTTTGCTTATTAGAACTAGACACAAAGGACTAACAGCTGGAATTGATTCAGGCTCCACAACCACAAAAGCTGTTATAATGCAGGATAATAAGATCATTGGAGCGGCATGGATGCCTACTATTGATATTATCGAGACAGCCAGAAATGTGTTTGAGAAAGCACTTGAAATTGCAGGGATAAAGTCATCAGACCTAGATGCCATTGGAGCTACAGGTTATGGAAGATATCTTATTGGTAAGTTTCTGCACGCTGATCTCATCCAAGATGAGATAACGGTGGGTGCCAAGGGTGCCACCTTCTTAGCAAACAAGCAGGAGGGAGATGCAACGATAATCGACATAGGAGGCATGGATAACAAGGTCATAACAGTTCATAATGGAATTCCAGACAGCTTCACGCTTGGAGGCATATGTGCTGGCTCCTCTGGAAGATTCTTAGAGACAGCTGCCAGAAGATTGGGGGTAGATATAGCTGAATTTGGCGAGATGGCACTAAAAGGAGATTACAATAAGATAAGGATGAACTCCTATTGCATAGTTTTCGGACTGCAGGATCTGACAACTTCCCTTGCTGCAGGAGCCAGAGCAGAGGATGTTGCGGCAGCAGCCTGCAGAAGTGTGGCTGATCAGGTTATAGAGCAGCAGCTACAGGAGATATCCATCCGCCCACCGATAATAGAAGTAGGTGGAACTTCTCTGGTAAAAGGCCTTGTGAGAGCGCTAAGAGAGGCCTTAAACATGGAGGTCATCGTTCCACAATTCTCTCAGTTTGCCGTTGCAACTGGGATGGCTTTTGTGACATCTGGAATACTGGAGGAGACCGCATATGAATATAAGAGTAGAGTGTCCGGATGAGGAAGCTAAGGCCGCTTTTGAGAGAACCATATCCTCGGTGATCTCTGACTCGCCCATAAAGAGTGCAATAAAAGATATATACGTATACACTAACCCAGAGGAACCTGTTTTCATACTAATTATAAATTATTCCAAGCCAACTTGGAAAGTCAAGCTAGTAGATGCTGTCAAAATGAGAAGCACTAAGGATGGGACAATCGTGACATGTGAGAATGATAAATATTTCCCTGGTCTAATGAGAGTGCTGTGGGAGAGATTCGGAAGGGAGAACACTGAACAGCTAAGCCGATATGAGGTCATGGTAAGAGGAGAAATTCATGAAGATGTGCTTAACTCTGTTATCTTCGATCCAGAAAAAGAGCTTGCTAAGGGCCTAATTGATGTGATAATTAGAATTGTTCCAGAGGGATTCAGGATAAGGAAGTACATATGGAAAGAGGAGGCTGTGATAGTCATATCATCTGAGGATCCAATAAAGGATGAATGGGTCAAAATGGCGATGAATATGTGGGAGGTGGGCTCGTTTGTACATCCCACTCCTGTTTACCGGGGGAGTCTACAGGCATGACGAGATAGAGGATTTAGTGGATGACCTAGGCGGGTTCATCATACAGAAAAATTTTGCACAGACAGAGGTAACCATATCCTTCATTGTTCCGGAGGAGGATGTGGAGAAAATAAGGGAGAAAGCTGCTGAGCTCAAGGGTGAGATAAAAGAGGCACCTCTTGTCGGTACAGAGATCGCCGTTGTTGTGCCCACAATATCTATACATCACCTTCCCCATCCATCCTGTGACATTGCGGAGTATCTGAGGAGAAAAGGGGCGAAGACCAACATGATAGGTCTCTCTCGTGGTGTAGGCAAGAGGATTGCCATGCTGACGCTATTCGAAAAGAAGCTTATAAACGAGCATGACATCGCAGTATTTATATTTGGAAATTTAAGGGAATGTATAACAAAAAAGTTCGATCTTTTGAAAGATATTTCCATTCCTGTTGTGGTGACGGGGTATCCTCACTTAACTCCCCCAGAAGGAGTAGAGTATGTTCCCGGCATTGGGAGGATTGTGGGAAAATTCAGCAGGGAGTCGGATATACAGCTTCTTGAGGAGGTAGCACAAAGAGTTCGAAAGCTTGTGGAGATGAGGAGAAGTATGCTTGGAGATTTCGATTTCCCACCCTTCTATATAAAGGCTGAAATAGAAAAACAGATACCTGAGGTAATTGAGGAGACATGCCCAGCACCAATCACGGTTAAGCTAGATGGGCTAAGAGTTAAGCTTCCCTACAACAAGTACTCAGAGAGGCTTAGAAAAATTAAACTCATGGATACCTACTTGGGAGATATAAGCAGAATCTTTCCTTCAGTTATAGCAAACCATACACTGGTCAAGCTAGCCTTGAAGTAGAGCATCTTTATTATAATAAAGTTTTCAAATGTTTATATCCATTAAGTAGTTTAGCAGTTTTTCATCTTCTATGCCCCTTGCAACCACTTTACAGGAGTTTTTTAAGATCTCCTCTGCCAACTTTATAAAATACTCTGCTTCATCTGGTCTATCCGAAAAGTGAAATAGTGTTTTTCCCTTAGCTTCGCATTCTCTTATCTTCATAATATAAGGTAAAACACCGATAACTCTAGAGCCTATCATCTTCGCAAAAGAGCTTACGATCTCGTATTCCTTCTTCAAGTCAAATCTTGAATTAAGGATAATTCCTCCAAGCTTTGCTCCTATATTACCAGCAGCTTTGCAGATGTTGTTAGCAGCATATAGTGAAAGATACTCTCCAGAGGTCACTATGTATACTTCCTCTAGAGCTCTCTTCATAGGCACTGCGAACCCTCCGCAGACGATATCGCCAGGAACATCGTATATCACTATATCTATATTGTTAAAAACTCCTTCCTTTTCTATATGTTCAAATGCCAAGGTCAGGCCTCGTCCAGCACACCCAATGCCAGGCTCAGGCCCTCCTATTTCTAAGCATTTTACATTGGCAAATCCATTAATGATACATTCTTTTATATCTTCTTTTCTCCTAAGAGCATCTAAGACCGTCTTAACATTTCTGTTGCCCACTAACAAAAAAGTGCTGTCTTTTTTGGGGTCGCAACCCACAAGAGCTACCTTAAATCCTTTTAATCCGAGTGCTGCAGCAGTATGACTTGCTATCGTCGATTTACCTATCCCACCCTTGCCGTATACGGCAATATGCCTAGTCATAAGCTACCCCGGTGCGATATGGGAGAGCGCTTAAAAACAGTAACAGTAGTATAACCAATCAATTATAAATTTATTTTTAAGCAGTAAATTCTTTTAACAGTTTTTACCACTTCAATTGCATCAAGCCTCTTCTGATCAATTTTGTTTTTTTGGATTATTGAGTATACTTTGTTTGCTGTAATTTCATCAATAATATTTCTTTTGACTGCTATCTCTAATATTGTATTATAATTCCTTTTAGGAAAGTATAGTTCTTTAGCTATATCAAATAAAGAATCTATAGTCTTTTTATCTATTAATTTATTTTCTAATATCCTTTTAAATGTTAACCTTATGTTTATAAGAGGCTCTGATAAAGGTTCCAGTGTCAGAGGATTAAAAATCAATGCGACCTCATCATCGGATTCTATCTCACCACTTTTGTACATCTCATATATCTTCCCCACGCCGATCATACCAAACTCATCGAGCTCGGCAGCCCTCAGTGCTCCCATACTGCTGCCTCCAACCACTATAACACCTTTTTTCAAAACTTCAAATATCTCCCTTGGGGATATCGCTACATCCTGATGAAAGACGCCATCTATTATTCCTATGATCTTTGCTCCTCTCTCTAAAGCTTTTTCGGCATCTCCTCTCTTTATAGGAGGTAAATAAGTGGCATTCTCAAAGATTAACTTAGCTTCCTCTTTGCTGAGGCTCGGTCCCGTGAAGATAACAGCTTTCATCTTGCCTTCCTCAGATAACTCAGAGCTCTCTCTCCGATTCTATTCGAATCTATGCCATAGATCTCCATCCCGGGAACAATTACCCTTACTGTAGGTATGCCCAGCTCAGGCCTTGTTAAATTAACGACAATAACTCTTTGAAATCCTCTACTTTTCAGAAGCCCAAGGGTTCTCCTTATATCTTCGTCGATGAAATCTGAGGAGAATTTTGGAAGCTTGTCCAGCTCTACTTCATCATCAGCCTCAAACCAATGTCTGTTAATTCTCTTCATTCTCTCATATCCGATCCTTCTCATTACTTCTGCCCTTACTGTATCCTCTCTAGCTCCTTGAATTTGAACAAGCCTACTCTGAGCTACTTCCAGCAATGCCCTAATGGCGGAGATCTCCGGATCCGAATGTGCACCAAAACCCATGGTGAGCAGTGCTGGATCCTTCAATTTGATATCATCTGAGATTGCTGCCACAACAGGAACTCCTATATCAGATGTTATGTCCCTTAGGATTACATGCACAGAGCTACTTTCGAACTTGTCAATAAGGCTTTTGACGATATGACTGCCCTCAGCTGAGATTATCCTCCCCCCTCTCCTGCACACCTCAGCTATACTCCATGCATCTCTCTCTATCACCTCCATAAGACCGTGAAAAATAGCCTCCTCTATTGTGTTCCCAGCAGCTAGGCCATTGGTATTAGTTTTGAATAAATGAAAGTCTCCATCTGGAGTATAGGGATGGAACACCGAGCTTACAGGAACATATATCTCCTCATCGTTGATCAGATCAAATCCTTTGATCCATCTCAAAACCAGATCCTTGGAAGAAAGTGTATCTTTGGGAAGAATAAGTTCATCTGGATCAAGAATGTTGAATTTACTAGATAAAGAGGCATAAGTTCCTTTTATTGTTATCTCCTTATCGCACTCCTTGAATTCGGCAGAGTACCTTTCGTATCCTTCCATTATAGCAGATATTTTCGCCAAGGTCTTGTTTATTCCCTTACCCGAGTAAACAGAAACAGCACCCTGTGCAGCGCTGGGCCTAACAGCCGAGTAGACCGGAATTCCGATCCTGTCAAGACCTGTTATATCTGAAATTCTAGTTATTCCTGCAATTTTTAGCTTCGATTCTATTTGTGAGAGAGTTTCTTCGGGATTCCTTACCCTATGAGTGCCCTCTCTATAGGCCTTTGCGGATCTCTCTAGCCTTAGCATAACCCTCTGAGTGCGCATCGAAAACAGAATTAATAATTATCGTGTCGATGTATTATACATTTTATTTGCCACTATATTAGTTACATTTCAATATGAAATTTAATAGAAATATGTCCTTATCCTTTTATTAGCCAGGAAACCGGCACATCAGGAGAAGCTAGGAGTCCTCTTTGGCCAAAGCAGTTGAATGGCATAAAGCTTTTTAGCTGTTATTATTTTTAAAAGTTAATTTTAAATATTCCCCTCTTCTCCTCACAATAAGGAAATACATGCAGAGAAGGTTTTTGTTCTTCCTTGAACATCACTTATGCGATAAAGTTCCAGTCATCATTACACTAAGCCCTAATCTGGAAGTCATGTCCAGGGAGAAGATTTCATTTCCTGAGGCTCATGTCAGCCCGGATAAAATGGCTAAATTAGCGGCTTCTCTTTCAGAATTAGCTGGAATGGATAATGTTAGTGTTCCTTTTTGTCTAACAGTTGAAGCTGAGAGTCTTGGCTGTCAGGTAGACTTAGGAAGCAATTACAAACTCCCTCTTGTTAAGGTTTCACGCTTTAAGAACATCGATGAGGTGAGGCTAGGTGGAAATTTCACCAAAAATGGGAGGGTTCCAGTAGTTTTAGAGGCGATTGGTCTGCTCAAGGATATAACAAACTTGCCAATAGTTGTCCCGATCTGCGGACCATTTACGCTGAGTTCTCATTTATTTGGCTTTGATACTGTGGCTAAGATGACAGTAAGGGATCCTCAAAAATTAAAAGATGTCCTGGATGAGATCCTTGGCATAAGCCTGGAGTATTCAAAAGAGCTTTTGAAAGCAGGAGCTGATGTCATCTGTGTTAGCGACCCCTATGCAGAACCAGAGGCAATAGGCCCTCTGGCTTTCAAATATATACTCTTAGAAAAACTACAGTACCTAGCTAGGAGAATCACAAGCAAAAAGCTCCTTCACATCTGCGGACCTGTAGACTCGATTTTTCAGGACATGATGCTATCTGGCTTTGATGGAATAATAGTAGCAGATAAAGTTTTGCAGAGAAATATCAACGTCGTAAAGCAGAGATCGCTACGCAAATCTGCCTCACCCAAATTAATCGCAAATATTTCTGTGAGCACTTTGGCTTCGCATAAGCCCCAAGACGTCAAAAGAAGAGTTCTAGAAATTCTTAAATCCGGTGCTGATACTCTAGCGATATGCAATGCCATTCCTTCCACTCCTCTTGCCAACTTAAAAGCTGTCGTGGACGCAAGAGATGAGTACTCCAACAGTTAGACATGTTAAGACAAGGTTTCAAGAATTGCAGAACACCCGGTGCATTTAGGACATCCTGCATCGCATTTCTCGATTTTAACATCATACTCAGATCTGAGATCCCTCAACCTCTCATATATTCTCATGATATATTTTAGATCCGGTCTAGTGACAAGGTCATCCGGAGGCGGTCTAAAGGGTGCGACATACGGTATGACCCCCTCTTCAGCTGTCCGCTTGAATCCATCTACTACGCTTTCTTCTCGTTCTCCTAATCCTATCACAATCCATGATGAAACCTTCCATTCACCGAACAGCTTCACTGCTTCTCTCCAGCATTTCAGGTACTCCTCTATGCTAGGCTTTCCTGGCACCACAGTTCCTCTTATTTTCTCATCGAATGTCTCAATGTGAATTCCAATCGTGTCAACTCCTGATGAGTACAAAACTTCAAGGTATTTCTCATTAACAGCTTCCACTTGAGCATGGATTTTTATATCCACCTCTTCTTTGACCTTCCTTGCCACTTCAGAGATCTTCAAAGCTCCTTTGTCGATTAGATTTGTTGTTCCTGTTGTCAAGGTTAGATGTCTTGTTCTGTCCTCTTCATAAGCAACTTTCACAGCTTCAACTATATCACCTGGATTTTTATCCAGAATAAAAGGCTCAGTGACGTTTTTCTCTATTGCACAGAAGATGCATTTCTTTCCCGAATCAACGTGAACGCACCTTCTGCTAACTGAGGTGACCAAGGCGTTGATCCCGTCAAGTGCAACAATAAAACCAGCTGATACTCCTTTAATGGTGTGCTTATAATACTCCGCTTTTGGAATCTCCACATAACCTATTCTTTCGTCTTCTCTCAGAAGGATGAATTTTCCCTCTCTCTCCACTATCTCGTAGGGCGATTCTTTAACATACCACTGCTTTGTTGGTGCCGAGACGATAGAGCCATTTACTGCAAAGCCGATGCCACCAATAGGCCCTCCTCCTCCTCTTCTACGAGGGGGAATTGATGTCCTCACTCCCAGAGTGATCAGCTCTATTTTTGTCTTGTAGTCAAGCATACACCTTCACCGCTTCTTCTGGGGAGTCTGAGAAAGCCAAAGCAGCTATAGCCCCTATTATGCCTCTCTCACCTGTTATAGGAATTGTTTCAATTCCAAATTTCTCTGCTATCTCATAGGCATCGCTTAAGCTCACCAACCTAGACTTAACTTTAGCTCCATACGCTCTTAATTCATCTGGAATTGTTATTTTCCTGTAAACCGCCATTCCAGTATTCTCGCTCACTGTAAGACGCTCCAATTCCTTCCTAAATCTCTCTACTAGTTCTTTAGGTCTCTCTGTAGCAAATGTCACTGAAATTGAAACGCAGTTCGTTGTCTTATTTGGGTTATTGGTGTAAAGCTGGGTGATCGTGTGCATAAGGTAATGACCCAACTCTTCTTTCTCCATTTTATAAGCTATTTCGTTCATAAGGCTCCAAGTAGCCCCTTTCTCCTTATTATCAGTATCATCCACACCTATCACAACTTTTTCGTATTTTTTCAAGACTAACTTTGCCCTGCCCAGTTTACCCCCGCCTCCTAATTCAACTATCTCTATATTATGGCAGCCCTCGGCCATTCCTCTGCAAACAGTAGCAGCGATTCCTCCACCTGCTAATCCCGCATAAGTTAACTCTATGGTATCTTTAAGAACATGAGCTTCCTCAACACCTGCCCCTGCAATTCCTGGTATCAACTTTAGCTCGGTTTTTCCCTGCTTCAGAATGAATATATTTCTTGCTCCCTCCCTTCTGGCAGCAATTATTAAACCACTAACTCTGGGGTAATGATAAACTTCCCATGCAGCGCCACCTATGCATCTGTTTCTCGCATGAAACTCATGAACCTCAATGAGCTCTCCATCCGTCATGGCGATTATTCTCTCATAAGGGGAAATCCACTCCATACTTCCGTATCTTTCCAGAACATCCTTTCTACTAAGAATCTCAACCATAAATCAAGCTTTTGGTTATTTCTATAAAAACTTTTTTTTAGTACAAATTTTTTCCAATAGTGTCTTGTACAAGCTTTAGATCCTTAACTAATATTCGAGAAATTCTCAAGCGAACCTGATTCCTAGGACTACGTACAATTTTTCTTTTGTTGTAGCGAAATTTTTCTGAGCAACTTTTAAGGCTTTTGCAGTTAGCTTTATATCTTTACACTCAGGGAGGATTTAGGCGAGTTTATGCAAAAGATACTCCTGCTCTTTCACATGCCAGCTATCTTTGATTCTGGGTGGGCTTGCAAGCTTTTACAGGCACTAAGAGAATGTGGCAAGGTTGAAGCCGTTGTTACGGGTGTCATGGGTCCGACTGCAATGCTTGACAGCTACCTAGAAAATGAAGTCAGATTCCTCAAGGAGGACTGGAAGCAGTGGATAAAATCCTCCATTGGAAAATATGATATCATGATAAGTGCAATGCATGCAACTACTCCAGAGAGATCCAAGGCTTATTGCTGGCATTTGTTGAGAATTCTGGGAAAAGATGCACCACTTATAGGTGTTGACACAAATAACAGACTGGTTATTCCTTGGAACAATAAAATAAGAAACTTTGCTGAGGAAGTAGCCAGAAAAATTGGATTCAGCGTGGAAGAACCTGTTGATTATGGGGAAACCCTATGGATTGAGTCTGGAAGAAAGTACAGGCGGGTTCTCGCTGTTAGCGCTGGCGATTACATACTGATAAACGGTTTAGTTGTTGGGAAAGCTTTATCGGGAGATGTTATAATAGTTGAAGAAAATGGAAAAATTATAGATATCAAAGGAGCGCAGGTAAAGAGGCATGGGTTAGACAAGTTGGGAGATATAAAGCTTGAAGAAGCAAAGGTGGATACTATAACTGTGTTGAGGGAATCGCCACCTATACGCAGGACATTTAAGCTAGAAAAGAAGGATAAAATAGCATTCATAGATCACGCTGGGTTAAAAATATATAAATTTATAGAAAACAAAATAAGCGGGGCTGTTTCGGTGGGAGATGACACGACCACAGTGGTGGGAGATATCCTAAGCAGGTATTCCATCCCCATAATCGGGATAATAGATGAGGATCCCGATCAGTTGCTAAGGGAGGTTAGATATGCTGATGGCTCGCTGATACTTCATGTCACTAGCGATGACCAATTCGGAAAGCTTGTATTTAAAGAGATCTTTAAGAACAGAGATCTAATAGATGCGGCATTTGACGAGCTTAAGGACTATTTGGTTAGATATGCTAGGGAAAAAGGCTTTTTAAAAGCTGTAGATAATTATTATATTGAAAAATGATGAGTATTTTTGAGGTGTTTCTTGAGCACTTTTTTTTGAAATCTGTGTCTCAGCGAGGATTTTGAGATTATCCTTTATAATAAAGAACGATAACTTGAAGGCTTACGTCACTGATCCACATCAGTATGGTTTTCGGGGCGTTATGCGCAGAAAATTAACGAATCTTTAAGACCAGTAACTAAGAATTAATGCCTTAGCTCTCGTTAATTTCTTCCAAATTGCATCCGTTCGATAAATACATAGCCACGCAGATGTGCACCTTGTGTGAACGGATTTAGTTCTTGCTCATTTAGGGTCCAAAGAAAGATTTTTTAAAGAGTATTACCTTAAGTTAATTACGAAGAAGATAGAGATTGAAGGGTGAGTTTCATGATGGAGGATTATCATAAATTAGCAGACCTATGCATAGAGTGCGGTGCATGTACTGAGGTCTGCCCATTCTTTATAGCAACGAATGATATAAAGTATGGAGCAATGGCTAAGGTCGAGGCTGCAAGAAGACTCTTCAAGGGAGATCCCCTGACTGACGAGGATCTGAAGACGATATTCCTCTGTACTAGGTGTGATGAGTGCCACAAGGTGTGTCCCCAAAACATCCCAATCTCCGTGGTAATCCAAGGTGCTAGGGCAGAGCTAAGAAGGATGAATAGAGTACCAGAGAAATACAAAACAATAGCAGAGGCGATAATAAAGACAGGCTCACCCATGGCGGCCCCTCCCGAGAAGCGCCTAGCGTACATTCCTGAGGATTTCAAACCTCCAGAACGGGCAAAATACCTTTACGTTCCTGGCTGCTGGTCGGGGATACGCCTGCCAGAGACAGCAAGAGCATCTGTAGAGCTATTAAGGATTTCTGGGCTTGACTTCACTGTTTTAGGAGACAGGGAGCGGTGCTGCGGGCTTTTTCTTATAGACACAGGAATGCTTGAAGATGCCAAAATGCTTGCTGAGAAGAACACTTTATTGTTTGAATCCACAGGTGCTGAATTTGTCGTGACCGAGTGCCCTGCATGTCAAGATGTCTTCAAGAGGGTGTATCCTTCACTTTTCAGGGAGCCGAAGTATGAAGTCATTCACATCTCCGAGTTGCTTCATGACCTAATTAACAATGGAGCATTGAAGGTCGGGAATTCTGGCAAACACATTATTTACAAGGACCCCTGCCCGCTCGTAAGGAGAAGTAAAGTGATTGAAGCCCCAAGAGACCTAATCAAGCGTGTGGCTAAACTAGTGGAATACGACAAAAATAGGGAAGATGCTTTGTGCTGTGGTGCTCCTGCCGGAGTAAAACCGATCTACCCAGAGATCGCCAACAGACTTGCAGAGATCCTGATAAGTGAGGCAGACAGAAAAGAGGCAGATATCGCTGTCGGATGTGTCTTCTGTATGTACCACATGACTGGCGTCATCAAGGAACCCGGTCGTAAGATTGTGACACTCTCTCAGCTTGTACTTGAGAATCTTGCAGATTGAAAATCTTCTTAGTTAGATTAGTCCTAGCTGGCTTGCCACCACGGTACTTTGCTGAAGGGTTTGATAATGCAAATGATGAAAGTAAGAAACTTAGTTTTGATCTAGGTAAATCTGGGCCTACTTTTCAGTGAATGGAGTTTAGCTACCAACTCAAAAGGAAAGATCTCATACTCAGGGTTCCTATACCTTCCAGAAAATCAAATACATTTTCAAGTCAGTATAAATGCTTAGATTTATTTTATTCTTTAATTCTAGTACACCAAGCAGAACTAACTATAATATTCAAATATACAGTTGGAGGTTTGTAAGAGAACTGAATGAATGCCCAAGACCGAAAGGTGAGTAAAGCCCACGAAGCACTGATGGGATTAGTTATAGGTGATGCTTTCGGAATGCCAACCACTTCCTACACTCCAGCAATTATCAAGAAGCTGTTAGGTGAAGTAGGGGACTTTCTAGATGCACCTTCAGGCCACCCTCTTCATTCTGGGTTAAAAGCTGGAATTGTTACCGATGACACCGAAATAGCTATACTAATAGCTAAGATAAAAAATAGTTAAATTATCAAGATCTGACGCCGGAGATCGTCTCTAGCAAATTAGTGAACTGGGTCTAGGGAAGGGCCTGTTGAAAAATGAAAAGTATTTCGGACCAAGCACTCGTAAAGCTCTAGAGCTCTTATTGGAACCATAGGAGGAGCTCTAGGGGAATTGACATTTTCCTCAAGCTTTTATAAGAACAATCGAGAACGTAAATAAATTAAATCTTAGAAAGCTGGCTCTGGAACTGTTAAAAGTAGGTGCTAAAAAGCTACTAGTATAGCCTAGAAATATGCTGAAAGCTCTCTTAAGCTTCATGTCTACCTCGAAGTAGAGAGTATAGCTTTTTCACCTCCATGGTGCACTTCCTTATGTCTTCCCCCTGTTTCTTAGCTTCTTGCAGAAATAGCTTGGCGATATGCACATCCCCTATGATAAGAGGTGACCTGACACGGTAACCCTCTATCATGAGTTGATATGCCCTTGACTCAGCCACAGATAGACCATAAAGTCTTCCGAATTTTGAATCATCATTTACGAATAAAAGATTCTCGCTTATTCGCATGTCTGCGACTTCCTCTGCCAAAGGGGTTCCCGGTATAGGTTCTGCTATGCTGACGAAGTGATCCATTAGTGGGAGATTTTTGACAAGTGTCACAGTCTCCTCAAAGTTCTCTTTAGTCTCTCCAGGATATGCTACTATAAAGGATCCTGCTGGCTTTACTCCTAGCTTCCTTGCCCTGTAAACTGCATCGTAGATTTCTTCTACTTTAATGCCTTTACGCATCTTATTGAGTATCTTTTGGCTACCAGACTCCACCCCAAAGAACACCCATCCTATTGTGTACTTAGCTATAGCTTCTAAAATTCCGTCAGTAGCAGCATCAACTCTTATATCCGGAGCTGAGAGGTTCTTTGGACCTAGAACTCTACTTAAAGACTTGAGAAGCTTGACCACCTCTTTCTCATCCAGCCAAGAGGAACCACAGCCATAAAATGACGTGGTGCCACCGCTTATCGCAACTCTTAAAGCCCCTTTCTTTTTAAAGAGCTTTACTTCATCGACTATTTTGTTGATAGGCCTGCTTCTAACTTCTCTTCCAAATAGCCTTGGAACTTGGCAAAAACTGCAGGATCCCTTACAGCCTCTTGAAACCTCTACGTATACATGAGCTCCTCTAATGCTCTGCTCACCAATGTCATCCGGTATCTTAGGCATGGGCCTCTTCTCCATGTCAATAGGTTCTCTTGGCTTTGTCTTCACAACCTTGCCCTGGGAGTTATATGCTATGCCATCGACAGAGTCCAGGTCTTGTTTCGAGATCAGCGCATTGACTAGCTCTACTATGGTTTCTTCTCCTTCACCCACAACAACAGCGTCTACACAATTCATGTTTGTCAACACCAACTCAGGGATCTGAGTGACGGGCCCGCCTACGATAACTGGTTTGTCACGTGCAGACTTCAGTCTCGAAATCCAGTCCTTGTACTCTAAGACGTGAAGTGTTGAATAGAGGCCTATGGCGTACACATCAGCTTGAGGTAATAAGTTTACGTCAGCCTTAGCTGTAAACTTCATTATAGAGACCCTGAAGCCTGCCTTCTCCAAAGCTCCAGCTATAAGCATAGATCCATAAGAGTAAACTTCGGGTGTTAGCACTAGAACCTTAGTCATTTCCCCTCAATCTTATCTCAAACGCTTTTCGATATAAAAACACTAAGGAACTTATTCTACAAGTGGAGCTTTGAGGATCTGCCAAGTCCATATAACGCATGTGCAGAAAATTTAATAAGAACCTCCTAATGAGGAACTCTTATGGAGGAAAGGGAGATTGCTGTTGCTTTGACACCAACTGAGGTGATATCAAGGTTTGGCAAGCTTTTTTCAAGAGGTCTTCTCACTATCGTAGACGAGAGAAATAAAATAGTGGAAATAGTGGAGGAATGCAGCGCCAGAGGCCCTGTTGAATGGGATTTAGTCAACAGACTTAGGGCTGGAGGAGCTGTTTATGCCGGATGGACGGAGGGAAGCACGCTTTTTCTTCGTGCGCATATTGGAAGATATGAGGTAAAGTTCGGCCCCGCCGATGCTGAGAGAGGCGGTCAGGCCCTAGAAGAAGTTGAAATAAAGGAAAATGAAGTTTATACAACTTGGGTTGGCATAGCAGGAGCTGGTTTAGGAATAGCAGCATGCTTACCTCAAGCTTCTGGTGTCATAAGGGCTGAATATCCGTCAAAAGATGATCTGGAGAAGGTTGGCGGAGCTTTCGTAAATAGAGTGAGGATAGTTACGCCCAAGTACAGGAAGCTTATAGTAGGGATAGATAACACAGATACAAAGGAGAAAGGAGCGACATGGTCATCCTTCCTGAAATCGGGAATAGAACTTAGCTCTAGGAAGGGAGTAAAGCTGATCATACACAGAATTTTCCAGTGCTTCCCCGGCATTGAATGGAAAACAACAAATAATGTTGCATCATGCTTAGTCTTTGCTATTCCCAGCAATATTGAGACTAAAACAGTTCTAAGAGAGCTGGAGGATATCATGAGGAATTACTGCTACTCCGATGGAGCTTGCATGGTCGCATATGAGGGCATTGAGGTTCCAGATGAGCTGAAAAACTTCGGAAAAAGGGTAAAAGGGGAAGTTGTAACTCAGGCTGAGGCTTTGGACCTTGCAGAGAAGTTTCATTTAGAGGTAATGCCAATTACAGGAGATAAAGGAATTGTGGGGGCTCTAGCAGCAGTATCGCTCTATGATATCGGGACTGAATACGCAGCGTTTAAGGATGATCCTGCAATTCTAAAGGTGAAAATATGAGAGGCACATTGTATCTTCATGAAAACATTAGAAATAAGATAATAAGAAGGAGAAGGATTGCCATAGGCCTTTATAGATTTGATCCCACCAGCGAAGAGAGGATACTTAAGGCTGTTGAGCTTGCAGAGGACTTTGCTGATGTTCTAGTGGTGGACAAAGGAGAAAAGACGGAAGAGGAACTTTTAGAAGTGCTTAAGAGAGGAGATGCATATGCTGCTGTTAGAGGAACTGCGAGGGCCTCTAAGTTTCTTGAAATCCTTAGGAGAGAGTATGATGTCTGCAGGATTGCAGTACTAGAGACAGTGGATAGAAAGCTCTTTCTTCTCTCTCCAGTAGGAGTTGACGAGGGCAGAGGTGTGAAAGAGAAGTTGAAACTTATAGAATATTCTAAGCAGTTAGCTGAAAGACTTGGAATGCCTAAGGATGTTGCTGTTCTTGCTGGAGGAAGGTATGGGGACATTGGAAGGGATGAGAATGTAGATAGATCGTTGGCAACAGCGGAGCTTGTGGCAAAAATCTCAGGAGGAGAAAACTATGAGATAAAATTGGAAGATGCTGTTGACAGGGGGATAGTCATAGCACCAGATGGTATCTCTGGAAACTTAATATTTAGATCTCTATGCTATCTAGGAGGTGGAAAGGAGTACGGAGCGGTATTCTTCGGAACTCCCTACAGAATAGTGGATACAAGCAGAAGCCAGAGCTCAGAGGGCTTCGCGAGAGCTATTGCCCTTGCAACAATAATATAAAAGGGGAAGATAAAGATTATAAGTAACCCTCGTGTTCTTTTAAGGGGGATCTCATATGACGAGTTCCCTCGCTTTTGCCGCGCTTGGTTTACTTGGTCTAGATACAGGGCTGGCCATATTGTTCCTTCAGAATTTCGGAATAATAAAACCGAAGGAAGGGGCAGATTTAGCAAAAGGACAGGCAGCTTGGTTTCTATGGGTCGCAGGAGTAGCTGAGCTTTTTGCAAGCTATTACTTTTATGTAGCGGGAGATGCACTAGATGCCATGATATTCGGTGCCTATGGTCTCTTCTGGATGGGTTTATTTGCACTCACATACTGGAGCGGAGATGCTAGGGTTCTCGGTCCGGTGGGAATAGCTTATGCAATCTTTACCTTACCCTTAATACCTGTCACAGCAATGATCAGCTTAACAGTATGCGGAATAATAGTTATGTTGCTCCTCATATTCCTTGCGCTCATTCCTGCGACATGGGGTAAAGCTAATGCCAAGGTTCTCGGGATCCTGCAATTAGTATGTTTCGTCATAACTTCAATCGCTATAATAGGGTTGATATTCGCTTCAATGAGCGGAACTCCCCTAGAGGGAATAGGCAAAGCTCTTCTGTTCATGCATTGACCCTTCCTAACCTTTTCTTTTTTTGAGAAAATTTAATAAGATGGGAAAGCTTACCTGAGAGGGGGACATTGAAGAGCATTACCCAGTGTTTTAACATGATCTTGATACTTGGTGGAGGAAGATACGGGACTATTGCCCTCAGAAAGTTGAGCGGAAGATCTGAGAGAGTCATAGTGGTGGACGCGGATCCCATGTGCGAAGCAAGCAAGTATGTTGAGAGGGTAACCCTGAACTACGAAATCCCACAGAAAAGCAGTCTTCTTGTGCTGGGGGATGGAATTTCCTTCCTCATTTATGTATTGGAGAGGAAAGTTATACCAGATTTTGTGATCTTCACAGTTCCCAGAAATGTTGTGGCTTCGTTTCTCGCATCTCAAATAAATACCTTGGGCAGGAGAGTTGAGTTTGATGTACCTTCAATGCTAGCAGCTGCTGAGCGAATCCCAGATAGATATCTGGTTGCAAAGGACATGAGGTATGCTGTTATTGTGGCAAGCTACGCTAAAAATCACATATGCATGAATGGATGTATGCAACCAGACGTGTGTCCGATATCTGGGGAAAAACATGAAAGAACAATGGTAGAGATACTTAGAGATGCAGTTAAAGGAGATTACGTCAGGATATTTGAGAGCAAATTGCTTGACAAAGGCGTTGGAGGAGTTAGCGGTGCAGAACTTTTCGAATTTTACAGAAATATCAAAAATATAGAACACGGTACTCATCTTGCTGTTGGCACTGCATGTAAATGCCATGGTATAGTCAATTTTATGAAGGTTATCTGATTTAAAATAAGCAGAGTAGTTTCTGATTATATTAGCATATAGTTTATAAATATAATCAGATATCTAAAAGATCTTATTATATTTCCCTTAGTTTAAACCTATAGCTTACTTTACTATTTCTACCTTAGCAAACAAAAGTAGATCGCAAACAGATATCCCCAGAAAAGCTTTCTAAAATACATTTACACCCACCAACAGCAATTTTATGGGTATATTGAACACTATAATAATCAAGTCAAGCTCGGAAAACTTTATAGAAAAAGTGCTCCTAGATGTGCCATGCCTTCACTCCTAGAGGAAATCTCTTACATGAAGGAGAATAAGGCTTTGATTGTAAAATTGGCTGTTGATCACTTCTTTCTCTCAACAATGCCCTACCAGCCTACCTCAGCAAGGACTATTATATTCAAACAAGTTCCTAAGGATTTCCAGGAGATCAATCTCCGGGAGTTTTATGGTAGAATCAGGAGCGAACTTGATGCTGCCAACTCCATAGTCTTTTTAACAGCCGCAAATGTTGAAAATTATATTTATAGTAAAATTGATGAACCCGAGATTCACATCCTTATAACTATGGGATTGAGACCCCCCACTTGTCCGGGAGTTAAGGAGCTCTTCAGACCTCTGAGTTCAACCATAAATATTGCTGTTATTGTTGATAGGGGTCTTACAAAAAGTGCGATTATAGATCTTATAAGAGTTGTGGCCGAGGCTAAGACCCTAGCTGCTGTTGAGCTTCTCCTGAGGTGTGATTACAGATCCTCTGGCACTGTAACCGATGCAATAGCTGTTGGAAGGCCGCTTAGTCTAGATGAAAGCGTCCTCTTTGCAGGAATGTCAACCGATATCGGCAATAAAGTGGCTTACTCTATTTACAGCTCCATTGTGAAGGAGGGTTTAAGAAGGTTGAGTTTGGATGATTTTATAATCAATACACTGGGGATTCAGCTAGAGGAATTATTAAAGATAATTGCCAAAAGTTATAATGCCATCTTTAATTTAAATATAGATGAGAAAATCCTCATAGAAAATGCAACTAGAATAATAAATTATCTATTTAAAGATAGAAATATAATAAACTTTTTAATAACTGCTAGAGAGCTGGATCTGCGCACGGCAATAGGTTCCATACCTACCTACGGTAACGTCCGCACAAGCCCCGCTGAGGAGTATCTATCCATCGGGCTTGCAGCGTATTCCGTTGGTCTTAAGAGCATTCCAATAATCTCTCAGCTGAGAAAAATTGAGGAACTTGGCATCATTAGGATAAACTCCCCCCAATTTGAGAAGGAAGCTGCGCTTGGCATTATAGGATCCGCTTTATTGCTACTGCATGAAGCCCTTTCAGGCAAATGAGGTGGGATTATGGAATCAAGATACCATGGTGGAAGAGCTCCTGACAACTGTCTGGATTTCAGCAGTCCGATGAACCCATTAGGTCCTCCAGAGGCGCTGGTAAATGCAATAAATGACGTGATAAAGGACAGAATCTATACAAGATATCCGGATTATGAGTATAAAAAACTAAGAGAATGTATAGCGGATTTCTATGATTTAAGAGCTGAGATGCTTATACCACTCAATGGAGCTGCGGAGGCACTGCAACTGATCCTGCCGATATTAAGACCAAAGGCTTTGGTGGCAATAGAGCCAACTTTTGGGGATCACAAGCTTCAAGCCGAGGCACTTGGATTGCCCTTGATCAGCATAAGCTATAAAAGACTCTCTTCAAGCTTTGCATTAGATATAATCTCCTATAGCTCTAAAATTCGTGAATTTGAAGACAAAATTCTGCTCTACATGTCGAACCCCAATAACCCCACCGGTTGTCTAGCTAATAAAAAGCAGATTGAGGAGCTACTTGAATGCCTGCCATCTAATTCTTATGTAATCCTAGATGAGGCTTTTATGGACTTTACTGGAAATTCTGAGAGCTTCCTTTGGAATTGTCCGGATAATGTGATTGTTCTCAGGAGCTTAACAAAGATACTGGCGATACCAGGCATGCGCATTGGATTCATTTATACAAATAATGTTGAGATTTTGGATCTTATAAACAAATTCAGACAAGCTTGGAACGTCAACGCTGTGATAGCTGAGTCCCTCTCAAAGCTGGACAAAAAAGCTCTGAGAGATTATATAGACCATTCTATTGAGATAGTGAACACCGAGAGAAATTTTTTGGTCAAAGAGCTCAGAAAATGCGACCTCAAGGTTTATGAGTCTCAAGCGCCATTTCTTCTGATTGAACATTCCGTAAAGCATCCCGAGATTATGAAAAAACTGATTAGTTTGGGAATCTATGTTAGAGATGCCTCCACCTTCCCCTATCTGACAGAACATCACAGCAGAGTATCTGTTAGACTCAGAAGTGAGAATGCAAGACTTGTAGAGGCATTCAAGAAGCTTCTTAAGGGATCTTAATGGAGAAGATCTTGCTTTTTGATTCCCGATTGTTAAGCATCTCTCTGCTGCTCACCATAATATTGGATTGGATATATCCAGAGCATAAAGGGATTATGCTGAAAATACACCCTGTTCATACCTCCTATTACCTGTCGTTGAATTTAGCTAAACCTTACTCCAGCAGATGGAGAGGGGTAGCTGTCTGGCTCTTTGTAGTAACAGTTCATATTGTCCCTGCCCTATTTCTAATGACAATTTCCTACAAATTATCTCCAATATTATATATTATCATATCTGTTGTTATACTCAAGTTTTCCATATCTCTAAGGTTGCTTCTTGATATATGTCATCAAGTGCTGGAGAATGTGAAACATGGCGATTTAGATGGTGCAAGGAAATATGCCCAGCTGATCGTGAGAAGGGATGTCTACAAGCTGGATGAGGGCAGGATTATCTCAGCTACTCTTGAGAGCCTAGCTGAAAGCTCAGTGGATGGATTTATCTCCCCTCTGACATACTACTCTTTCTTGGGACCTATTGGTTCCCTTTTACAAAGAATAGCCAACACATTGGATGGTTCTATTGGGTTTAAGACACCAGAATTTTCGAAAGTAGGCTGGTTCTCAGCTAAAGCAGATAGCTTGCTGAACTACATTCCTGCACGTATAGCAGCCCTCTTAATGGTCATATTAGCACCGACAGTTGGTGGCAGCATAAAGGAATCCTTCAGAGTGTGGAGAAAGTGGCACAATGCCACTGAAAGCATAAATGCTGGGCACCCTATGGCTGCAATCGCGGGGGTTTTACGCATCAGACTGGAAAAGGTAGGACATTACATCATCAATATGGAATCCAGACTGCCGACATCTGAGGATTTAGCCAAAGGGATAAGATTCATGATCACAGTTAATTTTACATATATTATGCTAATTATACTGCCTATATTGTTAATTTGTCTTTGAGCAAAAGAAGGATCCTACTACTTGTATTCAGCTTAAGCTGTTTAAGAGTTCACCTTCAGATGAAAAGCGGGTCGCTTATTATTTACTCCTTGGTAAATTTTGTGCCTCCCTTAGGGCACGCGTATACATCTTAGAGGATACACCGGCTATTAAAGCTCCTATGGCATCGTTGGAGAACGGTCCGAGTTTCTTTAGGATCCCAGGTTTGTTTTGGTCGAATCTAACATATTCGAATACAGCTCTAGTTCCTCCTATATAATTAGCAATAGCTATGCCAAGAGCCTCATCAGCCACAGGTCCAGGTCGACCCAGAAGCATCTCCTTTGAGAGACCAGGAACAATTCCAGCTTTAGCATCTTCCTCCAAGCGGAGGCAGGCAAATATAAGACATGAAACATTTACATCAGACATTGTATCGAGAAACTCATCCTTTAAGATTTCCACAGCCTTATCCTTAGTTTCAACACCTGGATGAGGAACGAAAAGCTCTAAAGCTGTATTTATTAGATCTTCTAAGGTGATACCCTTTTCCTCTAAGTATTTTAGCAGGGGGGGTTCTCTCATCCTCTGGCCACCAGCAAAGCTGTAGTACCTTTAAAAAGGCATATTTAGAAAAATTAAATGCAGATCACCTGTTTATAAGAGATCAGACCCATAGTGATTGCGCACATATGTAATAGCGACTCCAATACCAATTGATGGTCCCACCCAATGAGAGCTATTTAGACATTTTTATATGTTAAGTAAAAAAAGAGGTAGTTTTGAGATTGATATTGCAGTTAAAAGAGACTTAAGAGGGACAGTGCTCTACAGGAGGCGCAACCTTTATATTTATCTCACCCTTTAGTACTTGATGTCTGGATAATCCAGACATAAAGGGTGAAAAAAATGATCAGGAGGTTGGAGAAGATCACAAACAAGAAGGGCTATTTGTGGCTTGTAATGCTCTTGCTACTGCTTTTGCCAGTAGTTAGCCCTGTAAATTCTCAGACCACAATCAAAGATGATTTAGGGAGAACAGTAGTAATAACTAAGTCGGAGAGGATAGTATCAATAGGGCCATCCTGCACCGAGATTCTTTATGCGCTTGGTCTGGGGGATAGAATAGTTGGAGTCGATGTATACTCGGATTATCCGCCTGAGGCCCGATCCAAGCAGAAGATCAGCAATTGGTGGTCTCCTAATCCAGAGGAGGTCTTAGCTTTGTCTCCAGATATTGTTTTCTACTCTGTTGGCTCCAGTATAACTGTTGAGAACCTTGAAAAAGCCGGATTAACTGTTGTAGCATTACGTCCATTATCCATAGAAGATATTTTCAAAGATATTAAGCTCATTGGTGAGATAACAGGGAAATCGAAGGAAGCAGAGGATCTTGTCTCCTCCCTTCGAGCAAGAATAAATGCTGTAGAGGATAAGTTATCCTCTATCACGAAAAAACCAAAGGTTTACATGGAGTTCTGGTATCCTCCTCCTTGGACTTTCGGCTCAGGTTCGTGGTGCAACCAAATTATCAAGATGGCTGGAGGCGTAAATGTTTTTGGTGATGTGGCCTCACCAGGTGCTAAAACAACAGATGAAGAAGTAATAGCGAGGAATCCAGATGTTATAATCCTTCTTTATGGTATAATGTACAAAGCCTCAGCAGACGATGTAAAAAAGAGGCCTGGATGGAACATGATATCGGCAGTAGCAAATAATGCAATATATCAGCTAGACGAAAATCTATTTGTGAGGCCCGGCCCTCGCTTAGTGGACGGGCTTGAAATCCTAGCTAAAGTATTACATCCTGAGGCATTTGGAGTGAATAGTACATTCGCATTTTCACTGGATACATCAGCATTAAGGCAGGGAGTTCAGTCCTTTAACATATCAGATGGTATACAGACCGAGATAACAGTCATGAAAGCGTTGAGTAACAGCTCTTTGATCGTCACACTTCCTGTATCTGGACCAAGTCCACCGGAAGGTGTTAAGCAGATCAGGTACCTATCTATAAGCTCAAGCGCTCCTGAAGGTTTAACCATGATCCTTAGAGTTTACTATCCTCGAGAGGAAATTCAAAGGCTGGCTATTGCTGAGGATTCATTAAAGATCTACAAGTGGGATCAAAAAGAGAATAGATGGGTTGCGCTCACTAGCGCTGTTAACAAGGACGGAAGATATGTTGAAGCCTTAGTGACCGGCGCAGGAAGCTTGATGCTAGCAGGAAAGCCACTGCCGCCGATATGGGAACAACCTATCCCACTATGGCTTTTTATCTCCTCTTTGTTGGTCTGTATAGCAGCGTCTGCAGCTATAGGGGCATATTTTGGTTTAAGGAGTGGTAGGAAACATGCCACAGGCTAATGAGCCAGATGGATACACTAAGCGGCTTGCTAAATGGACCTTCTTCCTCACAGTCCTATCTTTTTTTTGATTTTTTCGCTCATATTGGCGATATCAATAGGCTCAATTCAGATAAGCTTATCTGATGTCTTCTTCACTATTGTGAAGAAGCTTCTGGGTTCTCAGGCAGGAGGAAATCCAGAATCCATAAAAGAAACCGTAATCATCGAGCTTAGGCTTCCACGTGCACTTTTAGCAGCCTTAGCTGGCCTTGCTTTGTCCGTGGCTGGTACTGTCTTTCAGTGCATCTTTAGGAACCCGTTGGCTGATCCGTATGTGCTTGGAGTTGCATCGGGCGCAGGATTTGGTGCATCTCTAGTCATATTTCTAGGAATAGATCTTCTGCTCGGTTCTATCTACGTGATACCGCTTTTTTCATCAATAATGGCAATACTAACTGTGTTTTTGGTCCACCTTATAGCAGGAGGAGGAACCGAACTTAGACTATTGCTCGCAGGAATGGCTGTAAGCAGCTTTTTCTCATCATTAATGAGCATTTTATTAGATTTAGCCGGACCGAGAGCACATGGCGTATTTTACTGGATTTTCGGAGGATTTCCCCTAATGGGCTGGGAGTATGTAAATGTGGCACTGCTAGCCGTGCCCTTATCGCTGTTGATATTCATCTTTGCCAGGGATTTGAACATATTGTTGTTGGGTTATGAGCAAGCTAAGCAATTGGGGGTTGAAGTTGAGAGATTGAGAAAGCACATGATGGTAGTTAGCTCTGTTCTGACAGCGGTGATAATATCCATATGCGGTATCATAGGTTTTGTGGGGCTTGTAGTTCCCCACATGATGAGGATTATAGTCGGATCAGATCACCGCATATTGCTACCTTCCTCCGCTTTGGCAGGAGCATCTATCCTAGTGCTCTGCGATACTGTTGCCAGGAATGTCCTCAGGCCCATAGTCATCCCAACAGGAGTGGTAACTGCCCTGCTTGGTGCTCCATTCTTTGTATACCTTCTTCACAAGGGTGTTCGTTAATGGCAATCCTGAAGGTCTGCAATATTGAATGCTACTATGAGTCTACCAAAGTACTGGATGGAATCAGCTTCTCGATAAACCCAGGAGATTTTGTAGGGGTGCTGGGACCAAATGGATCCGGAAAGACCACTTTGCTGAGAGCCCTGAGCAGAGTGCTGAAACCTAGGATAGGTGCTGTATTTCTGGAGGATTCAAACATCTACTTGATGAAAAACCGGGAGGTCGCTAAGAATATTGCTGTAGTTCCTCAAGATGCAGCGCCTGCAGGATTCAACTTGACGGTTTTGGACTTTGTGCTGATGGGACGACATCCACACATGAGCAGGTTTAAGATGGAGAGTGAAAAGGATTTCGCTATTGCCAAAAGAGCAATGGAGATGACAAATACCCTGTATTTAGCGGGAAAAAATATAAATGAACTAAGCGGTGGTGAAAGACAGCGAGTGCTTATCGCAAGGGCACTAACTCAAGAGCCAAAGGTGCTGTTGCTCGACGAGCCAACCAGTCATTTGGACGTCAATAACCAGCTGGAGATAATGGAGCTGTTAAAGAGACTTTGTTTAGAGAGAAAGATGGCAGTTCTTGCAGTTCTTCATGATTTTAATATAGCTTCGCACTACTGCGACTCACTTATACTGTTAAATGGGGGAAGGATAGTGTCGATGGGAGCTGTGGATGATGTTTTAACAAGCGAAAATATAAAAAAGGTATTTCAAGTGGATGCAATAGTGAAGAGAAATCCCATAACGGGCTCTCTATATGTAATACCTGCTTTAATCAGAAGGAAGGAAACCGATCAGGACTTTTCCATTCACATAATTTGCGGTGCCGGCACCGGAACTGGCCTCATGAAGATCCTTGCAGAGATGGGCTTTAATCTCACAGTAGGCGTACTTAATGCGCCGGACACGGATTATGAAACAGCACAGCTGCTGAACATACCTTCTGTGATAGAAGCCCCATTCTCCCCGATATCTGAGGAGAACTACAGAGCAAATCTGGAGATCATACTTAGATCGGATGCTGTCGTCATCTCATCTGTACCATTTGGCTATGCCAATCTAAAAAACTTAGAAGCCGCAAGGGAGGCAATAAAAAGAGGGATACCTGTGATAGTCCTAGATGATATACCGATAGAGCAGAGGGATTTCACAAAAGGTGAGGCGACCGAGATTATACGTGAATTGAGGGATAAGGGGGCCGTTTTCGTTAGAAATGAGCAGGATTTACTAAATGCAATTTTTTACATTAAAAAGAATAAGGATTCTGTAAAGCAGGAGGTGATCAGGTGAAAGATAAATTAAAAAGTAATATGTTATGTTCGGAGTCTTTTGAGGGTAAAACCCTATCGTTGGGAGGTGGTGAAAATGGAATATGGAAAAAATATAGTATATTTCAGGAACAATGCTCCATGAGTTTGGATAAGATTCTCTCGGTCTTGAGATATCTTTTAGATCTTTCGGTGAGAAGAAATCTTGCTGAGGGCATTCTGCTTTCTGGAGGTCTCGATACAAGTATAATAGCCTCTATAGCATCCAAATACACGTCTCTGAAGGCGTTTACAGTAGCCTTTAAGGAGGCTCCCGCGCCTGATATAGGGTATGCATCGATTGTCGCAAGGAATCTGGGACTTAAGCACTTTGTGTATTACTTCGGTGAGAGAGAGCTTTATGAATCCATTCATCAAACTATAGATATATTAAAAACGTTTGATCCTATGGAAGTTAGAAATAGTGCAGCTATATATATTGCATTGAGAAGAGCAAGGGAGGAAGGAGTGAGCACAGTGCTCACAGGCGATGGTGCAGATGAGATATTTGCTGGATATAGCTTCTTCTTCAATCTGGATAAAATTAGGCTTAAGCTAGAACTTGAGAGAATTCAGGAGGCAATGTTCTTTTCCTCTATTCCACTGGCGAGAAATCTCTCCATGGAAGCAAGGCTACCGTATCTTGATCCAGATTTGAGATCTTTTGCTGCAGAGATTCCTCCAGAATATAAAGTGAGGGAGGAGAGAGGTGCTATTTGGGGAAAGTGGATCCTACGAAAAGCCTACGAGGAAACTCTGCCTGAGGAGATTGTATGGAGGATAAAGACTCCGATAGAATTTGGCACAGGAACTACAATCCTTCCAGAGCTTTTTAATAGAAAAATCTCGGATGAGGAATTCGAGAAAAAGAAAAAAGAATATCTTGAAAGAGATAGAGTGACAATACAAAATAAAGAGCAGCTATTTTATTATGAAATTTATAGAAATATAATAGGTGTTCCCAGACCTCCGAAGGAAGGAAGAGCTTGCCCATACTGCAATTCGGCCATAGGCGAGAGGGCGACGTACTGCAGAACATGTGGAGCGTCAATTCAGGAGGGGATCAAATGATTCCAGCAGTGGCCTCGTGGAGCGGCGGTAAAGATAGCTGTCTGGCTTACTATAAGGCTATTCAGAGCGGATTTAATGTAAAATACTTGGTGAACTTTGTTGGCAAAGATGGAAGAACCTCTGGACATGGGTTGAGAAGGGAAGTCTTGGCCTTACAAGCTGAGGCTTTGGGAGTCCCTATAATTCAGGAAGTAACCACATGGGAGACTTATGAGGAGAGATTTAAGGATGTAATGAGCAGGTTAAAACAAAAGGGAATAAATGCAGCAGTATTTGGGGATATCTGGATTCCTGAGCATTTGGAATGGGTTGCAAAAGTGTGCAATGAGATTGGCATCGCATACGTGGAGCCCTTGTGGAATCATGATACGCTCGAGCTTCTAAAAGAGTTTATCAGCTTGGGCTTCAGGGCCATAGTGGTGAGCGTCAGAGCGGATCTCCTCAGCGATGATTGGCTGGGACGGGAGATTGATTACAAATTTATAGAGGATATGATTGCTATTAACAAAACGCGTAATATTGATTTATGCGGTGAACGTGGAGAATATCACACACTTGTAATAGATGGACCTATTTTCAGGAAAAGATTGAGAATAGTAGAAAGGAATAAAATCTTTGGAAAAGATGTAAATAAGTGGCTTTTTGACATCCAGAGATGCGAGCTGGAGGATAAGTAAATTGAGGTGATAGGATGAGCATTTTTTTGGTAAAGCCCTATCTGTTGGGGGGTGGTGAAAATGGAATATGAGAAAAAGTATGACATCATACTTTTCCATGAGAAAGAGAAGGGTAAGAATTTTCTGTCGGAAGTAGAGGGCAAAAATCCCTTGTTTATCTGCACTATAGGCAATACTCAAGTTGCTAAAATACCGGGAATATCAGCGGCAGGCAAGTTTCCGGAGATAACAGATTATACTCCCCCTGCAGACGTTGAGCTCCTGTTGTTAGGCTCATGCAAGTGCATTCAAGGAGTTCCCGTGACCCCTGAAGGTATACCAACTCCAGCATTGATAACAATGTCGGCGTTGAGGCTCGCTAACATACCCGCCATAGTTGTAAACGGTGGAACAAGGATTAAACCCCATGTGCCCTTTATAGATGTTGGAGGAGAACCAGGAGAGGATATTAGAACTGGAAAGGCTGTAAAAAATGTGGAAGAGGTTCTAGAAAGGGCTAAAATTGCCGGAGAAAATTTCTCAAGGATAGCTGATTATCTAGTGATAGGGGAGAGTATTCCGGGCGGAACGACAACAGCTCTGAGCGTTATGCTCGCCATGGGCATAGATGCGAGGGGAAAAGTGAGCAGTAGCATGCCAGATAACCCTCATGACCTTAAAACAAGGATTGCGGAGGAAAGTCTTAGAATCTCCGGAATAAAAGCTGGCTCGCTGACAAATGATCCGATAAAAGCAGTTTCGTTGGTTGGAGATCCCATGATGCCAGCTTTTGCAGGACTAGTTCTTGGGGCTGCTTCGAGAGTTCCGGTGTTAATTGCGGGTGGAACCCAGATGGGCGCCATTTTAGCGATAATAAAAGCTTTAAACCCAGGAGTTCTAAAAAATATAGCCATTGGGACGACGAGATGGATAATATCGGATGCTAAGTCTGATTTAAGGGGCATTGTCTCTCAGATAGCTGATATTCCAATATTAGCAGCTGATCTAGATTTCAGTTCATCTAGATTTGAGGGATTGAGAACATATGAGAGGGGATTCGTGAAAGAGGGTGTTGGAGCAGGAGGCGCTGCAATAGCTGCCATGATGAAGTCCAAGGGATCTATCTCAAGGGAAACTTTGCTCGGAGAAATAGAGAGGAATTATGAGAGACTTGTACAGCTGAGGTGAGCTATCTGATCAGGGAATTGAGAAATATCATTTCATTTCTTACAATAATACCTGCTGGGATGACATCAGACTGCCTAGAGGATGTTGCAAAATACATGTATCTATTTCCGCTGGTTGGAGCCTTTATAGGGTTCCTGAGCGGCATCTTCGCCTACATCCTCCTTAAAGTGATTGGCCCTTTTATCACAGGAGCTCTGACCCTAGGCTTTATTTTATTTATCACAGGTTTTCATCACACAGATGGGTTGCTTGACTTCGGAGATGGTTTAATGTGCCATGGATCGCCAGAGGAGAGGATAAGGGTGATGCATGATCCTCACCTAGGTGCTGGAGGCTTTACACTAGGATTGATAATATATTTAATAACCTTATTCTCATTAATAGAACTTGATTTAAATATAATAATTCAAAGCTTGATTATATCTGAAACCTCAGCTAAGCTCGCGATGGTGTTTATAGCTTGGGCCGGGAGATCCGCACATAAAGGGATGGGCGCGATCGTTGTGGACGTGATGCATGGCAAATACCGCTTTGCCCGCCTATCAGCCTCCTTACTAATTTCTTTTATCATAATACTGCCGCTTACTTGGCTTGCCGGTCTCATAATCGTAGCAATTGTGTTAGCAACCTCATATATGATAGTGCTAATTTCGAATAGAAATTTTGGAGGAGTAACTGGTGATGTAATAGGAGCTGGAAATGAGATCTCCAGACTTATGTCTCTTTTGGCTATTCTGGTGATAAAATGAATGTAACTGCCCTCGTGATGGCAGGAGGTAGGGGATCTAGGCTAAATTTAAGTGAAGAAAAACCATTGCTTAAGCTAAGCGGGAGGCCTCTAATAGAGTATGTTTTAGATGCCCTCAATAATGCTCACATAGATGATATAGTCGTTGCTGTAAGCGACTACACCAGAAAAACAGCAGAGTATATCAAGAAGAAGGGCTTAAGAGTGATACACACGCCCGGAAGTGGATTTTGCCTTGATGCAAAGTATGCAATAGAGAAACTTAGTCTTGAAACAACCCTGACAGTAAGCGCTGATCTCCCCTTTATCACAGGTAAATTCATAGATGAAGTTCTAGCGTACTATGAGCAATCTGGAAAGCCAGCCTTGACCGTTGTTGCACCCTTAGAGGTCTATAGAAAATACAACTCAAGCGAGGGGTATCCCATTACTCTTAGAGGACAAGTGGTGGTCCCAATCGGCGTGAATGTGGTTAATGGGGCAAGAATAAAGGAGGAATTTTTGGATCAGGATTTTTTTATTATATATGATGAAAAAACTGTTATCAATATAAATAAAGTTGAGGATTTATGGATAGCAGAAAGGCTGCTGATAAGAACATCAATACGATGATTCTTGTTACGAAAATGTTTTTATTCTTAAGGCCAAGTTTCTAGGCATGCCTAGGCCCTTATCTAACTGTCAAGCGCTCGTTGTTGACATGACACATGGAGGAGAGGAAATCTGCAGAGAACTTCTGAGGAGAAATGCCACAGTATATGCCTTAGATAACCACAAAACACTGAGAAAAGAGAGAATAAAAAAGCTTGAGGGTATGGGTGTGAAAGTATTCACCAACGAGGAAGAGCTACTTAGTAACATGGAGGGCTTTGATGTGATAATAGTTCAACATGCAAGTCCAAGAATGAGAATTTTCTCAAAAGCTATGGAACTGGGCATACCCGTCATAACGCATGCCAGAGCGGTGGGGATAATCCTATCCGAGGAAAAGGAGAAGAATGGTATGAAAACTGTGGAGATCACGGGCACAAATGGAAAGACCACAGTAGCAAATATGCTCACGAAGATCTTAACAGATGAGGATTATAAAGTCTTAGTTCATGATAGTGTTTCAACTAGAGTTGTTGAAAGCTCGGAGGAAAAAGTGTTGTTTGAGGGGATGAGCATAACTCCTGCCAATATCCTGAGGGCTTACAGAGCTGCCGTCGAGAGCGAGTTGCATATTGACTTTGCAATTTTTGAAGTATCTCTGGGAGGAACCGGTGCTTGCGATGTAGGAATTGTAACCGGTATATATGAAAATTATGCTGTCTCTTTCTTGGGAAGTGCGTTTAATAGCAAGCTTCAGATGGCAATTAATATGAGGGATGGGGTACTTGTTCTGAACGGAGACAATGATCCAACAAGGAGGTTCGTTCATGTATTTTATGGGAGATCAAATATCTATGGAATAAGAAATGGCAGAGAAGTTCTCGTGAAAAATTTAAAGAACAGAAGAGTCATCGGGGAGATAAGATCCCTTCATACATTGAGTGGTAAAGAGCTTTCTGGAGACTTCTCGTTCGAGCTTGATAGAGCTCTTTTTGGAAGATTCCAGATAGTAAATGCACTTGGAGCTCTTACTGCTGCTCTATCCCTCGGCGCTGATGTGGAAAATTCCTGCAGATCCTTAGGGAAATTTAGAGGAGTTAAGGGAAGAGCCATCGCTAAATTCATGGAGAAAGGAATCCTCGTTGATTGTTGTAATAGAGGAGTCAACATTCCTGCTATAATCCAAGCAATAGAGGAGGCTGAGATCATGAAGGCAGCTGGCGAAGTGGATTCCTTGGTAGTAGTGATATCAGGATCCGAGAGAGCTGCATGCGAGATAATAGATGTAAAAAAATTATCTAAAGAATTGGAAGCTAAAGAAATAGATAAAATAGTACTCTCAGGTCCCTTGGGAAAAAGACTTATGGAAGCAGGTCTCAAGGGAGAATTCGTAGATAAAGTAGGGGAGGACTGGATAAGCAATTATATAGCTAAGCACGGGAATCCAATCATCCTCTTCTTCAATAACGAGGCTTGATTTAATTTAGTGCTCATACGTTGAGTTAGACTATGTAGTTCTTAGTAGACATGGATGGTTTTTGGGACTCATCAGCATCTTCGCCTCCTTAAAGTGTATAAGGTCTCTCTACTACATAATCAATGACATATAAGTATTTAAATTTTTTATTGAAGAACAATTAACTGTGCTCAACGAATTTTTTAATAATCCTTCATGACAACCCTTCAGATGAGACTGGAGAGCATTTCTTTTCCGATTCATCCAAGACCTAGTCCTATTGCTGCCGCACTATATACCCTGAGAGATCTAAATTGCAAATACATAGTGCTTCATGGTCCTCCTAGCTGCAACTTCAGGGCGATGAGGCTGCTGGAGAAGGATGGTGTTAAGGTGTTTACTACGTCAATGAGTGACATGGACGTAATATTGGGGGGAAAGGAGAAGTTAATTTCTGTTTTGAGGTTAATCTACAGCGAATTTAAGCCGGATCTAATCGGTGTTGTCGGAACATGCTGCACCACTATAACAGGGGAGGATGTTGAGGCTGAGGTCATAGAGGCCGGAATTAACTCGAAAATAATAGCTGTTAATATCTCTGGCTGCTGGGATAACACGGAAGGTGCAATTAAAGTGGTAGAGGCTGCATTCAGGATGGGAGTTATAGATGAAAAAGAGTTCAGAAGGCAGATAAGCGTTCTCAGGGCAGCAACAGAAGTGGAGAAGAGCAGAGGAGTTGCAATGCCTGGGTATATTACACCCTCTAAAGGCGATGATATCAATTATGTTGCTAAGGAAGTGCTGGAGAGGCTCAAATATGGTGTGCTGGTGATACTTAATGCAAAAAAGGAGACGGCATATCTATACTCAGACATAGTTTTAGCTCTTAAGGAAGCCTCAGATAAAGTGGGGGGCAGAATGTTTCTTACCGCAAATCTCATGAGTGACAGAGGACTGCCCAAAGTGAGAGAGGATGCAACAAGAATATTGCTGGAGTTAAAACGCAATGGCTTAAAGGTGGATCTACTAAGCGGAGGTTTGGATGAGTATGCACTAGCTTATAGAATTCTTGAGCTTCCAGGGATACCAGATTTTGATTCAGCTGTAGTAATAGGGGTTCCCCAAGCTCTAGATCCGAGGAGATTTGACTACTCTGTTGGGGTATCCTCAGGTGAGAGGACAATGACCCGACTTAGAACGCTAGGTTACACAAGAGTCATAAACGAGGAAGCAGCTCACATAAACGTGTTAGGAAAGAGAAGAATCGTGAGATCGCAGTTTGGAACTGCAATAAGGAGATTGCTATGAGAATCCCTAGGATTGTGATCTCGGCGTCAAACAGTGGATGCGGGAAGACAATGATAGCATGTGGGATCGCAAGAGCTTTGAGGAGAGAAGGCTTAAAAGTCCAGACGTTTAAGGTAGGGCCCGACTTTTTGGATCCAAAATATCTCACTCTTGCAAGCGGGAGGAAATGCGTGAATTTAGATTCCTGGATAATGAATGAATCAACACTACTTAAAGATTTCGAAAAATACTCGAGCGATGCCGACATTGCAATAATAGAGGGAGTCAGAAGCCTTTATGATTCTGCAGATCCCCTCAGACTCAAAGGAAGCACTTTTTCAGTGGCAAAGCTTTTGAGAGCTCCTATTATACTTGTTGTTGATATAAGAGGTGTTAACTTAGGTGCTGCAGCTATAGTTAAGGGATTTACCTCTTTATTTAACCCAGAGATAAAGGGAGTGATTCTCAATTTCTCGAGGGGAAAATCTCATGAGTTGAAGACCAAGAAAGCGATAGAAAGACTTCTCGATATAAAGGTAATTGGAACGATACCGGAGGAGGGATCTCTTTCCGTGAAAATGAGACATTTAGGGCTCACAACTGTCGAGGAGATGGAGAAGGAGGCAGAAAATCTTATTGAGAGATGGAGAGAGATCATAGAAAGCAGAGTAAACATAAATAGCATTATCGAGATAGCGGAATCAACAGGTGAACTGCCTCAGATAGAAGCTAGAAGGGAAAAGGAACTTTACACATATGACGTAAGCATAGCAGTAGCTTATGATAAATCTTTTAATTTTTATTATACTCAAAATCTTGATATATTGAGAGATCTTGGAGCTAAAATAATATTTTTTAATACAATTGCAGAAAGTCAGCTTCCGCAGGTTGATGGTTTTCTCATAGGAGGAGGATATCCAGAGCTTTATGCCAGTATGTTTAGTGAAAGCATCAGCGATAATCTGAAGAGGAAAATCGAGGAAGGATATCCTACATATGCTGAGTGTGGTGGTCTGATGTACCTCTGCAGAAGCATCCTTGGAAGAGATGGAAGAAAGTATAAGGGTGTGGGTGTGATTCCAGCGGAAGCCATATTCGACCTGAACAAAAGATTTCTGGGATATGTTAGGGGCAGAGTGATTGGAGAGAATGTTCTAATGGAGAAGGGGAGAACTTTTAGGGGTCATGAGTTTCATTATTCATTTTTAGATATCGAGGGGGATGTAAGATATGCTTATGAGTTGTCAAGGGGATATGGGATCGATGGAAAGCATGATGGAATAGTGGTTCATAATACGCTTGCATCATACACACATTTATTGTTCTCTGGTAATAAAAAAGCTCTAAAGAGATTTCTTGATAATTGCATCAAGTTTAGGAGTAAATAGCAATATTTCTATTTTTCCTGCTGCTAGAGTTTCTTATCGGCTTATTTTTATAGTATGTGCAAAATATAACACATCACTAAGGCTCTTTAGGTAGAGTCCTTTACTTAGACTAGGCCCAATATGCTTTCATTTCTAAAATCATAGAATACTTTTTCATCCAAGTTAAGCCTCAATGTGAAAACTCTTGAGCTGTTGACCTCACCGACAACTGCTGCCTCAAGTCCATGTCTTCTGAAGACATCAATTACCTCCTCAGGATAGCTTGTAGAAACGCAAAAGCCACAGCCTGGATAGGTCTTCAGCCATTGGATGACTTCCACATTTTTAGGCATAGGTATCTTGCCGATATCAACATACCCTCCCTTCCCGCTTACCTCAAGCATCATTCCTATAGTCCCGACAATGCCAGCATTGCTCAAGTCTTTTCCAGCATTAACAAGATTTTTCTCTGCTAAGTAGACCATGGACTCCAACTGCTTTATCAGGATTTCTGGATCCTTTTTAGTCGAATCAAAGTTGTATGGGAGCTTTTCATGAGGTTTTCCATCTGTATCCACAGCTATCACTATGCTATCGCCCTCTTTGGCAGTATTGGATCTGATAAGAGAGCCCTTTCTAGCTAAACCTATCATGGCTACATCGATGGAGTTATAGTATGAATCAGGATGCACATGACCCTTTAAAAATACAACTCTGTACGTTTTTGCACCGTCGATAATCCCTTTTTTCATTATCTCCAGCGATTCCTTATCCTTTGCAGAGATCACATCTACAGCAAACTTCGGCCTTGCGCCCATAGCATATATATCATGTACATTGACTAGAACAGAGATGAACCCTCCCCAGTAGAGGTCCGCATCGAGGACTTTATGCCAGATCCCGTCTATTGTAAAAGCTATGTCGAACTCCCCGAGATTGAAGAATCCAGCGTCCTCTCCAAAGAACTCGCCTACAAGGTCTCTAAAGCTACCAGCGGATTTCTTTCTAGTTAACCCAGGGTATTCACGGAGCTCATGAATTATCACATCAAGTGATGGGCTTCTCATAATCTAGTGATTTCTGAATGGAATTTAATGTTTATCCAAGTGGAATTTCTGGTATGATATTCAGATTTTTAGTATAAAAAACATTTTTATGTTAATATTTTAACTAGTTGTCCACCAATTTCGGTAAATTTTTAGAACACAAAAATTAACCATGAAGCCTCTCAGTGTATCCGGCCATGTATGGCGACTTCTCCTTGCCAGGAATTCCAACAGCATCTGCACTGCACAGTCTACAAAGCCGAAATATCCTGATATACTTGGATGCCTTTTCTCTGGCCTCATTTAGTTCCTCGCAGGTAGGCCTTCTTATGTTACTAAAGCGGTAAAGCGGGATCAAAGGAATTATATTCATTATAAATGCCCCTCTCTCCGCACATTCCCTAGCAATGCTTTCTATTTCTTTATCGTTTACTTCTGGAATAAGAACTGTGTTTATCTTTACCGCCATTCCTGCTTTCCAAGCTTTTTCTATGCCATTTAACTGATTTTCTATTAGAATTTTAGCACCCTCTAATCCTCTGTATATCTTTCCGTCGTACGATACCCATTCGTATATCTTTTCTCCGATCTCTGGGGATATAGCATTTACTGTAACTGTCACAGCCTTCACACCAATCCTCCTCAGTTCATCAATATATCTTGGCAGTAAAAGCCCGTTAGTAGCGATGCACAGAATAAGCTCGGGATATTTCTCATGAATCATCCTCAAGGTTCTAAATGACTCCTCGTTCGCTAGGACTTCTCCGGGTCCTGCGATTGCAGCAACCTTAAGCGGGAGTCTTTTTCTAGCATCCTCCACTATATTTAATGCGTCCTCCGCTCTCACTATTTTCCTTGCAACTCCTGGTCTGAACTCAGACTTATCAATTTTTCTGCTACAGTAATTGCACTGTATGTTACAAAGTGATGCCACCGGCAGATGAGCTCTGGCATACCTAAAATGGGCTAGATGGCTATAGCATGGATGAACTGATATCAAATACTCAATTTCAGAGCTCTCATTCTTCACCTTTTTTCCTCCTTTGCGATAATTGATCAAGTAGTCAATGAAGCGAGGCTTTTAAAAAGATTTCCTTCAGCTTTTTGTAGGCGGCTTTCTCCCTGCATCTTGGAATTGCATTTTCAGAGAAGAATTTAATGAGATCCGCTACCCCTGCAAAGTATGCAAAAGGAATGCCTATTAATGCCTCATTTGGGCCGATATCGGTTGCAATCCTGCAGCCGTAGCAACCAAAACTTGTATTGATCTTATGCACCTTATAAGGAATTGCGGTGCAATCCAAGCATGCAGCTTGTGTCACTGCTGTGCTTGTCTCAATTCTCTCCCCTCCAGCTATATTTACACAGGCAAGGAGTAGCCACATTATGCTCTCGACTTCATCCTCCACTATTACAACATCTGGTTCAACAATCGACTCCTCCAGGGGGAAGAGGTATACATCTTCGATCTCCCCTGGAGAGAATGAAACAGGCTTCTTATACATTCTTGCGCCAATCTCCTTCTCTTTAGCTATTCCTATTCTCAGTGAGTATTCTCCACTTTTATAGGCTTCTGGTAATGGAGAGAAACCAAAAGTTGCTGCTGCAACAGGGCAACCTATTTCCTCTTTACCCAACAGGATGTGCTCACCATATCTTGCTCTCATCAACGCTTGGCAGTATCGATGACCTTTAGCCCTTACCGCTGCAACTTCAGCCTTACGAGTGAATATCTTCACACCAACAGGGAACGTTCTCAATCCTAATATTCTTCTCATTTCACGGGCTTTTTCCCTTACTTCCTTAAGATCTATATATCATCACCTTACTTATCACGATGCGAGGACCAATTTAATAGCTTTCTCCTCTCTTTTTATGGAAAGAGCCGCTCTGGAGTTATAGAACTCACTCGACAAGCTCATCTAATACCTCAACTAGATCAACTACTTTAATCTCTATTCCCTCAGCTTTGGCTGCATCCTTCATATGATACTTGCAGAACGGACAGCAGGATATCAGATACTCTGCTCCAGTTTCCCTAGCCTCATTTATTCTTATCTTTCCCATGGATAGCGCAAGATCCTTGAACTGCGATTTCACTCCACCGCCAGATCCGCAACAGAAGGAATCTCCTCTATTTCTTTCCATCTCCACTAAATTGGCGCCCATCGCCCTAATTACCTCCCTAGGCTCTTCATAAACTTTGGCATGCCTTCCCAAGTGACATGGATCATGATACGTTACCGTAGCATCAAGCTTTCTGGGGCTGATCTTTCCCTCCTTTATGAGCTTGTTGAGGACTTGGGAGGAGTGTAAAACCTCAAAGTTCCATTCATATCCCAGTTCCTTTGCTATCTTGGGATAATCTAAAAGCAAAGTTCTGTAGCAACCGGCACAGGATGTTATTATTCTCTTCACTCCCCTCTTTCTCCATTCCTCGATATTCTTCTTGAAGAACTCATATGCTATGTCCCTTTGCCCGGTCCTGAGAAAGGGAGAACCACAGCAGTACTCATATCTTCCTAAATATGCAACCTCAAGACCTGCTTTATTAAAGAGATTTACAGTGCTTTTAGCTATTTCTGGTGCTCTAAAGCTGGCAGTGCACCCCGCAAAATATATAGTATCTCCACTATCCCTATACTTGAACCCTCTTATCCATTCCTCTCTTTTCTCCCTTGGCTCTCCATATGGATTATCGAATTTCTCTGCTAGATCTCTTATTCTCTTGTGATGAACTAGTGGAGCTTTACCATCCTTAACAAGATCATTTCTAACTTTTTCCCACAGATCAACTAAGTTGAGGGAGGTTTGGCAAACCTCTTCACAAGCACCGCATGTTGTGCATCTGAAGAAATCCTCGACAAGCTCTTGATCGAGCTTTATTACTCCATTCTTTATCCCTCTTAGTGCATAAAGTTTGCCCCTTGGAGAAACGCTTTCCCACTTAATCACGGTAAATGCTGGACAAACCCTGCAGTAAAAACACTGGGCACATTTCAGAATTGCATCCTCAACCTCCTTTTCTATTTTCATGCTATCAACCCCGCAAGCCTTATGAAGAACGGGATTATCCCCTCAGGAAACACCTTGCCCGGATTAAGAAGACTATTTGGATCCACTTTTTTCTTAAAAGCAAGGATCTCCGAATAATCCTTTCCCAAAAGAGTTTTGCTCTCATGGCTCAAAAAGAGACCCGTGGAGTAGGAGACTCCTCCCATTCGTTTTGCGATTTTAACTGCTTTAAGGCTATACCTCCAGGTGAGAGGGTAGGCTATCTTCTTTCTTTCATCCGATAGAATGAAGGTGAGAACAGCCCCTCTGCGATCCTTAATATAGCAGACCTCGCTCCCATTCGGACTTTTTATTTTATTTTTGAGTAATGTAATATATTCTTCAATTTTATTTGAGGGTAAAATGTTCTCAGCCTCCACCAAGCTTGGACCTAGCTTTTTAATTCTCAGAGGATAGAATCTGCCGTTCCATATCTCCTCTCCTATGCTCTCATCCCCCTCAAGTCTCTGGGTTGTGGCTATCATCAGGGTATCCTTCTCGGGCATGTTCGTCCCGAAGGCCATATTCTTCAATTTTATGTATCCACTATCCAAAAAGAAGGCTGTGTAATGATCGCCTGAGTAAACAAGTTTCTCCGCTTCATTAGGAGAGACAAAAAACGCATAATATCTCATATCCTCCTGTTTTTTAACCTTTATCCATGCCCTCACAATAAGGCCTGTGGTTCCCTCCATTCCCACATACTTCTTGAGCTCCTCTCCTTCCACCTCTCTTACCCCATTGAAGTCCACTATCCTCAACTTCACGACATTATCCCTTATTCCTCCGTACTTTAGGCTTCCGTATCCATAGCCATCTTGCGCAATCCACCCAGCAACAGTGGAGGAGAGAGCACTAGATGGATAGACTCTCAATGATAGCCCTTTCTTGTTGAGTTTTTTCTCTATATCCCACCAAACCGCACCAGGTTCACACTCAATTAGCATCTTGTCTTCATCGACCTCAAAGGCATCCATTCTGGTGAAATCGATTATAATTCCCCCTTTAGTTGGCAGAACGCCGCCGTAGCCTGAGGTACCAGCGCCTCTGGGAATCACTGGAGTCTTCCTTTCCTTAGCAATCTTCAGAATCTCAAGTACTTCTTGCTCATTTCTAGGTTGGTAGACAGCATCAGGCATCTTGAGAAACAAACCTATGAGCGGAGCATTTGAGACATCATGAGAATATAGATATCTCTGGATAGGGGATTCACTAAATGGGATCTCAGCACTGCTCAAATACACCACCTCACTTATTGCGGCATGAGGACAAATTTAATAAATTTTCCCCTTTACCCTTACTGGAAAGAGTTGAGCTCACTCTTCCTTCCTATTTTTGGCATTTTCTGCCTTGTTTACTGCTTCTCTTCCTCTTTCAATTAAGATGTCCGCAATTCTCTCATCAAAGCCTATTGTACTGGCATATATAACCTTTAATTTAATACCGTCTACATCTACGATTTCCTCTTTTTCCCTTCCCTGAACACCCAGCTCCTTCGGGATATCATGTACTGTGTGGGCTCCCTCCGACAGAAATACAGGTATTGCTACGACCTTTCTGTGTCCTTTTCTAGCTATTTCTCTCAGGGCCTCCCTTATGCTGGGCTTATTAACATTCATAAAAGAATAGTAGACATCTGCAAACATATTCCTCTTTTTTAGAGCCTCAGTCATCTTTCTTGCGTTCTCCTTCTGGAAGTCTAACGTGCTCCCATGATATATCAAAAGAGCAACTACATCCTCCATGGTAAAACCTCCTCACTTTTTAAATATAAAAAGAAAAAAAGAGGGATGGAATTTTACGGAGGTATTATAGGATCTCTCTCGCCTGCCGGCATGAACTCCCTAAGAGCACCTTTAGCAAAGCACTTTCTCGGCTCTACAAAGTCGAATTTGAGATGAGGATCAGCAAAAGCAACTTTTACCAATGGATTGACGCACCAAGCATGCCTGCATGCCATGTGTGCAGCAGCCACTATTCCAGCATATTCACCTAGGTGGCCGACGTTCATCGCATAGTTCGGGTAATTGGGTCCTCTCAGCTCCAATGGCAGGCCTTCATCACTCCTGTAGGAGAAGGAGTTTGCTGCTCCCATCTGATCCTGTGCATCATACCCGAAGAATCCCAGCCTTCCCCAGTGCTCCTTGTGGAGTATCTGGGAGAAGTACCATCCATTAACTCCAGCATTGGCGTCCCCTGTAGCTATAGCGACTCCTATACCTGAAGCTGCAGCAGCTACTGCCGCTCTCTGCGAACCTCCAAAGTGCGTCTCCATTAACGCAGGATACCTTTCATACTGCTCCAGACTATAAAGAGTGACCTCCGCAGCAATGTCTTCTATCACATCCAGCGATGGCTTGACTTTAGCAAATCCTCCATATTTTGACTTTACGTAATCTGCTGCATAGTAACTATAGTCATCGAGAATATTGTCAGTGTAAACTGGAGTTGCATATTGTGTAAACCCGACACCACCAGACATGTATATCCCGAACCAGAGCTGGTCATATATGACAGAGCCAGCAGCTAGTGTCTCCAGAGCCACTTTCACAGGGTCATCTGGATAAACTCTGCTTGTCTGAACGATATCAGCCATATAGCCAAATGGCAATCCTCCCGGCTCATTTGGACCTCTGGCTCTTCTCCAAGGCATCAAGGTGGCCATTTCTATTACTTCAGCATGTTTTGCAGCAAATGCAAACTCTCCTATTGCTGCCTCTCCGGCCATGAGCTTGTATGCATCTATCATGCTCATGCTTATCTGCATAGCAGACCATCTTGCTATAGTTCCACCATCGGCTACTCTTCCCACTATTGTGGGTACCCTCATAACCTGCCATAAGGACTTGCCTATTGCCTTCTTAAGAGCCTCAGCCTGCTCGGGTGGGAACTGCTTGTTTATGTCTATCAGGAACCTTTTGTCTATTCTGTCTGCGAGCTCGTCATCTCCAGTAAATACCTTGACATAGGAGTCCTCAACAAGCGCAGGGTGAATCTCAACCATATGCTCTTGGACAACAGCACCTCCTGGTAATGCATGATTCAGTATCTCAAGGTAATGGTTTATGGACTCGGGAGTCACCTCCTTGCCCAGCCTTTTCTCTAGGATCATGTGAGGTGCATCAAGGCCGACTATAACGGTCCTTCTTATGTCGTCCCACAGCTGTTGCATTGCTGCATTGTTTATAAAGTGAAGATCATCTCCCTCCACATATACCCCAGTTCCAGAAACTTCATAAGGCATCAGAACTCTTTGGCCAAGAGGTACCCCTAGATGAAGCTCAGGATTGTATCCCGGTATTCCTCTCTCTTTAGCCATCTTCTGAGCATATTCATAGAATTCCGTTTTTCTCTTTGATTGTCTCCATGCCCCGAATACATAGAACTGGGTGGATCTTTCTGCAGGATCCTCCTTAAATTTCTTTCTCAGGGCATCTATAAACAACTTCTTCTTCTCACTCATAACACCACCTCCTTCTTCTTGTACATCTTTTATACCCCCTCCGCTTTGGAGGGATTAAACCCAGCAAGAGTTCTTAAACTATGGATTCTCTTTACGAAATCCAAAAGTTCCTTGTCATTTCTAGTTGATATTCCATCGTGTCTGTAGGTTGTAGTGATCTTCTTTAGCTCCTCCTCTGGAAGAGGCTTACCCATCCTAACTGGTGTTTCAAGCGGAGTTCCCAGCTGATCCTTAACATATACTACTTCTCCAGTTTTCTCATCGTAGACGTATCTTCTGAGCATGTCGAACATTAAACCATGCTCATCAAGCCTTAAGGCATGTCCATGAACAGTAGCACCCCTTATACCTGTGCGAGATGGGTCAAAGAACTCTGTTTCTATGAAATCCTTAGCTATGATCTCCAGATCCCTCTCTCTTGCTTCAATAGGGTTCCTTCCAGATAATGTCCCAGTGTCAACACCGCGGTATCTCCAGAGGAGCGTCCAACTCCTTATATAAGGCATAAGAGGAGCGAAGTAAACAGAGTCTGTGAATTGGATGAATCTAATTCTGTCGCCTGCTTTTGCCCCTGGAGTTGGTTCCACCAACTCCCTTATTGGGCATTCTGGTTCGCCTAGCTCCTCAAGCGGAGGATGGACCGATTTATAAGCTTCGCCAGGCTTTCTATGACCTAGAATCTTTATGAGATCCTCATCTGATATAGACCTCAGCTTTCTTGGTTTATAGGATGGATCCATATATCTCCTTCTATTTTCAGCTATAACAGTTTCTCCAGGATATGCAGGTTTGTAGGGCATACCTTCCACTCTCACACTCATACTTTCACCCCATAACCTTTTGTATATTCAAAAAAAACTTCACTTTTTTGCATATTTCATCCACCTTCTCAGGAGGGCAGCTCTCCCCCCTCACTACATCAGTAACTACTTCGATGACCTCCCCCAGGGTTTCAGGTCTCTCCGGCTTAACCGATGCAGTTCTTATGCCAGCTTTTGCAAAGTCCTCAAGAGTCACAGGACATTGACATACAATTATTGCTTTTATTGGTATGTATTTTAATATAGCTTTTGCCTTCGCTACAACATGATGCTTAACATTTCCTAGGTGAATTATGCAGAGTTTATGTCTTGAGATCACATCGATCTCCTCTACTTTTATCCCAAAATGCGATCCATACCCGCCTTTTATTGTAGATGCGTCAGGAGGAGGACTAGATCCTGCATCCAGTATTAAAACAGAGGGGTTGATGCCTTCTCTTCTCAGACCTGCGGTAATTTCGCACACAGGTTTTGTAACATGCCTAGGACCAGGAGACATTCCGACAACGATAACATCAGATTTTGATCCCCCGCTGTATCCATCTGATATCGTCCCTCTTTGAGCTAGACCTCCGCCAAGACCTATGCCCATAGTTTCTCTGCAATCAACAAACTGCGTTTCTCTGCCTATTTTCATTTAAGATCCTCCTCTCTCTCAGGAGCAACAAGCAAGTACTGCATTATTGAGTCATGAATTGTAGGACGGTCTTTCAGGAACTTCCCAACTCTTATGGAGTATCCAAAGGGTAAAAGCTCGTCACATATCTCCCTAACCTTCTCTACTAAGGAATTCGGATTATTAGTTCTCATTATTATTCTGCCAACAGCAACTCTAAGCTCAACCTCCTTGCCATGCAGACTTATTATCTCCCTTCTCTCCCTGCCCAATGAAGGACCATGCACTACAATCTCTTGCACATCCTCCAGCTCCTCTATTGCATTGAGAAGTTTCTCAGCAGTTTTTGCACTTAACAATCTGTTGGGAAATATCTCAACATCACTTATACTGGGGGAGGCCTGCATCATCCTTACACAGCTCCCTTTATGCTTGCTGCTGCCTTAGCTACATGTACTATGGGCTCCCTGAGCACTGGTATTGTGCTGAATGTGCGACCTAGCACCCCAGCTATTGCCTCTGGAGTGTAGTGCACAGTTCCTGCGTCGAGAGCTATTGCAGCAGCTATGCAAGGTGCAACAAATCCCTTGCTATGTCTAGTCACGATGTGATTTCCGTGAAATACAACAGGACTTCCACCCCCATAGATTGAGTGACTAAAGAATGAGAACTCAACTCCAGTTCCTTGGACTCTTCCAAAATCGACAGCTGGTAAGCCTACCTGCCTCTCCAGAAGATCATTGTAGTATACACTGACTGCGGAAACACTTTGCATTGCTCTCTGAGCTCCACAATTCACCATTGTAGCTGCAAGATATCCCGCTGCTGCATATGCATTCCATAGGGCCATATCCTTAGCTTTATATGTCCTATAACCCGATTTAGAGGTTCCATTCGGCTCAATTACTCCATCTTCTATGGCTCTCTTCACAAGACTTGCAACAACTGTCCCAACAGAACCGTTCTTGCCATTCTCCTTGACAAGTTCATATACTAAGTTGTTTGCGTTTAACGCTTGGAACGCTAAGCCTAATAGATGCAGCCTCTCAAAGGATCCTACAGCATCGCCCATCTCTACCATAGCGGACTGTTCAAGGATACCTGCAAGAGCGGCAGCATTTATCGCATTCCTTCTGGTGATCACAGTAATATAAGACACAGGGATGTTCCTCATCACATAACCAAGACCCTCATTTTCCTGAGGCACTGAGAGGAGGGATTTAATATATGCTCCCATCAGGTTCATTGTCTGTGGATATCTTCCCCAAACGGCGGCCTTGACCATTGGTGCTTGAAACATGTCCAAGTTGAACAGGTTGATTATAGTCTCAGTCAGCGCAGCCGCAGTAGCAGTTATGGGCGCAGTGTACTCGATCGAGTTGAGCACCCTTATGGTGGGAACCTTTACTAGCAAGCTCTTTCCATTCTCAAGTACCTGTACCTCAGTATCGTCATCCTTCTTTACCTGAACTATCTTCTTGATTCCATCGGCAATAGCATGGGCATTGCCAACTAAGTCCAATTTCAGGGATTTTCCAGGAATGACGCATTTAGAGCCTCCTACTGCTCCTCTCTCCAAGGCCCTTTGCATTCCCTCTAAGTCTACTGCAACGGATCTAGCAATTGTCATCTTGATTTCGATGATGGCAGGGTTCAATAGGGGATGAACTGCCCTCAGGGGCACATCGGATTCAACTAATCGGCCCCTGTCGTCATATAGATCGATTTTGTCCTCCTTCATAGTATCACCCTAGGGCCCATTACTCTCCTATCTTCCAAAATAAAAACTTTACGTCCTAATTAAATGAATGATTCCTAAATTAGTTAAAAAGGTAGCCTTTTTGCTAAGTATTTATTAAGATTCTTCATACAACTTACCTTCCTTAATAACTAAGATTCTGTCTGCCATCTCCCTCACTAAATCATGTTGATGACTTATTATTATAATTGTGGTACCATTTATAGAGTTAAATTTCTTGAGAAAGTTAGAAACTTTCCTGAGCGTTACAGGATCTATATCGCCAAATGGCTCGTCTAAAATCAGGATATCAGGCTTTGTCATGACAGCCAGTGCTATGCCCAGCCTTACTGCTTCTCCACCTGAAAGCTCGTGGCTGTACCTATCCAAGATCTCCAATGAGAGATCTAATCCTTCTAATATTTCATGAATTTCATCTGTTATGCTTTCCTCAGCTTCCGGAAAGAGCTCCTTTATTATATTATAGGAAAGTCCCAATCTCATAAGCCTGATTTCAGCCTCCTCTTTTGGCAGATCTGTCATTCTATAAATTGCATCAAACAGTTTCTCGCTTATACCGAGCTCTGTTGCCCTTTTTTCGGCCTCTCTGACAACTTCCTCCCTCTTTATTCTAATTCTATAGGATATTAGGTCCCTCACCTTTGCCCAGTATGGAAGAGCGAACTCCTGATGAAGGATCCCTATTTTCCTTCTAGCATTCACGCTCTCATTTCCAAAAGTGCTCCAATCAACCCACTTTTCATCTGTTCTTACCAGAACCTTTCCCTTATCGGGCAGTTCTAATCCAGCTATAATTCTGGAGATTACAGTTTTTCCACTGCCACTTCTTCCCAGTATGCCCACTATCTGTCCTCTCTTTATGGAGAATACTACATCTTCCAGCTCAAGCGTTTTGCCCCCTGGAATAACATAATAGCTTTTATAAACTCTGTCAGCTCTCACATTGTCTTTTCCTATTTTGCTTCTCTTGGAAAAAGAAGGCTCCATTTCAGAAAGAAACTTTCTGAGAACATCCTCAGTTTCCCCGCTCGCTATGACTTTCCCTTTATCGAGCAGAACTACTCTTTTTGCAAGCTCCTTATGGATCTCCGGCATGTGAGAGGAGAATACTAAGGTAACTCCCATTTCCTCATTCGCCCTTCTCAGGATTTCAATGCATTTTCTCCTGGTTTCAGGGCATGTCATCGTTCCAAATTCATCAACAAGCAGAATTGATGGATTCTTCGCCAATTGCCTAGCTAATACCAATCTCTGCTTCTCTCCACCGCTCAGGACTTCTGCCCAGCATTCAGCTTTGTGCTTTAGATCCACCAGTTCAAGTAGCTTCATTGCCTTCTCATAGAGCTCCTCATAAAGTGAGGTGTCCTCCTCAGGCAACACTTCATCTCCCCATATCGTGTAGTAAAGAGCTCTTATCACGTTTTGTACAACCTTCTCCGACCATAATCCAAAGGATCTCTGCAGATGAATAGCTGTTCTCTTTCTAACCTCTCTGAACTTATCCCTCTCTGAATTCGGCGTCAACTCTATCCCATCTATGATAACCTTTCCTTCGTCGAAGTGCTCTACACCCCTGAGTATCCTGAGCAGAGTTGTCTTGCCACTTCCGCTTTTTCCAAGCAAACCCACCCTTTCCCCCTTTTTTATCTCAAGTTCGGAGATATCAAGAGCTTTTATGGAGGATCCCGATTTAAGAGGAAAATACTTGACCAAATTTTCTATCTTTATCATTCTCTCACCCCTTAAATCAAGGGGTATGGTTGATCTGATTCTGTGCATGGGATCTTTTCACGGACTATAAGAAGGTTATCGAGATCCATTGCCCTTTCGAGAAGGGCCTCCTTTCCAAAATCTGATACAGCAATCACTGGAATCTTTCTTCCTGCCTGAGCCTTAGCAATGCCCGATAGCCTCTCCCTTAGGATCCTAGATGCACAGAGAGTTATTAGATCAAAGCAGAGGATTTCTTCTAAGTTCCACTGAACTCCGGTTGTATGAACAGCTATTTTCAGGATTTTTATCCCCTTATCCCCCTCTTCTAGGAGCTTGCATGCCCTGGCATCATCTGAAGAGGTGAGAGTAACGCCAATCCTTTTATATCCCTTTTCCATGGCCAATTTCACACCTTTTACTTGATCTATTTCAGCATTCATCCTGTCAACTATAATTCCACCTGCTTGCTCAATTCTCCTCATGACCTCAGGAATAGGAGATGTTTTGATAATGCCTGAGATCCTTCCACCCAACCCCTGCACTAATCTGGGGTTGGAGGTAATAACAGAGCCAGCACAGTCCGCTGCTATCACGGCAGCATCTAGGAAGTTCCTCCTCAGACAGCTGAATAGAATCTCCGAGATGCCAAATGCAGCAAGAGGTCTTTCATCTTCAACTATCCTCTCTACACTAAATAATCCAAAGCTCCTCATCCTATGTTCTATATTTTTCAGGACCTCCTCCTTTGTTATCTCCTTTATCCCGCATAGCTCGTGAAAAAGAGGGCAGTACTTTATCAGAGGCTCACCTATTTCTATAACTTTACCATTTCTTACTTTGACACGAGTTTTTCCCAGCATCTCCATTATGTGCTCTCCGCTATCCATTCACAAAGTCCCCCTATAAAAAAGAAGAAAGGGTTTACTTACCAGTTAGGTATTCAGCTATCTTCTCAGCAAGCCTTACACATGTTTTTAATCCTATTTCGTCCTTTTTGGCGGCATCAAGCTCCTTTAGCGAAGAGACAACAGTACCTCCAAATCTAAGAGGAACAACTCTCATCTCGTGAGCCATCATCCAAAGGACTATTTGCTCACAGGTGAACTCCTGTCCTCCATTCCTAGACTGCCCCACAGCTATTGCTCCACCCACCTTTCCCTTAAGCTTCCCTCTTATCATTATGCTTCTGTCAAAGAGAGCCTTCAACTGGGCGGTAACTCCAGCGTAATAAACTGGGGATGCTACAACAATGCCATCAGCACCTATCATTTTCTCAAAGATGCCCATGGCATCATCTTTTATTGGGCAGCTTTTCTTATCCAAGCAATCTCCGCAATGATTGCAGTACTTAACATCCTTTTCAGCAAGCAGTATTGCTTCGGTCTCAAAGCCTTTCTCCTTCAGTGCATTTAAACAGGTATGGAGAGAAAACTCTGTATTGCCCCCTTTTCGAGGGGATCCGCAAATACCTAGGATCTTCATCAAGCCCCCCAAAAAAGGAGTTTCTTATATAAATGTTTCTAGTAAACTTTTTAGTGAACTTTAACTATTGTCAGGCTTTCTATTACTTTTAAAGGGAATTGCAATAGTCATTGATATTGCTACTCTGAATAAGTACCTGCCTATTAAAATCTAGTTTTAGGGGTAATTTATCATTATAAAACCTTTCTAGACTAAGAATATCCCACAAATTAGCCAAGAAAACAGTAGTGAAGGAGGATGCAAAGGAGTGAAAGAAGGGAAGGCAGCCGAAAAATTAACTAGCTCAGTATTTTTCTCTACCAACCCAATATCCCAATACATTACCAAAAAGGTAGGAATTTCATCAGTAGTATCTACCGCATTCTTCTACAACCTCCGTGAGCACCAGCAAGTTAGATGCGCGCGCCTGTATCATCAGACCCCAAGACTCACCACATCAGTATTAACTTCTTTGCCTTCTCAACAAATTTAAGAGAGGAGCACCTTTTCCGGAAACACACAGTAATCCGGATAAGATGGCGGGAGGGGAGAGTACCAGTAGTCCTAAAGGCAATAGAGCTCTTGAAGGAGGAAGGCTTAGATGCGCCACTTATAGTTTCGATTGTTGGACCTTTCATGCCGTGCGCACTGCAACAGCAACCTTTTTTGTTAAGCTCTGCACTTATTTTCTGCAAGAGTGATATTATATGTTGAGGTTTTACCACTTCCCAGAAAACCATATATTGTGATAATTTTCAATTTCTAGATACTCCCTACCGTTAATTTAAAAAAGAAAAAGTGATGAATGAGCGAGCTTCAGATGTATGATCCATACTCCCGCGATGCCTTAATCATCGCATATACGTTGATAGGGATTGCATTTGGAGGCATTTCACATCCAACGCCAAGGATATAACCCGAGGGATTCTTCATCCCACGCTCTATGTTATCCTTACAGAGTAGGAGTATCTCCTCGAAACTCTTGAACTGGAACGATGGAGGATCTACGTTCCCCATTATCACATCATGATCTCCAAACAGAGATATCTGATTCTCTAGTGGGGTCTCAGGACCGAAAACCCAGATGTATTTTCCTTTCCACCCACATTCCTCCCTGAGTTTCCTGTACCATGGGAGATTCTTGTTCTGATCAGCGCATGGGTGCTCTAGAATTATCTGGACTCCCATTTCTAAGACCTTTCTGTGGACTCTTAGCATGTATGGATATACGAACTCCCCGAACTGATTTGGGCTGATGAGTTTGTTGGACTCTACGGGACCACCACCAAAGGCCATACATTTGTCAGCACCGAAAGTTGATACGAAGTATTCTGCACAGGCTACAAAAAACTCTTCGATTTTTTTGTTGAGCTTGTGAACCAACTCTGGCTTCCTTTTCATCCAGACAAGCAGTCTTTCGGGACCCGCTATATTTGCTGCAGTAGTCAGAACTTCGCCGCATTGGAAAACTGCAGGAAGCCCTATGGCATAGCACTGGCGCGCAATCTCCATCATAATAGGGATCGAGCCAGCAGTCTTTGGATCCGGGACCTCGAGCTTGTCAACGTCCTCCTCGCTCTTTACAGGCTCTTCTATGACATAGGGGGCAGACTGTCCAGGCTCATATGGGAAGCCTACTTTCCCGCCGAATTCCCAAGCACCAAAAGATGCATAGCCGTACATAGGAGACGAGTCATAACCATACATTTCGGCGCATAATAGCTGCGCCCTGAAGCTCTTCTTCGGGTCAGTGTATAGGTCGCCTATGGGTACACCGACTATCTTAGCGGCAAAACCTAGGATGAACGGGATTACTGGAACTCGGTCTGGCTTCTGGCCCATAAGGACTGCAGCTAGACGCTCACCCGGCTTCATTCGATCTATCATCACGCACCACCCCTCTTAATCAAGAGCTCTTTTGCAACTCTTACAGCTGCAGCTGCATCCTTTGCATAGCCGTCTGCGCCGTAAGCTCTTGCCAATTCCTCGCTTAGAGGGCCTCCACCTACCATTGTTATCGTCTTAGGCGCCTTTTTCTTGAGTTCGCTTATTATCTCAGGCATGGCTATCATAGATGTTGTCATCAACGCAGACATGCCACAAATGTCCGCCTGCTCTCTCATAACAGCCTCCACAAACTGCTCATTTGGAACATCTCTACCCAAGTCTATAACTTGGAACCCTGCAGCCTCCATCATTATCTTTACTAAGTTCTTCCCAATGTCGTGTATATCCCCTCTAACGACCCCAAGAACAATTTTTTTGGGCGTTTCAACTCGCTCAGCCTTAAGATATGGTTTAAGAACACCTATAGCGGCATACATAGCCTCTGCCGAGCAAAGTATCTCGGGAACAAACATCTCCCCCTTCTCATATTTTTCACTCACGATATTCATACCGGCAGCACAGCCCTCCATAATTGCTTCATATGCATCGATACCCTCGGCAATTGCCTTCTTTGCAAACGATACTACTTTATCGACATCTCCCTCAACAGTTGCATCTCTAAGTCCTTCCAAAATCTCTTTTTTTCCCATTTTTCTTCACCCTATCTTTCGGCGCACAGATGTGCGCCGTAATAAAAAGCAAGCTTTTCTAATAAACTTTTTTCGACAAAAAATAAGAAAAAAATAGGATGGATTATCCATCCTTTTCTTAAAAAAAAGTGTAATCGCCCTAATTAAGCGGAAAGCAAAGAAGCAGACGTCGATAAGCAAAACAATAAATGCCAATCTGCTTGGAAAAATTTTTAACATTTTGCACGCACCTCTACTTATCAATTAAAAATAATATAAGAGAAAGTAATTCATTTAGCACATTTTTTAGCAATATCTACAAGCACCTTTATGTTAGCTAGAGGAGTGCGCGGCGCTATCCCACATCCCGGTGCTAATACATCAATTCCAGCCTCTATTGCAGCCCTTGCCTCTTTCTCGACATCAGCAGGAGTTCCCATGAACAGGGTCTTGGCTGCAGATACATTGCCCACCAAAACAGGTTTGGAACCTATTGTGGCCTTTGCTTCCCTAACATCGACCTTCTCCTCAATGCTGAGGGCATGAAATCCGGTCTCAGCCATGTCCTTGATGATTCTTTGAGCCCTACCACAGATATGAAGTACACCTATTGCTCCTTTTCTTTTTATCACATCAGCAAGTTCCTTCAATTTCGGCTTAACCAGTGATGCAAAATCCTTCTGACTTATGAGATCAGGCGAGGCTGTTGGGTCACAGGGAACGATTACTTCAGCCCCAGCATCTATGAGAGCTTTTGCATACTCTACGTTTGCCTTAGTGCACAAATCTAAAGCCTTAGCAACAGCATCACGCTGTTTCATAATCATTATCATCATTTTTTCAACGCCCAGAATATGCCCAGCCAGCGTCATAACTGCCTCAAATCCAGCCATTTTGGGGAGATTTTCGTATTTCTTCCTCATCAACTCCACTGCCTTTATGACAGCTGGTATCCTACCTCTTTCTAAAAAATCAGAAGGTAGGTTTTCCGGGATGGATGGCAGAGATTTCCTCACCGATGGCTGTTTATCCATTGTTCCCATATCCACTCCGCATCCAAGAGCCTCTGCCTGTACTGTAAGGCAGAAAGGCACCCTGCAGGTCTCTAACCCTACAAGTTTATAGAGCGAGACACCGAGCTCAACCATTTTCTCAGGGTCTTTGTGGGCCTCAGGCCAGAAAACACCAAGCTTTTGCATTGCCTCGACAATGCCAACCTGTGTTACGCAGGAAACTACGACTTTCTCCTTTTTCTCTCCCAAAAGGGCGCCCAAAACTCTCTCTCTGGGAGTCATATAGGGTCCTTTTTCTGGAGAAGGAGATCAATATAAAATTTTTCCTAGTAAGAGTGACATAAGCTTCTCTCGCTATCTTAAGAGAAAAAATTTAAATTTGACTCATTGCCAGAAATTCGGTGAATAATTTATGCCTGACAATCGGAACCTTCCTAATGGTTTAATAAAATTCTTCTCGTCTTTACACAAGCCAGAGGATTCGATGACATTTAGAGATAGCAATCGCGCCCAGAAAGACGAGAAAATAAAGGATGTTCTGAACTTTATGCTCTCGATAAAGGGGATATATAAAGTTAAACTATTAAATGAACAGGAAAAAAAGTACATCTTAGAGTTGGAGGAACAAGCTGAGAAAAAAGTCCTCATGGGTTTAATGCCGGGAGTAAACCAGGGAGTAAGAGATGCTCTATCTAGAAATTTTACAGCCGCCGCTATAACTCAGAATGAATTTGAATGGCCCAAGAAGGGTTTGATTAGGATAGTACATGATAATGAGGTATTGGGAGAAGATGTTAGGGATCAGGAGGAACTGGAAAAATTAAAGAGGGAGGGCTACAAAGTTATTGCAAACTATATCGTAATATATAAGTACGACAGGCTAAAGGAGCTAGGAGGATTTAAGAATACAACCTTAGTTGTGGCCTCCCTTGATCTTGCATGGACTAGGGAGGTTCCCCATTCCTGCAGGGTGGTTGTCGGAAGCCCCTCACTGCCTGCTGATATTTTTATAAAAAAGATTATGGGCATTGAGACCGAGAGCGGCTTTGGATCTATATTAGTAGGATTCGATTTAATTCTTTAATTCTAAAATAAATCTCGATTAATAAAAGTACACACGCAATTTTAAAAATAGGGCGATAATTTTTTTTTAAGTGTCTGGAGCCTAAGTAACTTATGGCCAATAAATATGAAGAGGAGTTGATTAAGAAAGCAGGTTTCTGTAAGGAGAAATGCCCCATATGCACACGTGCAAGGAAAGGAAATAGACTGGCAAGAGCTTTTGTAAAATATGTTGACAGAAAGATTTGCCCATACTGCAAGGCATATGAGAGGATTTACGGGAAAAAAGCATACGAATAAGAAGTTTTAGGAAATATCACCTACGCCTGCAACTTCAAAAGGAGGTTAAAACTTTTGAAAATAAAGTTTATAAGGGGAAAAGGTTATCGGTAAAGGGGGGAATAATTGACCACTAGTTATGTTGTGAATTCTGGACCATGTGCTCATAAAACTTGCGTCGAAGCTGAGCTTGTGCAAGATATTATAAAGCTTCGTATTACCTCGACTTGTCCCCATATTCAGAAATATGCAGAAAAGCTGAAGGAAATCAGCATTAAGGATATATCAAAACCTATGTCAGATAATCCAGCTTATTCATTAGCACGCGATCTTACAGTAAACTGTGCAGTCCCCTGTGCCGTCTTATATGCCTGTTGGGCTGAAGCTGGATTGATTTCCAAAAACTTGCTGAAGCAGCATCCAACTGTAACAATAGAATATAAAGAATAAATAAAACAAAGTAGGTGTTTTACCGCTACGCCTTGAGCTCGAGTGCCCGCTTTATCTCCGGATGGGTTCCCAACCTTATTATCAGTTCAATGGTCTCTGGGAATCTCTTTAGATCCTTATGGGGAAGATACATCGAGGATACATACTCGTCGTTGAACTTTGGATATGCAGCTATCTCAAAGTGCCTTATTCTTCCCTCCTTTATGGCCTTAGTTATATATTCCCTCTCATCCACAGAGATGAGAGCCATTCGTGCCCCAGTTCCAGCGGAATTTCCGACGAACTTGATTCTATCTATGGGAACTTCAGGGTACATCCCTATCGTCCTCGCGCTCTCTGGATCGATATAATTTCCGAAGGCACCTACAACATAAAGGACATTTATGTCCTTCTCTGTCACATTGTGGAGCTTGCACAAAATTGATGCTACTGCATGTATTGCAGCCTTCGCCTTCTGGATCTCCCTGACATCTTTCTGTGTAAACACTATATCATGCTCCCCCGATGCCGTCTCCTCCTTCCATGCAATAACATACTCCCATCCATCAGGTCCAAGTCTTATTCTCCTTGTCCTTTCGGCCAGCTCTTTGTTGAAGCGCCCGCTCCAATCTATTATCCCTGACTTGAAGAGCTCTGCCATTATATCCACAATTCCGGAGCCACAAATTCCAACAGGCTTTGTATCGCCTATAACCCTGTATGACGGCTCAAGCGTCTCGGGATCTATTGCTATCTTCTCTATTGCGCCATCAGCTGCTCTCATACCGTATTTGATCATCATTCCCTCGAAGGCAGGCCCTGAAGCACATGAACTATACCACACACCCGTGGCCTTACAGCCTATCCCTATTTCAGTGTTTGTTCCAACATCGATGCACATTCCAAGCTTCTCACTATCAAATAGTTTTGTAACAATCATATTCGCAACGTTATCTGCACCCACCCATCCGCCTATCGTATCCAGAAAGTATAGATTGGCCCTTGGATGGCATTTGATTCCCGCTTCCCTAGCTGGCAGGTTCACTCCGCCCATTCTTGGAGGCTGAAATGGTGATTTGGCAACGAATTCAGGCCATATCTTGAGGAAGTACATCATCATCGCGGTGTTTCCAACAAAAACTGTCTCATATATCTCCTCCGGCTTGACTCCAGCTTTTTCGCAGCACTCCTCTATCATCTCATTTATGCCATTGACAACTGCTTTTTGGAGATCCTCAAGACCTTTCCAGCCGTTGAGCAGGACATATGTCAACCTTGTCAGGATATCCTCGCCATATGATATTTGGGGGTTCATCCTTGCAGCTACTGAAAGTACTTTTCCTGTGTTCAGATCCATTAGAAATCCGGCTAGTTTTGTGCTGCCTATATCGCAGGCAAAGCCAAAGCACCTGTTCGTTGTATCACCGGGTTCTACATCTATTATTGTATTTTTCCATACAGTTACCGTGATCTTCCAGTTTGAATCTCTTAGCACTTTTGGCAGAAAGCGAAGAACTTCATAGTGAAAATCCACATCAAGCAAATTGTAATGCTGGGCTAGTGCTTTTATCACCATTTCATCGTCGAATGTTGCATTTTCTAATGTAGGTGGACTCATTTCAATGAAATATTTTCGCACAGCTGGGTTGAAACGCATCACAGGAACTTCAAAGCCTTCTGTCTGAAGACGCTGCTTGCCGACCCTGCTCCTCTCTGGAACAAGTACCAAAACCTCACATGGAGCAAATATCTTAGCACAACAGGCAAGCCTATAGCCAGCTTCGATCTCCTCTTTCGTTAGGAATTTAAGCTCTGAGGGATCTGCAGGGCTTAAATAATCACTGCCTTTTACGATCTTAACCTTGCATTTCCCGCACAAGCCTCTTCCACCGCATACTGATGAGATATCAACCCCTAGCTCTTTTGCGGCATCGAGTATGCTTGTCCCCTTTTTAAAAGAGCCCCTTCTCCCATGAGGCTGGAAAATTACCATCGCATCATCTTCATGATCCCTTCTTTCAAACATTAAATCCCCCCACTGTCTATTTATCTTGGTTAAAAAAGTAGCTTTTTTTGGTATATTGATAATATTTCCAAAAATAGGCTAATGCTCTCACTTGATGATATACTTTTGAGCTTCTTCTCTGGAGAAGGGCTCTGCTTCTATGAGTTCATCGAAGCCATTTTTGCTCCAATACCTCACTTTAGCCTTTTCTCCTCGTGGAACTTTGGAATATGAGGCTATAATCGAGGCTGCTTTTTTCAAGTAATCCTCCTTTAAAACACCAAGATAGACGCCGATAGGCCCCTTAAGCCCAACTACATTGAAGATAATGTCATCTCCTCCTATAAGCTCGATTATTTTTCTATTTTCATTTTCATTTCTTCCTATGACTATCTTGCAGTCATTTTCTAGGCGAAAATGTCTGCCCAGCTTGAGAAGCAAGAAATCCTTTAAAGTGAAATCAGGGTTGTATTTCCTCATGTCATTGAATCTTCTTGCAAACGCAGGATCTGTTAAAATGCAACCACCGGCAGGCTGAAGAAAGGAGGATATACCGAGGTTCCTTGCAAGCTCTAGCTGTCTTTTCCTGCTCCTCCCTCTTATGTCCAGAAGATCCTCGGTTATTGCTCTAGTCATAAGGCTTCCCTTTCTGGATATTGATGAGGGAAGCAGAGCGTATGAAGTAATAATGAAGAACGTTAAAAAGCTGAATATAAAAATTAGGTTCGTGAACATCCTTGATGATTATCTGCCACTTCTAAAAAATCCAAAATATGGATTTGGAAGTGCTGTGAACCCGTGCATTGACTGCAAGATCCTGATGCTGAAAATAGCAAAGAAGGTCATGGAGGAGGAAGGAGCTGACTTCGTAGTTACAGGGGATGTTGTGGATGAGAGGCCCTTCTCTCAAAGAAGAAGGGTACTCAGCATTGTGGATAGAGAAGCTGGAGTTGAGGGGCTAGTTCTCAGACCCCTCTCCGGAAAGCTTCTGCCTCCCACAGTTCCGGAGAAAGCTGGCCTGATAAGGAGGTCCACTCCTACACGCCTCATGATGTGCAGAGCTAGGGTACTGTCCAGTCCTCCTGAATAGAGGACAATCCCTTTTGCCTTCTTCTGCATCACCTTATCAACTAGTAAGATCTATAAATCTTACCGGAGATTGACTAAATTTTTAAAAAGGATAAGTCAGCTTCCTATGACCACGACATTTACAATTACATTCGAGAGGAAATGCTTTTCCCGCATTACGGCAGAGCTTGAGCGGAATGATCAGATAAGAATCAGCATAGCATCCACATGCCCTTCCGCCGAGCTTTTGGGTAAAAGGATAAATAAGATCAAGAAAAAGGATCTATTGAAGCCGATTCATGAAAACCCGGTATGTATAACAGCAAGCGATATGGTGTGCACGGCTTGCGTCATACCTTTAGTCATAGTGAATGCCTGCTGGGTCGAGACAAAGCTGATCCCGAGAAGTATGTTCGAACAACATTCAACTATAACAATAAAATTTGAATCTTGACTTTATGAATTTATTAATTATATTCAAGTCTTTCCAGCTCCTACGTTGCCCTCCTAGGCACACGCCCCAGAGAAAGTCGTGGTAAACTTATTTCTTCGCAGATAAAGGATGAATCTCGCTAATAGCGTGCAAAAATAAGACAAATTGTAGAGAGGCCTCCTGGTTTCTTTTTGTAACAGAAATTTTTTAAGTATAGCACCCTTTATAATAAGGGGTGTAACATGACTATTATTGACGAAGTTATACGACTTAAAGGAGATATCGGGAGAATTCCTGTTGCTCCAGTAATAACATCAAGGAGGGAGCTGTTCGAAGACCTTATAAGAAATAACAGGAGCAAATTAGAGGGGTTTGATGGATTTTTGCTCCATCCAGCAGTTTTCGATTCAGGATGGGTTTATTTGCCTTCTAAGCCCTCGCTTCAGGAGCCAATCCAAGTAATAAAACAGTTTGAAGATTATGATAGACTGAACGAACTTGGTCCTGTGGAATACGCGATCGAAGTTCACAAGGAAAAAGATCTTTTGTCGGACATAGAGAAAAGATTGAAAGAAGCCCCTCAAGAGGTAAACAGATTTGTTGATGAGGTGAGCAAATGGGGTATTGCTTTTTATTGCGGTGCCCTAGGGGTAACACCAATGGGGTATATAACATATTTCAGAGGTTTTTATGATGCCATTAAGGATCTGGCTAGGGACATGACGACTATGTATAAGGTAGCTATGAATATCGCCAAGAAGTATCCGGATTTCCTAGTTGAATTCTGCAAAACCTCAGGAGTACCTAGAGTGTGGATCTCATTTGCTAACGCAACCCCTTCCATAGTAGGTGATTACTACTTCGATAAAATAGTTTGGCCTTCTACAAAAATAATGTTAGAAAACTTAATAAATAAAGGTATAACACCAATAATACAATTTGATGAGGAAATTAAGAACCTTAAATTTTTAACTCAACTGCCCTCTCGGACCTTCGCTGTGCACCTGCCCTCAAGCTCAGATCTTCTCGGAGTTGTCAAGATGCTCTCAGGTAGCGCATGCGTGATCGGCAATCTTAAAATACCACCAGACGACAGTGAACTGAGGAGAATTGATACCTTGCATAAATTATTATCTGAGTATAAACCTAGAAATTTAATAATATCCACAGGCGGAGAAAGTCCCTTCGTGATGACTGCTGACAATATTGGAGAACTCTCAATATTTAATTCATTTATAAAGTGAAAGAAATTTGGTAATACTAAAAAAATAAAAAAGGGAATGGATATTTTATCCCATCCTGTCTGCGTATTCTGCAACAAACTCTCCTACAACCTTTGGATACTCGTAGCGGAGCTCTTTCCAAGTCTTTCCAGCCAATGCTGCATCTGCAAGCTTTGGAGCATGGTGAGCTTTTACTCCATAGACGCTGAAGTCATATGACTCCACAAAGTCTCTTTTTACAGCTCCACCACCGCAGCCGAAGACAGGAACGCTTATACCCTCTTTCTTCATCATCTCAGCAATTGCTGGGAATGCTGTCATTGTGGTTGTCATCAGGGCAGTTCCAGTCACCATTATAGGTTTGTGTTTCTTTATCGCTTCTATAACCTCTTTGTTGGGCACATCTCTTCCTAGATCTATAACTTCATATCCATTTGCCCTTAGGAACATGACTACCAAGTTCTTTCCTATGTCATGCGGATCTCCCTCAGCGACGAATGAAACCACAGTTCCCTTCTTTTTCGTAGCTTTCCCTAGCTTTTCCTCGCATAACTTCACTCCAGCCATCATTGCATCAGCTGACAGCATGACATCGGGCAGGAAGTACAAGGCTTTAGCATATAATGCACTTACTGCATCCATTCCCTTCCCTAAGCCATTCTCTATAACTTTAACTGGGTCTATCTTCTTTAATGCCTCTTTAACCTTCTCTTCTACCCCTTTTAGATCAGCTTTCAATACAGCCAGCGCTATCGATCTGAATGGCTCTTCAGTAGGCAGAATCTTCTTTACATCGGGGTCGTCTTCCGGCTTTATAGCTGGCCCCTCTACTACCACATTATACCTTATGTGAACATAGTCGAAATCTATCTTCTTTGCCAACTCTTCTATGGACATGACATCACCCCCCTCATAACTCATAGCTCTTCGGATCAAATGTCGGTATCTTTCCTTTGTACTCCCTCAAGCACTCATCAACGAATTTATCTGCCTCCATTGGAAGGCTTTCTAAGATGCTCACGAACTTATTGAGGGAGTCCAGTTCAAACCTAGTCAGTGCTATACGCTTGGCTTCATAAGCCTCCTTTATGATCTTAGCTGCCTCTAGTGCAGCAGCTCTAGATCTAAGGTACGGATCCTTTCCATACTCAACTATGGCCTTTGCTATTCTGAACGCATTCGGGTATGCCAGGATCAGAGCTTGCGGATCCCTGTACATATCCGTGAGGGCATATAGATCTCTTAAGACCTTTGCATATCCTGCCTGGATTGCTGTGTTCATTAAGGCAGCTTCATAACCGGTGGCTTGTAGCCAGACTGCTGGAGTTGGTCCTCCCATCTCCTCCCTGTGGAAAACAGATTCGTTGCTCCATACATCCACTGCTTGACAGACCAAGTTGCCCATTATGTCGGAATGGGCACAAACCGCATCCTTCCCCTCCTGAGCTATGGGAACCCCTGTTATGAACTTTATTATCGTGTTCTCATAGCCGCAGTCCTTCAAAGGTCCTGTTGCGCCACACTCAACGGCAACCAAGCTCCTAGCGGCAGACATAGCTCTCACCAAGGCAGCTCCTGTGTGGGACATATCCTTCCCCATGAGACCCCCGGCAACGAACATCGCCGTGTTTGCTCCTGAGCAATGTGTGTCTCCTGCAGGTCTTGTGTCATACTTTCTGCATATGTTAACAGCTCTTGTCCAGAAGTATTCCATATCTATATGAGCTAAGTACTCGCCGAAAAGTAATGCCTTAATATCTCCCCTCATCACTCCATAGTCTATTACTGACTTTCCACCCATTGTTTCAGCTGCTATATCAGAAGCTCCTGCTTCGCAGCATCTCTCTATAGTTTCTGCAATTCTATTGTCATACTCTGACCCCCTGAGACCTCCTTTCTCCTCCACTCTTATGTCTGCTACTGTCTGCCTGAGCGCTATTCTTACTCCATACTCCTTATAGTACTTCTCTAGAACCTCTAGCTGTGCATGGGTGCAGTCATAAGCCCAGTCTGGATAATAAGTCTGCTGAAAGACATGCTCTTGCTCCAACATGAATGCAGGCAGTCCTATATCAACAGCCCTGCTTGCTGCTTGTTCTGCTATTGAGGCCATCTCCCTCACAAGGGACTCTTTATCCTTCTCTGTTCCAGGAGCAGGTGCTACCTTTACCTCTGGGACAACAAAGCCTGCCCCGAAGACAATGCCAAAGTGCTCTTGCACAGGGAACTTTGCATGGCCAAAGAGTATCTCATCGGGGTCCTTATAGGCCAACTTTGTGTACCTTCTCAATACCATCTAGACACCTCTCGGCGCACATCTGTGCGCCGTAATAAAAAGCAAGCTTTTCTAATAAACTTTTTTCGACAAAAAAATAGGATGGATTATCCATCCTTTTCTTAAAAAAAAGTGTAATCGCCCTAATTAAGCGGAAAGTAAAGAAGCAGACGTCGATAAGCAAAACAATAAATGCCAATCTGCTTGGAAAAATTTTTAACATTTTAGCAGCAAATTAAATCCCACAAGTATTAAGCCCAGATTTTTGTTAGAGACATCCACTCCTTTTTCCTTAAGCCAGTTCTTTAGAAATTCGCATGCATTAGAGGAAGGCATCCCTAGAACAAGACCGTATACCCCTTCAGGAGGCTCTATTCCTACGCTCATCGGTGGTATAAATAATTTTATCTCACCAACTAGCGCTCTTTTGGTGCTATCAAAAGGAAGTTTATCTTTAAATATTACAAAACTATCACCTAATAGTATTACATTCTCATCATTGCGATATTTCTCAACCATAGATTTATCCCTTAGCTCCATTCCGACAGTTTCACCAAAGCATATGAGTTCGATCGGCTCAGGGGGATATACATACTCCTCATTTGTCAAGGCCACAAGCACATAATCTCTCTTTAGTACCTCTCGAACTCCTGCATTATATCTGCGGAAGAAGTTCTTAGGATCTGATTCCTCACAAACTTCTAGCTCTAAGATCTTTCTTTTCAGTTCATCTGGCAGAAGAATAATATCCGAGACTCCTTTTATGCATGAAAGCCTTTTCATGACCTCCATAACGTTCTTGATTGCCCACTTCTCCTCCTCCTGCATACGATCACTTCTACATTTTACTCGCTTGAGCTTAATAAATTTTCTTGGAATGTGAAGAAAATTTTTTAAACAACTCTTTAGCGTTGCTAGAGGATGGCTCATGTACGGGTTAGCTATTGACGTTGGAACTAGTGGTATAAGGGTTCAAGCACTTGATTTGGACTCCTCTGAGGTAATAGGGACAGCCATTACGCTTAGGCATCCTCTACCAGGCGCTAATGTGATAGACCATCTTCACTTCGCACTAGAGGTTGGAAGGGATATTGCACACAGACTGATCATAGATACAATAAATTCTCTGATAAAATGTTTGGAGATAGACGCATCTAAAGTTGAGAGAGTTGCTGTGGATGGAAATCCCACGCAGCTCTCACTTTTTCAAAATATAGAAATAAGAGATCTCGCTTTTTGGGGAGAGCATGCAATGCAAGACTTAGGCTTTACACCTCCGGAGAGAAAGGGATGCGTTGTAGAAGCAGAGTCCGTTGGTCTCGAAGTTAACCCGAAAGCTGAAGTGTACATACCTCCAAGCATTAGGCATGAGGTTGGAGGAGATGCACTGGCTATGCTGGTCAAATCAGGCGCTTTAGAGAAAAAAGGCATCTCTCTTGTAACAGACTTTGGAACAAACGCAGAAATCGCTCTTGTAGTAGATGGAGAGGCATATACATGTTCTGCTGCTGCAGGACCAGCTATAGAGGGGCAGAGAATCGAGAGGGGAATGCTAGCTTCACCTGGTGCCATTTCTGACATAAATATAGAGCCCGGAGGAAGCTGGAGATGTAATGTGCTTAATGATCAACTGATTGCTGAAAAAGGTGATTCAGTAAATCCAGCCTCAGGTGAGGTAATAGATAAAGGACCTATGAGCGGTAGAGCCTTAGGGATAACTGGAACTGGTGTAATTGCACTACTTGCCATTGGAATGAGATCCGGTCTTATTAAGCTTCCACATATTAATACAAAGAGTAGAAAGATATACTTACAGGATGGAGTGTATTTCACAGAACGTGATCTTATAGAGGCTGGTAAGGCAATAGGTGCTTTCCGCGCTGGGCACATCTCCCTATGTGAGGAAGCAGGTATCTCCATAAATGATGTCGAAACTTCTTTCATGGCTGGAGCATCCGGGTTTTATGTAGATGCGAATAAATCAGTGGAAGTGGGTCAAATCCCTGCGTGCTCAAGAAAAGTGGTACAGCTTGGAAATACATCTCTTGCAATGGCAAAGGATATTGTGCTCGATCCTGAGACCTTTGATAAGCTGCGCAACTTGGCAGAGAGCATGAGAGGTAAGCACATAATGTTAGCCACTTCAGAGGTATTCAAAAACGTCTACATTCTTGAGCTCTCCTACTGGACGGAGGGGATGCCGTTATCTATATATAATGAATATCTCCGCAGATATGGATATTCTCCACTACCTAGAAAGGCCACTAATGTAGAAATAAAACGCATGTATGCAAGAGATATACCAGAGCTGGGGAGGAAAGGTCTGAAAGTTCTAAGGGAGATAGGCTTAGTTCTAGTGGGTGAATTTGAGGGATGTACTGGCTGTGAAAACTGTGTAAGAAACTGCCCAGAAGGTGCGCTGAAAATTGAGGATATGGGAGGAGGAAGGTTTAGGGCCCTAGTGAAGACTGAGTTGTGCGATGGAATGGCTTGCTTGAGATGTCAGCAAGCCTGCCCTCAAAAAGTTTTCAAGTTTTCAAAATTGATAAGACAGCTACCAAAAAAAATAAGAAATTGAAAAAGGTAATTATCTAGCAAAGAACTCATCTCTAGCTTCCACCATGGCCCTGACATTGGCAAGAGGAGTTGGAGGTGCAAGACCGCATGCAGGTGCAAGAAAGTCAACACCTGCCTTAAGAGCCTGAAGTGCCTCTGCTTTTACCTCTTCTGGCTTTCCCATAAACAGTGTTTTAGCAGTAGATACATTTCCTGCTATTTTTACCTTTACGGGTCCACCAAAGGTCATCCTTGGAAAGCTAGGTTTACCTACTGATTTAGAGATGGCTTCCTTCGCCTTAGTTATGTCCACTTTATCCTCTATGCTTATTGCATCATAACCACATGCAGCCATATCACCGACTATTGGAAGAGCTGAACCACATATATGAAGCACCTTCTTTATCTTTATACTATTAGCTAACGTTTGCAGTCTCGGTTTAACCAAGTACTTGAAGTCAAGCGGGTTTAAGAGATCGGGAGAAGCAGTGGGCTCATTCACGGTAATTATGTCTGCTCCGGCCTCCGCTATTTTTGCACAATAGGATATATTAGCCTCCACAACAGTGTCCAAAAGCTTTTCTATGTTCTGAGGTTCGACTTTTATAGATCTCACAAGCTTTTCAGTTCCAATAAGATGACCACTTAATGTGAAAGGTCCAGTAATCCCAACTATAAGTGGCGCATCTAAGCCTTCCTCCTTCAAGAGCTCTATTGCCTTTAGGACTACTGGCACTCTTCCCCTATCCAGCCATCCTGGATCTATTCTCACCTCAGAGGGAGACTCAAATGCATGCGCTCTTATAGAAGGTTGCCTGTCTATTTTTCCCATATCTACCTTGCATCCAATTGCCTCAGCTTCAACGGTAAGACAGAAGGGTACTCTTATCGCTTCTAATCCGATCAGTTTGTACAATGATGCGCCAAGAGTCGCCATCTTGTTTGGATCGCTGTGTGCTTCTGGCCAAGGTGCTCCAACTTTTTGCATGGCCTCCACAATACCTACTTGTGTAAAACTGGTCACTGGAGTTTTATCGACTGGGTTGTCTGACAAAACGTTCAACACTCTTTCTTTTGGACCCATGAAAATCTCACCTGTCCGAGAAAGAAAGTACCAAATTTAAGCTTTATGGTCAGTGCGTGGAGAGATGATGTTACATAAATATGTAAAACAATTAGGCTTTTCTTTTTATATAAAATTTAAGTTATATATTTACATTATATTTTTCTGAGTATTATCTTACAAGAAGTGATGGATTTAATATAGTAAAATATTCATTTACAGGAGAGCTAAACAACTAAAACCGCAGAGGATTATCTATAGCATACAGCGAACAATCTGAGTCTTAGATCTATTGTTTATAATAGATATAATGAAATCATTTATTATATTATATTTAAGCATACGCAGGAAAGTAAGTTTTTTAAGAAATTTTAGGAATTACATAAGGATGCTGTCGAGAAGAAACAATAACCTCATCGGAGCTCCTGATATATGCGCTGCCGACTCACAAAATTTTCTGAAAGACACTAAATCTCCCAAATTGTCTTCTATAAGGCTTGAACTGCTTCCAATCAGTGAGCTTAAATCTCATGAGGACATTGAAGCTCCCAGATTTAAAATGTTGTTATCAGATATTGTCTCACGTAAGCTAGTTCTCAAGCCAATTATAGTTGAATCTAAGAAATTTATAGTAATAGATGGACATCACAGGCTCGCTGCATTAAAGGCCCTTGGCGTAAAGCACGTGCCAGCTTATGTGGTTGATTATCATCATGACGTACCTGTGCTCAGCGGATGGATGTTTGCGGGCGAACAAGTCTCAGGGAAGGTGTTCAAAATTCTTGAGGAAATGGAAAGCCTGTGCAAGCCTGGTCCTGATGAGTTGCTTGTTAAGACCGCTGATGACATGCTACACATTCAAGTAGACAGAATTGATATATATCTTGCAATAAAAGAGATAGATATAATCAATAAGTTACACTTAATAAAAATACCCTACAATGAGAGAGCACACTCTCATTTCAATGTGCTCATCTTGCCACCACCGCTCAAGCATACAGATGTGTATAGAATTGCTGAGAAAGGACTCGTATTTCCCCCGAGAACCACATTGCACATAACAGATCTCAAGAAATGCTATAGAACTTTTTTGTTAAAAAATTTATTATAAAACATCTCCTGCTATTAGCATGTTTGAGGAAGTTGTGGTGAACTTGTTCCTGCCGAGATGAAGCAGAAATCTCACGGATAAATCGGGCATATCATCGTGGAATACTCTTTTGTCATAGCTCACATGCTCTATCTTACCGATTATGAACTGATGATCTCCTGCGTCTATCTCTTTCAGGAGCCTGCACTCGATG
>NZ_RCOS01000122.1 GCF_003947435.1 Candidatus Methanodesulfokora washburnensis
AGACACATAAAAATAGAAAATTTAACAGGTATCGAACTCCAAAGAGCAATAACAGAATTACTTTAAATTCTGAGCTCAAATTCTTAAAAATTCGATTAGTATGCTCCTGCGGGGAAGTAAAGAAGGATTTGATAAGTAAGGGATTCGGCATATTAGGACTCAGACTTCATTACCTACACTCTAGGAAGAAGTTTAATAAAATATTTTGTAGAATATTGAAAATATGCTCGCTTAAGGATTTGCAGGCGGTTCGAGATCATTGCAGCCTGTCTTTCCTGTTAAGGCTAAGCGTAGCTGAAGGAACTAACAGATCCACTTTCAAAAGTTCTTATTGGCTGGAACTGGTCTTAGGCTCACTTGCACCGACCTCAATGAACTGGACACCGATGAGCTCCCCCTTTACCTCAGGTCCTTCAACCTCTAGATAGAGCTTCACTGCTTCCTTAATCCTCTCCAAGAGTTCATCTAATGTTCTAGCCTGAGTGTGGCATCCTGGGAGCTCGGGAACGTATGCCACGTAGTAACCATCCTCGTCTCTCTCTATGACCACGCTGAACTTCAAGATCCCACCATTTAACTATCCAATAAGAGGTATTTTAAACTTCCTCTCAGAGAACTTGCCTCAAAATTATCGTGCATGCATCTTTACTGGAATAACTATCCATCTAATTTTTCCTTGATAGTAATGATAAGCTTTAATAGCTGCATCAGTACCATGGCCCTCAGCCTCTGGAGCAAGAGTATAAACTATCAACCCAGATAGTAATCCTCCTATAATAAGAGAAACTGGAATTAAGAAATAGCGATTTGCCTCAAAAACAAAATTAAGCGAGCCGCCTTCTCCTAGGGGCATCGGATAAGAGATCCCAATTAAACTAGTTAGGAATAAATACTCGAAAAAAATGAAGCAAAAGATAGAATGTAGTTGCTGCTAATCCCGCGATTACCCCAAGAATTACTCCTAAAACAAACCACTTTTCAAAGTATGGAAGGGAAGAAAGCTTCATGTAGCTGCGCATGGCGCATCACCCCTCTACCCAAGATGTCCTAGCTCCTAAGAAGCTCAGAGGAGGCAGAACATCCGGCCTTAGAAGGGTCATTTCACCGCCGTTGCTGCTGGTACCGTAGTCGCATTTAAGCTGATTAGCAGAAGGGAGACGTAATAAAAAGTTTTTTCCATGAGAGAAATTTGATGATAATCTGCCCGAGCAAGAAAAGTTACCATGTGAGAACAGAGATTATTCCAGCTAAAAGCTCTAAGGCAGACCTATCCCTGTAAGCAGCATTTGTCCCTGTAGTAAACTAGCCAATTCTTATGTAGAGATCCTTGGAGGCTTCGTGATTTCAAGCAACGTGCGCATTCCAAATGCGCGCACAAAAGGAAAATGTAGATCTTCCTCTAAACCCTTGGCCTTTCCTCGCTCTTCAGTCTAGATAATTCGCTCAAGATCGAGTATGCAGATGAGATATTGAAATTAAAATTATAGCACAAAATAATAATAGATTAAAGCATCCTGCGTAGATAAGGTTCATCCTCCTGTACGCTAGATCGTTAAGGGAGGAGGTAGAAAATCAAGAAGCATAACAAGAATGACGAGAAGAAAGGACAGAATCAGGTCTGTTTCCGTGATCTCGGCATCCAATATTTCAACCGCATTATATAAGAATATAAAAAGGATACTCTCATAAGATCAACGGTAAATGAATGTGGAGGATCTTTACGATTACCCGAACATTTTGATATTAACTCTCTCACCCCTTATGCCTTAGCCCTGTAATAATGCCTAAAGGGCAGAAGGGTGATTAAGGAGAAGCATGCGAGCGGTATCATGAGGCCAATTGAGGAGTAGAGAGCTCCTGATGATATCAAATACATGTCATTGTCATCCCACTCCTTCCTCTCGATAGGGCCCACTACCTTCATCAAAAGAATTGATGTGAGGAAAAGGGGCAAAGCCATGATCTCAAAGCATATGAGAGAGGATGTAACATAGCCATGAAGATAGAGGGATATCAGAAGGGAGAAAATGCACACAACAGTGCTATAAGCAGCTATTTCCTCCACATCCTCTCATCTCTGATTATTACGTTCTGCTGGTAGATAAATCTTTAGGAGGATGTACACCATTCTTCGCATACATCATGGCAGGAGACTGCACAGATAACAATGGAAAACAGTTCACAGAAGAACTCAGCAGGGCCTGTAAAGAGGCAGAGGATAGCAAGATGTATATCGCATAGATATTCGCATGAAAGACTGAAGCCGAGGGTGCATGTAGCCTTGTTTAAAAGCAAGTTATGGGAATTTTCCTAAGCTCTTATGGTAACTTTTGCTTTTCGACAACTCTTCTTGCTGTATAAAAGGATATTGCGATTATGGGAAAAATAAGATACAATAGAAGATTTCCTGCTATGAGCTCAATAGATGCATTTAAGAACTTAAGGAGAGCAAGAAAAAGCAATGCACCAGTAAATATCGCAACTGCGTATACTTCCAGCACTTTTTTACTTACTTCCCTTGGATCTCTTCTCATTATGGGAAGAGAAAGGACAATTGAGAAAAAAGTAAAGAAACTCGAAAGGGCAGTGAGAATATTGTGAAAGAAAATCCTGTCAACTAGATAGCCCGCTATGCCAAGCATAATAGCTAAGATGCCTACTATGAGGATCTCCTCTTTAGCTGTCAACTCCTTTCTCATAAGCTCTTTCATCAAGCTCACCAAGAATATAAAGTTTAGTATGTCTGGTAAGCTAAGCCCAGCTACAGAACCAACTGCATACTCTTTCTGCAATCCATACGCATACAATTCCGCAGAGAACAGTACCAAATCCTCCTGTAATGGTCTCACATATACCAAAACATATCCAAGCAGCGGTGTAGGTACATAGCCATTCGCATACCCAATCATCGGTTATCAAAGCCTTTGCATTCAATACAGGCTTATCGATCCACATGTTCTCAACCATACCAGCCAGATGCCTCAGGTGTCTAGCCATAACCAAGTATCCTGGGACAAGCTGCTCTCTAACTGTTTTATTTCCTTTTTCATACACCTTGGATAGCCTTTCAGCAGTATCAGAAAGCATCTCATACATCTCAGATAGCTTAACAGGACCGCTTATGTTCACAAACTCAAGGGATTCGACTTTCTTGTTCACAGGGGAGTACCTCACGAGAGTGGATGCTATGTATCCATCTTCTCTCGGGAATAGGGTTGTGAATATGCTCAAATTCCCAGATGGATCCCTTACAGTGTAGTTGAGCTCATAGTATTCAGCTGTCAGATTTCCTGTTATTCTGACAAGGTTTATCTCAAGGCCTCTAAACACAGGGGGCTTTCCAGCTTTTGATTCTGTCTGAATCGGTCTTATCGGAACTGGCTCTATCGGGGGCCTTGCTGGAAAGATCGAGATCCTCTGCACATGGACTTGGTATTTTGTTCCGTTCAAATATATGTCTATATCAGCCCCTCTTCCCATTATATTCCCTCTTACATCCACTATAGCCTCATTCTCAACTCCATCCCTCACATATCTTACGGAGAAAACCGATCTGTTCTCCCCCTTCTCGATCAACTTAACTGTGTGATTGCAGGAGCATCCACCCTTAAGGGGGCATTGCATGAGGGATTTTACATCAAAAGGCTTTATACTGACTCCCTTGCTGGCATCTATCTCTATGTTGTGCTCTGTCCCCACTGGCTGCGCCATCAGGATGTTCGGTGCCAGTAAGATCAACGCCAGAAGGACTGAGAGAGACACCACAACATAGGGCCTTCTCATATTATCCCCTTGAAGGGGAAGCTTAACAAAATATTTTTTTTCGATAGAAAAATTGAAAAATGTTACTGCATTCTTCAGATTATAGATGTGACATCCTGCAGTGTCTCAATGCTTCTTTTTGCTATCTCCTCCGCATTGATCCTTCTCTCTATCTCCAGCACTTTATCCAGCCTAGCTTTAGTGACGGGCTTTTTCACGCATATAGTGAGGCTTCCGCACTCCTGAGCAGTCCTCTCCGTGGATATGCTGAAGGTCCCTATCTCCCTCGCTATGTTGGATATCTGGTCCTTGTCCATCGATATTAGGGGTCTGTAAACTGGTAGCTCTGATGCGGCATCTATTGCCATCAGGTTGTCCAGAGTCTGGGATGATACCTGTCCCAGGGAATCTCCCGTCACTATTCCCTTTGCCCCAACCCTTTTAGCAAGCTCATTTGCCACTCTGAGCATTATCCTCCTCTCCAGCACATATGCATACTTTGCAACATCAGCAGGTATTTCGTAATCTGCAGTGTAGGCATATGCTCTCAGCTCCTCCCCTATGTGCCACTCCCTAAGCACTCTGATAACCTTAACAAATCTATCAAATCCCTCTGGAGCGAGAGGAGACATCGCATAAAGAGCTGTTATAGAAGCACCTCTCCTCATCATCATCCAAGCTGCAACAGGCGAATCTATTCCTCCTGAGATCAGTGCAACTAGGTTTCCAGCAGTCCCGAGAGGAAGGCCCCCGGGTCCTCTCTCCCTTCCAACATAGAAGTAGCTCTTATCCCCCCTGACCTCCACAAATACCTCCACATCAGGGTTTTTCAGATCCACTTTCCTTCTTGCAATGGATCCAAGCTTTTTTGCAAGATCAACACTTGTGTAAGGATGATTCCCAACCCTTCTGACCCTTACCGCAAAGCTCTTCCCCTCAGGTATCCAGCTCTCATATCTTTTTGTGAAGAATTCCTCTATATCCCTCATATCCGAGGAGTTCAACCGCTCAGCTCTTGCTATCCATGCTATTCCGAATATCCTCCTCAATTTCTCCGTGGAGGAGTTGTCAGCCTCTATCTCAAGCTTTCCCCCGAGCTTCCTGATAACAGCTCCAGGAATTGCCCTCCTTATGTTCTCAATAAGCTTTCCCTCAAACTTCCTCCTGACAGCATCTGACTTCAGGGAGATCTCCCCGGATTCTGATACAAGGAACATCAGGAAAATAGGAGGGGATTGTTTAATAAGATGTCTGGTGATTACTCATAATTCCACCATATAAACTCCTGTCATCAGATCTCCGTATCTCACATCATACCTTTTAACAGTTGAGAAGTGCTCAGCAGCGTACTTCTCGAATATCCTCATCTCCGATGTTATGACGACCATTCTTTTCCTCAAAACAAGGCTTGCTGACCTGAGAAAACCTGAGTATATCCTCTCTATAATTCCCTTTTTCCCAACTCTCATGCCATAAGGAGGGTTTGTCACCATGTAATCGACCTCACTGATGTACTCATTCATCCTCTCAGCAGCTCCCTGGATAAACATGGGATGAATTCCGACATAATCGGCGATCTTTTTAGCTCCTTCTATGTGTTTTCTGAATTTCTCAACCCCATAAAGCCTCAGTGGAACCTCTCTTTCGCTTATTTCAGGCAGGTAGTCGAAGAACTTCCTGAAGGCAAAGTCCTTTCTATATTTGCATATCGGCGTGTTCTTAGCTATCATCCCTGCCTCAAAAAGTATGGTTCCGCTCCCGCAAAATGGATCTAGGAGGGAGAAATCGGAGCTCCATCCAGATAAATACACTAGAGAGGCAGCTATAGCTGGATTCAGCGGTGCAGGGTGCTGATATATCCTGTATCTTCTCTTGTGCAGTCCATCGTCTCCTGTCATGTCGATGCCCACCGTGAGATCATCGTCTATTAGATCGCATCTTATGATGACATCAGGCTCTTCTAGGTTCACCTTCGGCCTAACTCCTCTCTCAGCCATGTAGCTGTCTATAACAGCCTGTCCGGAAACTCTTGCAATATCAATTGAGGTGAAGTCATGCTCTCCAGTCCTAGTTGGTCTTATGGCAAAGCTCCAATCGGGTTTTATCATGCTGAAATCAAGCTCCCTGACAATTCTGTATATATCATCAAGTTTTTTCGCTTTTCTCCTAGCTAACAGGTACACTATTCTCTCAACAGTCCTGAGAGAGCAGTGCATTGAGGGTATCATATCGAAATCGGATTCAAAGAATATCCTTCCCCTTCTCTCCCTTTTCTCGACAACCCTTCCAATCCCCTTTTTCTCTATCTCCTCAGCGGCAACGAACTCCAGTCCTGGGGCACAGGTTGCATAGAAGGCTGCCATCAGGATTTACTTTGAAATATCAGTTATAAAATATATTCTTTCCTGTCATCCATGAGAGTTATTGCTATCAGAATCGATAGGATGATGAGAAGGGAGCCCACCAGAGTCATGTGAGTGCTATGTCCCAGATAAGTGTAGGATATTCCTCCTAGAGAGGGTGCTATTGCCCTCATGATTCCAGTCAGGGAGGACCAGACCCCTGCTTGGGAGAGAAGCTCCTCTTCAGGAACCCTTTCAGCGATGTATGCCCATGCGATAGGATCCCACGTTGCTATAACAAGGCCCATCAAGATAGAACTTATGAAAAGGCTGATCTTTCCGATGGGATATCCATAAATAAGGACTAAAATTGCTCCCACTAACTCGGAGATTGCCATGAAGAGGCCCCTGTTTCCTCTATCGGAAAGACCACCCATTGCAGGATTGAAGACTATTGCTGTAACCATCATGCCAGCTTGGGCAGTAGCTATATCTAAATCAGTTGCCTTCACGATTTTTGGTGCTGTTACAAGGAAAAAAGGATAAAACATAGCCCAAATGAAGCTATCCATTAGCGATATCAGCATAAACCTCCTGATGCTCCTGTTAACCCGTAAAGAAATAGATCTGATCTCCTTTCTCATCGGAGGAATAAGAGCTATGGAGGAAAGGGAAATTAATGCCCCTGATAGAAGCATAACAGTTCTTCCAGCTAAATTATTAGTCAAAACGCCAAGATAACCTCCAAGAATGACTCCCAGATTACCTGAGGAGACTATAAATCCCAGCTTGAGGCCCTTTCTCTTTCCGCTGCTGAAAAGCACTCTAATACCTATCATTGTAAGGGCAAATCCAGTTGATGAGAAGATGAGGGATAGAAGCACTGTGTAGCTGCTAGCTCCCAGCAGAAGGATTAGAGATGATGCAGCATACATCATAACTCCAGCTGAGAACACAGATCTACTGCTTCCAATGAATCCGACCAGAACTCTTGAGAGAACTGATACGAAACCTGAGATTGAGTTAAATAAACCGTAGCTCTCTGGGCTGATCCCTGCTTCAGCGACTATAAAAGGCCACACAGCCGAATAAAAATTGCCTCCTATGGATGAGAGAACTGCTGATAAGTACCTTCTCATCAATCTCCCTAAGCGATTAAATTTAAAACTCTTAAGAAAGGTTTTAAAGCAGGGGAATGCTGAAAGAGGATGCGTCTGCTACTGATCAGTGGAGATGCCGCCTTCAACATGGCTCTGGACGAGCTTCTCCTGAATTTAGCACCAAAAATAGGTCCAACTGTCAGGTTTTACAAGTTCTCCCCCTCAGCTATCACGATAGGATATTTTCAGAGGGTGAGCGAGACCATCAACTTGGAAGAAGCAGGAAAGCTCGGCATAGATTTCGTGAGGAGGGCAACTGGGGGAGGAGCTGTTTATCACGATGAGAGAGGGGAGCTGACATACTCAGTTGTGCTTCCAGCGAGGGAATCAGTTCTGGAGAGCTTCAAAAGGATATGCAATGGTGTAGTTCTCACCTTAAGGAGGATGGGAATTCAAGCTGAGTTCTCCCCGATAAACGATGTGGTTGTCAACAAGAAGAAGATATCCGGAAGTGCTCAGACGAGAAGATCGGGCTTTCTCCTTCAGCATGGGACGATAATGTATGGAACCGATCTTGATGTGATGGAGAGAGTGCTTCTTCCCCCAAAGAAGCTTGCTCAGAAAGGGCTCAGCTCAATAAGGGAGAGAGTGACCACAGCTGAGATAGAGCTTGGAAGAAAAGTGAGCTTTGATGAAGTTCTTTCAAGTGCAATAGAGGGATTTTCGGAGGCATTGGGTGAAAAACTGGAGGAAACAAATGCGGAGGAAATTGGATTGGAGGCAATCAGGGAGATAGAGGCAAGATATAGGTCTAGAGAGTGGAACTGGATGAGGTGATGCATTGGGAAGGTGCCTGATAAGGAGGGAAAAGGAGGTAGATGTTATTGTGGAGGTAGATTCTGGCGTGATAAAAAGAGTTTTGATAGGAGGAGACTTCTTCGCCTTTCCGGAGGGAAGAATAGATGAGCTCCAGTTCAGGCTTATTGGGGCTCACGTGGAGGAAGTTAGAAGAATAGCTGAATCTGTGCTTAGGAACTGCGAGATAGTGGGGGTTGAGAAATCCGATATAATAGAGGCCTTGGAAAAAGCTTCTTCAGACAACTAATGTATCGGAGGTTCTTTTTCCGTGGCAGAACCTCTCTAAAAGCTCAATTGCCATGTTTACAGCCCTTCTTATCGCTGGGATCTCCACTCCCTCGACACCAGCTCCGAGAACAAGAACCCTCTTTGTGTTCTCATCCACTTTTGTCATATCCGAGTCCCTGTATGGGTAGAGGAACATTATAACCTTTGAATCTGAAACAACAGGTTCCCCTCCTCTCAACTTGATTACACCACCTCCTATCGGATGAAAAACCTCCCCTTCCCTAGCAAGCCTCACTAATATCGGCGGTGAGAGCTTATCAAGGTCATAGAGGCCTATTGGAATTAGGGTGGCAAAACTAGCCATGTTTATCGCATCAACAACATTGTTTATCTTGGGAAATTCCCCTCTTTTGAGAACCCTTCTCAACATGGCCTCATTGCTAGGCCTTGTCTTAGTAGGATCTATCCCTATCCTCCAGTAGAAGCTCCTATATGCTTTTATTATCTCCTCATCTATTCTAGCCGATCTTATGAGCTCCCTTGAGTATTCATCCATCTCATCGGATCTGCTTTCAACTTTGACATCAGCTGTTGCATAGGCAACATGGATTCCCAGAGCAGCAGCATCCTCCAGTATGGAGATCATACAGCATGCAGAGAAGGCTTAATAAAAAAATCATTCGGAAAAAGTTCCGCTAAAGGACAAAAAATACTTTATAAGTAGATGTATTGATGCGAGTAAACAATCGATTTTTATATCTGGGGAATCAGCTTTCATTATGAGCATAATTCTCTGGCTCATCCTGCCTCAACTGATCTCCATTCTCCTAGTGATGCTCACATCCCCCTCACCGGAGCTCTCAATGACAGCTGGTGAGTCAATCGGCCTATCATCTCTTTATGTGGTGCTTGCCTTTGTCTCATCCATCTTCATGGTGTACCTCATAAGGAGAAAAATAGAGAGAGTTCTGAGGATTCTAATTGCTCTAATTATAGCATACAGCTCCATCTTCTCCTTATTTTATATAATACCCTCTCCTATATCGATACCGGCAGGAGCTCTGCTCGCTTACTTTTCCATGAGACAGGGAACTGCTGGAAAAGTGGCAAAGTGCGTCCTTTCATCGATTCTATCATACCTATTTGTCTCCTTCTTTCCAAAGATATTCATATCGATTTTCCTTCTCTTCTTAGCGATATTCGATGCATATTCTGTTTTCAAAGGACCTCTTTCCTCTATATTTGAGTTCCATGCTGAGAGGGTGCTGAGGCCTCTTTTTGTAGAGCATGGAAATGTTGCAGTCGGGCTCGGGGATCTATTCTCATATTCCCTTGCAGCTTCCTCCTCTGCTCTATCTGAATCACTACCTTTGCTTTTTATTCCAGTTTTGTTGCTGAACGCTGGAATAGTAATCACGGTTCTTATGCTAAAGAGGACGAAAAGGCCCCTCCCGGGCCTTACAATTCCCATAATTCTGTGGTTTATGGGAGAATTGCTGATAGGAGCTTTTCGCTAACTGTTTTTTATAATTGTGAATTTTCTTTGGCATCAAGATTATAATATGGCCCGCTTTTACACTTGGATGCTGAGGCTTCCAAGGGGTTTCAGGGACTTCCCTCCTGAGATAGAGATCGTTAGGCAGAGGACTATATCTGCAATAGAGGAGGTATTCAGGAGATATGGATTTGAGCCGATGGAGACATCCTCCATAGAACTATGGGAGACTGTGAAAGGGAAGTATGGGCAGGAGGCGGAAAACAAGCTCCTCTTTGTTTTTCCAGATTTCCTGAGCAAGGAATGGCTCTCGCTCAGGTATGATCTCACCGCTCCTCTCGCCAGGTATGTAGCATCGCATCCAGAGCTGCCATTGCCATTTAAGAGATATGAAATAGGGAGAGTCTGGAGACATGAGGAACCGCAGAGGGGAAGGTACAGGGAGTTCTGGCAGTGTGATGCTGATATAGTTGGATCTCCATACCCTGAAGCTGATGCAGAGATAATAAACCTGATAGACGATGCCATATCCCAGTTTGGATTTGAGATAAAGATAAGGCTGAGCGATAGAAGGATTCTCTCCTCAATACTGTCCAAGATGGGAATAGATCATGTGCAGGTCTACAGAGCAGTGGACAAGCTTGACAAGATAGGATGGGATGGTGTATCGAGGGAGCTCAGGGATCAGCTTAAAGAGGAGGAGATAACAAAAATAAAGGAGATTATATCGATAAAAGAAATTGAAGATGTTGAAAAAATAGGGGGCGATGAGATAAGAGAAGTAACAAGAAATCTGCTCGAGATAATTGACTTGGTTAACAATAAAAGCAAGGTGGTTTTTGATATGAGCTTGGTCAGGGGACTTGATTACTACACAGGCCCTGTCTATGAGGTTGTTCTGAAAGACCAGAGGATAGGAAGCGTTGCTGGAGGGGGCAGATACGACAGCCTGATAAAGATGTACGGAGGCAAGGATGTGCCCGCGACAGGGGCGAGCATAGGAGTTGAGAGGCTGATAGAAGTGGGTCTTGAAACAGGCATTTTCAAAAAGGAAACTGCGTTAACGCAGGCATATTTGATATCCATATCGGATAAGAACAGGGACTTCTGCTGGAAAATCTGCAAGGAGCTGAGAGATAATGGAATAAGGACAGCAGTTGACCTGATGAGGAGAGATCAAAGATCGCAGAGGGAGCATGCAAGAAAAGTTGGCATCAGATTTCTCATATTTGTGGGAGATAAGGAGGAGAAAGAGGGAATGCTTACAGTAGTGGATTCCCTGACAGGGGAGAGGATGTATCTATCAGTGCAGGATACTGTGGCTGAAATTAAAAAGAGGCTGAAAAGCAGCTGATGCAGTTAGGCCGTGAAGAATCTCTGAAACAGGAATTTTTCCTATAAAAAGAGAAGGGGGTTTATTCCTTTATCTCAGCCAAATCTACACCTTTTCTCTCAGGGACAAACAGTATTGCTATGATGCACATTACCGCTCCTATTATTCCTACTATAGCGGGAGAGAGCCATTGCACTTCCCCTTCAATTGCTTGAATCTGCGGGATGCTATGAACCCACCATGTGTATATGCTATACCATGCTCCCACAAAAACACCGCCTGAGTAGCCGAATCCAACTCCGGATGAACGTCTCTTCGTTGGAAAGTTCTCAGCAAGCCATGCAGGCAGCATTCCCCACGTAAACTTTAGAGAGCAGACTATGATTGTGGCAAGAAGAGCTAGTCCTATGATGTGAGAGAGAGCTGCGATATACAGGAGGTAGTATGCAGGAATGCCTATTATTAATATGTATATATTCCATAAAATAGTTAATTTTCTTCTTCCGATATAGTCTGAGAGCCATCCGTAGAATATATAGCCCAATACTGTTATGAATAAGGAAAATCCATAGATTAGAGAGTATGTTGTATAATCAAAACCACGTCCTTTCAGCGTCAGAATATCCGGTATGTAAGAGTAGACCGTGTAATCCCTTATAAAGAGGCCTGACATGAAGACCAATATTATAAGGAATGTCCAGAGAGTCGGCGGCTTGAATAGACTTAGAAATGGATGCTTTTCCAGCTCTCCCTTCTCCTTAGCAAGCTTATACATGGGAGACTCAGGCAGCATTCTTCTAATCACTAGAGCTATAAAAACTGGTATTAGCCCGGTCAGAAATACATAGCGCCATCCAACCGCTATCATGGCCTCTTCGCTCATAACAGCTGAGAATGCTGCAAATACAAAGGCGTTTAGCATGTATCCAAATGGAAATCCGGACTGAATGATTCCGCCCACTCTTCCTCGGATGTCCTTTGGACATAGCTCCATGGCGAATGTATGTCCTACAGCATACTCCCCTCCGAAGATGAATCCCATGAGAAATCTCATCAGGGCAAACAAGACCCAAGCCCATATTCCTATTTCAGCGTACGTTGGTAAGAATGCCGTAACTCCTGCCACTATGCCCACTCCTGCCATTGTTATCAAAAATATGCGTCTTCTTCCAAATTTATCCGCATAATGCCCGAAGAAAGCTGAGCCAAATGGTCTAGCGGCCATTGTGATAGAATAGGTCAGGAGTATCATGACGTACTGCCAAGCCAGACCGGCTTTGCTGGGAGGAACAAAAACATGTGTGAGCACTGGAGCAAGTATTATCACAAGGCCCATGTCATAGGCATCCATTCCAAAGCCGAGAAACTGGGATATCATGGCCAGTTTTCCTTCATGCGTCATTCCCGGGAGACCTATGAGAGGGATTCTCTCTTTCTTAGTACCACTCATAGGGCCCACCTCGCACCTGAGGAGGAAAAAATCTAGGATTAGCTACCGAGTTCTATAAAAATTTTTCCTTTTAGTGCTACAGATATAGTTGATAATGAGAACCAAGGTAAAGCAACTTAGTTTAAAAATTACCGAAATAACCGAAGACATATCAAAAATATGTTACCTAGTTGTCGATTTTGAAGGATTGGGCTTCTGAGGTATTGATATATTTTAATCAGCTTTTAAATAATAATTAATATCATTTAAGAAGAGAAAAGCTTATATAGAATGTGTTGCATGTATTGCATGTGATACCATGTCGGAGGAGGTGAGTGAAAGGATGTCCGAGGAGAAGAGGGATGTGACAATAAGAGGTCTGGAGTCGGAGGTTTACAGAAGCTTCTCCTCTCTTGCCAAGGAGATGGGGAAGACAGTGGGAGAGCTCATGAATGAGGCAATGAAGATCTACATGAGAATCCTTCATCTACCTGGAGAGCTCTCAAAGAGAATTCCGGCATCAATAGGGGGTATTGAGGAGCTTGCAGTCGAGGATAAAGATGTTAAGGAACTGGGAAGGCCAATTATATTTAAAAACATAAAAAAGCTTACGCTGAGGATAAGCAGGGAGTCCTTATCCAATATAATTGCAATAGATGGATGCGAAGAGCTTGTTATTCCGAAAGATTTGCCCAAACTAGAGGTTTTATCGAAATGCAGCGGAGTTAAGAGGATATCCTTCTTGGAAGACACAAGCTGATTCTTCATTGTCTTGGCTTGCATCATTACTACACTTTTTTCTAAATAGCTGCAATAGATTGCGCGCAAAGGATAGGCTAGCAGAGCTATTGAAAATCTTTCTAACACCGTGAATTTTGGTCTAACTCATTGATAGGGACATAACTTCAGGAGATCTTTCAAATCTAAGCTGAAAATTTCCCCTTTATCCGGTTTTTCCTCTCTAAGCTTGGGAACATACAGGTATCTGTTGTTTCTCACAATTCCATCCACTGTCACATATATGGCAGACCCTCTCATCCTGATGTAGGGCTCATAATCCGATCTGCACTTCCTACAGATGATGTTCTCAAGAACAAGCATTGATTTGGATGGATTCACTGTCACATGCCCATAATATGGAGGTATTCTTACGATCTCTCCCTCCTTTGCTCTTATCAGCACTAGATCATCCAGAACCTCATCCCTTCCAGCTCTTTTCTGCAGGATGAAAATAGCTTCCCCCCTCAGGATACCATATATCTCCGGATATGGGCCATCGTGATAGTGCCCCATCGTCTTTATGAACTCCCTTCCCAAAATTCTGGCCGGCATCACTGTTATGTCATACCTGAGAGTCTCGTGAACTGGTCTCACGTCCCTGAACATGTAATAAGCATCTCCTTCCTCGCTCAAGTTATCCATTAAAACAGGTCTCAGATCCTCTATTCTTCTCACATCTCCTCTAAATCTCCTTCCATCCACCAGAATATACGGGAGGTCTATCTCCAGCATAGGCCTCATCTAGACGGCACAAGATAGTTTATGCATGCATAAGGAAGCTTAAATTCTTTTTGTCAGCCTTTCCCAACAGGACCTCTCTCCAAAACTTTCTTTGGCAGCAAATTTCCAAATTTGGAGAGGAATTCCTCGTCCTCCTTTCTGCTTCTCAGCTCATCCGGAAGCATTCTTGGTATTCCCTCGAGCACGGGATACCATCTGCCGCATTTGTCGCAGGTTATTACAGCTTCCTCTATCTCTATGCCGAGACATGAGGAGCAATCTAGATCCTTTAGCTCTGATATATATCCCCTTTTAAGACCACAGTAAAGCTCGCATTTTACTCCTTCTGCTTTCTTTGCCTCTCTTTTCTCCTCCCTTATCACATGGAGATTCAGGGGAAAGGACTTGCATATTGGACATGCAAGCACGTCCATGAGCCTGTAACGCATTTGTCACAACGCATTTGTTATATAAAAAGGTATCTAGATGCAGCTCTCTTCACAAGAGATATAAAAATTCTTATGGATAATCTTAAAAGAGGATTCGCTTTTCTAAGATACCATCTCGCCAAGTCATCAATCCAGAAAAGGTCGTGCCTCAAACAGGCTTTCATAAGATCCATCTGCTCCTGTGTAGGCTGTGCTCTATACCAATTCTTGTCCCTGAGAAGCCCCATTGGAACAAAGTACATCGGAACTATGAGGCTTCTGTAAGGTTTCAGCTCATCCACAAGCTCCAAGCTCTTTGTGACATCCTCCAGCTTCTCCTCTGGGATGCCTGTTATGAGAGTTGCTGCAGGGACTATTCTCAGTTCATGCATTATGGAAAAAGCATCTATAACAACAGATGGCCACTCCCTAGCGCTGTAAGGAAGTGCTTTTGCCGGCATTATTTTCTCAGCTAGATCAGGGCTTCCAGTCTCTATTCCAACTTCAACCCCTACATAATCATCATCTTCAAGCAACATCTCGGAAAGCCTGCTCATCAGCTTGTAATTTTCCTCAGCATACTTCACTGCAGATAAGCTGAAGTGGCTCCATCCAACGCTTTTAAAGTACTTTCTTGCCAGCTCATGTAGCTTTATTATTGGTTCAGGCCTTGGATAAACGCTGTCAGAGCCATATAGAAGGACATCATCCGAGTGAAGAATGCATCCCTCCACCCCCGCTCTTTTGTTCACCTCGAGCTCCCTCTCTATCATCTCCAGAGTGTAATGCCTCAAGGGCCTTAAAGTGACAGAACAAAACCTGCAACGCCTTGGACATCCCCTTGAGATCTCCACAAGACCGTTCACAGATGCCTTCTTTATGAGCGGTATCTGATGGAGGGACGGCACATCCTCCGCTCCAACTTGAATGAACTTCGGAAGCTCCTCCCCAGAAAGAGCTTTTTTTACAATTTCAACTGTTACTTTCTCTCCTTCTCCATCTATTACGGTGTCTACTCCCCATTTATCAATTAATTCCGGCATGTAAAGCCATTGCCAAGCAGCAGGACCCCCAACTATAATTTTTGCACCATTTTTCTTTGCTCTTCTTATTTCAGGTCTTTCCATGAGCTTTCTGAAGCTCTTTGAGTTGACAGGCTCCTTTCCTGTCAGAACCCACCACTCACTGCTTGGGGGTCCGAGTGCAAAGTAGTCGTGATGGCCTATGGCGATTACCTTAGCTTCATCGATGTGCTTTCCAAGATGATCCGGATCTATCACAGCAGCATCTATTCCTGCATCAAGAAGGGCAGCTTCTATCTTCCTAAGCCCATATGGGGCTTGCCATGGCTCTCCTTTCTCATTAACCTTCATTTTAGGTGCAGATATTTTCATCCAGAGCCATTCCGGCATGAATATTGGGGGAGCTGTTGTCATGAAGCCGATGAACTCCTTTCCATGATGGTTTGTCATCATGGTTCTGTCAGTTGTGATGATGACTTCCGTCATTATCGCTCACCACAAACACCTCTATCGATCTCATCGGATATTTCTCTCTCAACTCCTTGAAGATCTCCACAGCCCTTCTCAAATTATCTGCTTTTACCGAAATCCTCATTTTATCGCCTCCAAAATAGCCAGAAATCTTGTCTTCATCCTATGTTTCATGTACTCAAGGATCAGCTTGTTCTTCACCTTCCTTCTAGCTTCGGCATATGCATGAAGCATCTTTTTCACTGATCCCACTGCTTCATCCAGACTTTTGATCTCCTGTTCCTCCAGAGTTCTAACAGCCTCGATTACCTCCTCCTTTATGTTAACAATTCTTCTCTGCTTGTGTTTCTCGTCCTCATCTATTGTAATAAGCCCCATTTCCCTCATTCTCCTCACTTCTCTAAGAAGGACTGATCTCGATACCCTACCCCTCAGCTCCTTGGCAAGCTTGTTCAGTGATATCCCCTCTGGATGAAGGAGGATGGCATCCATTATGCTAGCATGTACTGGTCTAAACATAGACTGGTATATCAGAGAACCAGTATAAACTTTTTCTTCATTTGCTTAAATATTTTATAATCCAAAAACTATATCCCTGATCCTGAACACACCGAGCTTCTCCACCTCGACAAAGCCCTCCATTGCCATTTCAGCCAGATATCCGTTGTCAAGCCAGTCGAAGAGCCACTGATCGATGTACCTCAAATCCCCCTGAGGAACCCCATATCCCGATTTAACAAGCCATCTCAGGTTTGATTCCTCATGCGATCCAATGGGAGGGGATGCTATTATGGGAATTCCAAGGGCTGAGTAGAATGAGAGCTCCGATGGCTTTGTCCAGAGGATATCGGTCTTCCTCAATGCTGAGTTGAATCTCTCGAAGTAATCCTCTATTCTCTCCTCATATATTATGTCGATATAATTGCCCATCAGGTCTTCAAGCTTGAGCTTCTTTATGCAGTTTAAAAAGTATTCCATAACCCATCTCCTTATCCCAGCTGAGAGGATAACTCTTATTTCCCCTCTCCTTATCATAGGACATAGCTTTTTCAATATAGCGGCTCCTATCTCCTTCTGAGCTCCAGCTCCGCCAACTGAGAAGAGTATTGTCAGAGGATGATCTGATCTCTCAGGAAGATTTCCTAGCTTGTCAAAAACTAGATCACCGTACTTCTCCATGTATTTTCCCCTTGGATCTAGGTTTACTAATCTGTTTCTCATGTCCTCCTTCAGTATCTCCATCCTCTCTGAGCCTATGTTCTCCACTGGAAGAGGATATCCGGTCAGAAATATGTTCTCCTCCCTGACTCCGTAAAGCTTCAGCCTCTCGACAACCCTCTGATTCGGGGCAAAATACTTTATTTTAGAGCTTTTTGGACGAAGAGGAGCCCATGTCCTAGAGATATCTGCATCGCAGATCACGCAGTATATCTCCTCTGGATACTCAAAGTGCTCTGCCATGAATGCTGGGACGAAAAAAGTTGATATAATTGGCAGGGGCTTCTCCTTCAGCCTTGATATAAGATCCTTCCCAAAACCCCTTCTCATCATGTAGCTGTACAATCTGAGAGCAAGACTGGGTCTTGAGAGATCCCTCTTTGGGTAGAACTTTGGAACCCTTTGAAATAAATCAAAAAGGGAGAAAGCAATATCACCTGCTATTGGTATGCCCTTTATCCTTGATATAAGCTCGTATCCTGATTTGAGCTGGTTCCACATCCTTCTGTCCTTCTCCGGGATTCCATCATAGTCGTTTGCATTTATCACTTCTCCTAAATGCCTTAGGGAGAAAGCAGTTCTCTGGTGGCCGTATCCCATGCTGACAGATATTATGTATGCCTTCACATCCCTTCTTTGGTAGAATTCTTTTTAAGAAGTTAGCTTGGCATTGGACAAATTGAGCATTTTAGATTAAAGACGAACTAAAAAAACAAATGCCGAAAAAAGAATATTAAGTAGATCTTCAGTATCTCGGGGTATGCATGAGATCGAGCTATAAGCTCGCTATATCGTTGTCCTTTCTGTTTCTCCCCGTGATCTGTGCAACTGGACAGTATGGAGGATGGGCCTATGCCGGTTACAAATACAACAAGGCATCCATCGCTCCGTTTACAACAGGACTATCTGCAAACATCTATACGATAAATCCCGTGGTTTATGATGCTCATCTGGCAGAGTGGATCTCTGTAACATTTCAATCAAATAATCCTCGTACCCCTTATTATTGGGTCCAGTTAGGGTACTGGAAAAGTCCCTCCTATGGACTGCACTATTACTATGAGTGGTGGGATCAAAACGGCTATAGCGGGCCCCAGTTCTTGGGGTATGGGCCCGGACCTGGCACCACGCACCTCTACTTTGTGCAGAAGACCGGCGTTACATTCACAACATGGTACTACTATATAGACTATTATCTTATAGCAAGTAAATATCTTAGCCTTCCCTCGCCTTATGCTGTAGACCTTCGAGCAGAGGCTGAAGTTAGCTATACAACAAATAACCCTCCGAAGACCAGCATCACCGGAACCCATTTCAGTTATCTTGAGTATAATTACGGTGGATCATGGTCTTTGTGGGATCAGCACTCTGTAGTCCTAGATCCTCCCTATCATATAATAGAAGTCTCTGACTATGAATTTTATGCATATGGCCCTTGAGGTGTCATTATGAGGGCGATTTATCTGATCTCCCTCCTTGCGTTTCTGGTCTTTTTGGGAGCTTTTCTGTACAGCAGAATAAGCCAGGAGAGATTTACCAGCCAACAGATTCCTATCTCAAACCAGACATATAAAAACATCACGATCAATCAAAATCAGGCGTATGAGAACCTTAAAATTCATCAAAATCAGACAGTTAATGTAGAGCAGAAAAACGAATCCCAGCAGATAAGCAGGACAGAAATTAGGGTGATATCCCAGAATGGCTCTCATATGTTTTCTCCTGCTGTGGACAGGCTTTCTTGGAGCTTGGACATAGAGGGAATGATAATTCAAATAGACTTGGGAGATGAGAAAATTGTCATGAGATTATATGAGAAGTGGTGGATGACGAAGGATGACTTGGAGAACTTTTTAGCTAGATTAAATGTGAGCAAAGAGAGTCTTGAGTCCCTGAGAAGCTTTTTGACGCACTTAAACTCGAGTGGATGGGTTCTTGCACCTCCAGCAGTAGAGAAAGTGAGATATGAGAACATGTCACTTGAGGAGTACAAGAAGCTTGCAAAAAGTGTATCAGGGATTGATATTCACATACCTGAAGCACTTCCAGGTGGAATGGTCCTTACTATAGTGAAGGTGCCGACTGATTGGAGGGATAAGTGTCCCAGAATTCGACCTCAGGAATTTCCATGTGCTATTGCTTTATACAGCAAGAAGGGGGCTACTACAGAGCAGGAGGCCGAGATAACGGTTGGAATATCAATATGGGAGGGAATAAGCTCAAGTGATATAATTCTGTATACAAAGGGTGCATATGAGAGAGATATGAGAGGGGAGATAAACGCGAGGATTCTGGAGGGAGCTAGGGCTATAGAGGTTCCCAATAATCCTGATGAAGTATTTCCTATGATGAAAAAGTATCTACAGGAGTATAGGAGTGTCACCTTTGTTAATAGCACACTCATTCTGAATATAGTGAAGAGATCGTTCCCGCCTTATGGACTAGATCCACTAAACAGGCCTGGGCACAGTGCTTGGATTGTCAGGTATGACAATGAAAAAGGAATTCCTGTGGCTTACAGCGTGTTCGCAAAGTATGGCACACCAATAGATTACTTTGTCGAGGCAGTCAAGCTCATACTCTCATCCTGATAGAGATTTTCTCAAATTTTTACTTTTTTGAAACTACTAACTTAATATATTATTTATTCTAATTAAATTTTAGAATCAGTTTACGGAACAGGTTTATTAACCCGCACAGCTAATGTTGCTTGTGCCCAGAAAAGTCAAGGTTGGCTATGTGAGGATCAAGGAGGTAAGAGGGAGGATAAGAATCGAGCCAATCAGCCAGGAGGAGGCTAAGAGGATATTGAAAGGAGATATTGATGCCGGTCAGATTGAGAGTAGAGGTTAGACGCAGGGATTTGAACGAGGGAGTGATGCTAACAGCTCTTGTGAACACAGGTTTTACAGGAAAGGTGCCCAGAAAGCCTAGAGCTTTAGCTCTGGGATGAATGGGCAAAGTTTAAATATAAATCCATGATAGTTATGTCGAGCGAGTCGCTCGGATGACCAAAAGCTGGAATAAGGCTCCGAGCTGAAAAAGGGGATTCCAGCGAAGCGGGGGTACGGCTATATGCCGTATCCAGGGGCTGGTAGGGCATTATGCCCTGGTCTTGACACAGCCCTGAACCCGGTAGGATGAGGCCTAAGGCTGACAAACCGGGAATCTCCCGGCTTTAGCCGCGGAGAATGTCAAAAGCGAGGAGCCTGACATCCTCATGCCTTCAAATGCGGCTAAAACGCTTGGCCTCTGGCCTCAACCAGATGGATCTCTATCCATAATATTTACCACAGCTGGCGGTGAGGTTGAGGGATATGAAGTGCCTCAATCGGTATTTGTGAGGGTTCTAGCTGAGGATAGGGCGAGCAAGGAGGTCTTGGCCAACGCTTTAATAAATCCATTGACTGAGGACGTCCTTATAAGCGATGCATTGGCCGAGGAGCTGGGCATACAAATACTTTATCCACGAAGAGGTATCTGGAAGTTTTCTGACGAAGAGAGAGCCAGAAGCAGTGTATAACTACCCAACACATCGAAAAACTCAGCAGACGCAAGCTTCATTTGACAAAATCACCGGATGACGAAGTGATTTCATTAACATAGGAATTTCTTTATATCTCAAGGATTTCGAGAATTCATTTTTCATGAGATGAAATGTGCTATCCTTCTCAGAATTTTTTAGCTGAATGTTTAATCAAACTAATGACAAGAAAACACAAGGAAGAGATACATAAATTTATATTTCAGTATTCACGCTCTCCAGCGGTTAACTTTTTTATCAGGATAAGCTCGGTTTATCGATGAAAGTCTGCACAGTGGAGGAGATCAGAAGGATAGACTCAAGAGCAGCTGAGGATTACGGAATAGGATACGATCTTCTCATGGAGAATGCCGGAAATGCGCTTTATTTCGTCATATTGAGGGAGATCGGCGTTAGTAAAAAGACCTTCACTGTAATTGCTGGGCAGGGGAACAACGGGG
>NZ_RCOS01000162.1 GCF_003947435.1 Candidatus Methanodesulfokora washburnensis
ATGGGCTTCAGGATATCTGAGAACTTCGGAAGGCTCATGGAAAACCTGGTGGCAGTTGAGCTCATGAGAAGAAAAAGCTACTTCAATGCAGACTGGGAGATATTCTACTGGAAGGATCACAGGCAGAGGGAGGTGGACTTTCTGGTGAAGCAGGGCCCTATTGTGAAGCAGTTGATACAGGTTGTTTTCGCATCAGGCAGGGATGAGATCAGAAAGGAGGAGCTGGATTCCCTGCTTAGGGCTGGAGAGGAGCTGAGATGTAAAGATCTCACTCTGATAACGTGGGATTATGAGGATGAGATTGAGAGAGAGGGAAGGAGGATCAGGGCAGTTCCTCTGTGGGAATGGATTCTTGCAGGAAATAGATGAAGCTTTGACAGAAAAATGATGAATTGAGGTCAGTAGCTCACTCTTCCAAATATGAGGCCAACAGGATCTCCCAGCATTAAGGTGAGGATGTGCCCTGCAAGTATGAATGGCATAAGGGGATAGGTGGGTATTATCCAGACGGGCTCCCTGTCGGGAATTTCACCCTTCTTTATCCCTGACAGGGATCTGGAGATGTCGAGCTTCTTCCTTCCATTCACACAAATTTCAGCTATGTCATAGTACTTTATCCTCTCAAGATCCCTTCTGTAAGCAGGCTTTATTAGAAAAAGAGATAATATTTTCTTTAAATATGGCTCATCAAACTCATCTAACATTTTCAAATTTTTTAAATTTTTTACGAAGTTGTACAGAGGGGCTGAGAGAAGGAGGAGGTTTGAGTAGATGAACGTGGCCATTGCCGGAGGTATATACCCTGCCGCTGATGGTTGAGTGACAAGGAGGGAGGCATAAGCCAGTATATCTGCTTCTCCCATCAGCTTCATGATCCATATGACTGATAAAAAGAGGAGGAAGAAGATGGCCTTGGGAATATAGCTCCAGCTATAGTTGTTAAGATTTATAATAATGCCCAGAAGGCAGCCGAATGCCCAAGTTAAATCCGATATCTCCCTGCTTTTTATGTCCTGTAGAGCAGCTGCTAGGAGCATTAAGAGAGAGATAATGGAGGGAAGCATGTTTTGGTTCATCATTTTCTACACTCTATGTAGTCTTAGCTCTTTGGAGACCATCCTGCAAATGCCTGAGTTGCCTGAGGACCAAATACCTTCACTGTGTGAGGCGAGGTAGTACTCAGGGATATCGTCACTTTTATTACTATAACTCCATTTACTGGTACGCTGTAGTTCGGGTCGTTTGTCACATCTCTGTCACCGGTAGCCTCTTTGGCAATTATACCTTGCTCTAAAGGAATTAAAGCAGGTCTATCGTCTATGAAGACTTGCCACTTGTCCCTACCACCGACTTGAAGGGAGACAGGGCCGTTATTCCTAATAGTTACATTCCAGCTATCGCCAGCATTGGTATTATTTATGAAATTTATTATCTGTATATTTGTCTTTGGCAGAGCTGCCTCCTGCCTCTGATACATCGAGGGAAGGGCACCGCTCAGCACTAAGTACACCATGATCGCCAGAAACACTCCTATTACCATGAGCACAAGGGATACAACGACAGTTGATATTCCATACCGCATACTAAATGATTGTGCAGGATAAATTTAATACTAACGTTGAGCATGGAATATTGATGCCACAGGGTAAGGAAAAGAAAAAGGATGAGGGAAAGAAGAAGAAAAAAGAGATAAAAATTGAGCTGAAGAGTCCAAAGGAGGTATTGGACTCACTTGCGCTGGATAATGTTGTTGAGCTTGTGCCGAACTTCGCATACAGAGGTGTGAGAGGGAACACTTATGTCCTAGTGGAGCCCAAGATACCTGATGAGATATTTCCTGAGCTCATGAGGATAGGAAAGGAGTATGTACTTCTCAGGATAGACCTATCAAAAAGGGAGAAAATGGATGTCATATATGAGCAAGCAGCAAAAAGAGCGATAAAGGAGCTGAAGCTGAAGGAAAATGAGATGCTTAAGAACTTCCTTGTATACTATCTGTACAGGGACATAGAGGGATACGGTCCCATAGATCCTCTGATGCACGATCCATACATAGAGGACATAACGCTCCCTGCAAGGGGGTCAAGATATGTTTATGTCTATGTAGCAGATCTCGCGACATGGCTTAGAACCGAGATAGAGCTTCAGGAGGAGGAGGCGAGGAGGATAGTCCTGAAATTTGCAGAGCACGTGGGGAAGCAGGTGTCTCTGGCAAAGCCTAGACTTGAGGGAAGGCTTCCAGATGGAAGCAGGGTTCATGCCCTATTCGGCTCTGCTGCATCAGGAGGAGGAACAATATTCACTGTAAGAAGGTTCGTAAGAAGGCCCGGAATAGAGGACCTGATAAGATCAGGAGCATTGAGCATAGAGGCTGCTGCATATCTGTGGCTCTTAATAGAGCATGGGATGTCCGGTTTCATAGTTGGGGAAACGGGATCAGGGAAGACTACTTTGCTCAACGTTCTTCTATCCCTTCTCCCGAGGCAAGCTCATATAGTGACAGTTGAAGACACTCAGGAGATATATCTTCCTTATCACGGCAACTGGACCTCATTGCTAGGGCAGCCTCCCGGAATGGGGGAGAAGGGGCTTGAGATACCCGATCTTCTGAGAGATGTGCTCAGGATGAGGCCAGATTATGTTGTGGTTGGAGAATCAAGAGGGGAGGAGACAAGGCTCCTCATTCAATTCATAAACTTGGGCCACACCTCCCTCACGACATTCCACAGCAACACGTTAGAAGGCCTCATACAGAGGCTTAAGTCGGATCCAATAAACCTGACAGCTGAGCAGATAGCCAGCTTCAAGGTGGCTGTCCTAACAAGGAGGGAGGGGACTTTTAGAGGAGTTGTGAGAATAGCTGAAATACTGTTTGACCCCATCAGAAATGATGTAACACTACACGATGTTTTTGTCAGAAAAATGGAGGGTTTAGTTGGGGATCCATTGAAGAACAGCAAGTTGATGGAGGAGATTCACATAAAGCACAATATACCGATTGAGGCTCTCTACGAGGAGTACTTGGAGAAGGCAAGCGAGCTTGAGAGAAGGATATCGAAGGAGGTGGCCAGAGTTGAACCCGTTTAGCGAGGAGTTCTTCATCTCATCCGGATTTGGGATGTCAAGGAGGCACTTTCTGGTGAGAACCTTTCTAATAGGGGCTTTTATGTTCCTCCTAGATTCTCTTTTGTACAGATTTGGGATGCTCACAGATCCTGTCAGGATGTTTGTCATAACTGCAATTCCGATGGGAATGTTCCTTCTAAGCCCTCTTCTTGCCAGAATGAACTTGGCATCAAAGCTTGAGAAGAACATGTGGGCATTCATGTCAGTTTTGTGGCTCCTGCAGGAGGCTGGAAGATCTGTTGGGGAGAGCTTGAGATCTATAGCGTCTATATCTGAGGACAAGGAGGTATCTGAGTACTTCAACAAGGCATCCGATAGGCTAATGGCAGCAGGGACGATAGATGGGCTGGAGACGAACATAAGGACATCCCCGAGCTCTGCATGGGCAAAGATATACAGCAGGATAAGGGACTACTACTTCACAAGAGGGGAGGCAATAGGGGAGATGCTGAAGCAGGAGGTTGAGGACACGGTTGAGAGAACCCTAATAGGCATGAGGAAGAGCGTTGAGCTATTGATGATGGTGCTTATAATTTATGTAATTGTTGCAACTGTATTTCCATTTGTGTCAATACTGATGTTCACATTTGAGAGCCTTGTGTCGGGATTTGGAGGAGGAGGGCTGTCAAACATAGTGTTTCTGACATCAGTTCTTCCTGCTCCTTTCTTCGTAGTCATATTCAAGGTGATGACGCCCAAATACTTCTACTTTCCAGGGGAAAAGGTAGCTGTTGCATGGGGGACATTCCTAGCTGGAAGCATGCTCACAGCACTGGTCCTGCTGAACATCCCTTCATTGCACCTGACAGCCTCAGGTGTACCAGGGGAATTCCTTCTGTTCTTAAGCACACTGAAGGGATGGGAGATAGCAGCTTTCTCGATTTTCATTGGGGCTCTGGCCGGAACCATTGTGATAACAGGGACTGAGAGGAACCTATATGGGATAGCCTTCGAGTTTCCCTCCTTCCTGGAGGATCTGTTTACTGAGCTCAGGACAGGGAAATCGTTCTCATCTGCTATAGCAGGGATGAAGGCAAGCTACAGATCCCTAAAAGAGTTCATGGCGAGGGTTAAGTACTGGGCTGAGCTGAGGATGCCATACTCCGATATGCTGGAGGGGATGGCGAACATGTTGAGGCAATCAGTATCTAGGATGTCGACAATGCTCATAATAACAGCTCTGAAATCAGGAGTGGATCTTCACGATGCATTTGGCACAATATCCAGGTTTATGACGAGGACTAGGGAGATATGGTATGAGCTGGAGGCTGAGAAGAAGGGAAACTACATCACAGCCGTTCTTTCATATCTATTTGTGATCGTGAGCATGGTGATAATGGTCACTTTGCTGAACCTTCCAATTCCATCCCAGCAGGTGGCTGATTCAATGAAGGATGGGCTTATGATGCAGGCTTTGATGACAAGCATTTTGTTAGCACTTACACTTGGCACAATAAGGACAGGACATGTCACATCCTCGTTGAGGGAGCTTACAGCATTCTCTCTGGCTGCATTGATATGCATGCACATAATAGCATCATGGAACCCACCAATACAGATAATAGGAGGGATGCCGGGCTAAAGGAGATCCAGTTACCATAAGATCTTATATTTCCAAGCTCGATATTATAACCATATGTGTCAATAATAATGATGCCTTGTATATCTTCAGAAGTATTACAACAAGATAGCTTAGTGATAAACCGTGTTGCTCTGTCCATGTTCCATCAGAAAATGCTCTTTTGATTGAACCAATTTTCACCTAAGATTAATTTTTGCCGCTCTTTAAGCTCTCTGCTTTTCTTCTGCAGTACTCAGTAATTGCATCCAATAACCTTGACACCGAGTAGACGAAAGCAAGCTCTATCAACACCACAGATCCGAGGATTACCAGTAGAATATTCATCAATGGTCCTGCGGTTCGCACATACTTCTTTATAATTTCTTATTACTTAATATTATTTACATAAACTGTTGACATAAGGCACAAGATTGAATGTAAAATATAATTGAAATATAACTATGGCTTCTTCACAGATTCATATATATTTGTGACATATATTACAAAATCTCCTGTATTTGTTGTATTCTTTAAAATAAATTTTATATTTCCTGAAAATATTTTTTGAGGTGCTATAACTGGATAGTTTGATATATACGTGGCTTTGCCCTCTCCGCTGACAGTGCCCGAGAATATCACAGCTATCACCGTTTTGGAGTTGTCATCTATCACTATCTCCAGATGTCTGTCAGGCCCGACATCGACGTACATATCCCTTTCTCCGTTGACGCATCCCTGATCCACCATCCTAGACATAAATGTTATCTGATCAGCCACATAATTTGCCACCCTCTGTGCCTGATTTCTCAAATAATCTCTTAGAAATGCTGGTTTTATTAGATAGAAGAAGCTAGCTATGAGTATGCTTATCAATATTATTATAGACCACACAACAGCCCTCTCCACATCAACCCCTCCAGGAGATCTTCACTTTATAGGGCTCAACATAGCTTATCAGCGCGTTGTTCTCCCTCCCAGCCATACTAGTTCCTTCGACAACTAAGGTCCATCCTGATGTCATGTTCACCTGTATCTCGAGGCTTGTCCCCTTTGGAACCACACCAACGTACGTTACTGAGCCATTTGTTATGTTAACAGCATGCTGGTAAGGAGGACCTCCCCACATCACGAACCTCACAGAACTAGGCCCAGATATCACGACAGTGTTGGGTGGAAGGCTTATCTTAACAGTGGTGGCGGAACCAACACCTGCCGCAACAACCCTCTCTATTCCCTCGCTCATGGTGATAGCTGCGGATTTAACAGCAAAGAACTGTTGCTCCGCGGCCCTCTGCTGAATATAGGGATATATGAAGTTCACAGCCATGATTATTAGAACTATTCCGAGGAGGAACACCAGAACGCCCACCACTACATTACTCATTACCAGCTCACCTTCACCTTGAATATCACCATGTATGGAAGGACATAGAATGGCACTGTTTGACCTCCAGCAGTGATATTGAAGGCACCCTGCACAAAAAATCCAGCATTTCCGCTCAGGGTATACGAATAGAGTGGATCTATTGGTATTATGTCACCACTACCGGATAAGCTCTCACCTTTTCTGTTCGTAATAATCCAGCTAGACGGGGAGATCTTCATTTTCTGACCTAAAAGATACAAATAAACCACATGACCGGACTCTGTACGGTTTTCTATCAAAAATGTGGGGATGCCTTCTTCTGCCGTAAAAGAGGAAAAGCTGTGTATAAGATGGCAATCATCAAGAGAGGAAGAACAATTGTAAATTTTTATATCTGTTACCTCAGTAACACTATCGAGCTGAGGATAAAAGGGGCATTTACTGCTTGGGCAGGATACTGTCGGTGAGTTTGCTGACTCGTTTACTACGGTTCCACCGTTTAATATAGGTTCGGCTGCAAAGGGATCATATTGTTTTGTATCAGTACATTTTAAAATTCCAAGTTTACATTTATACTTAATAGTACAGCTTAACTTAATAATCCTATCCTTAGATGTTATGGGTATCCCATTGGAATATTGAGCGATGAAGAATATCGGGACAAAAACATCAGCCTCATTGTTGTCTTTTTCATAATAAGCTTCATTGGTCCACGGAACGACATACTCTTTCACCCCAAGGGGCACATCGCTGATATTCCAGCCAACCACCGCTGGAGCAAATGCAGTTGCGTTCTCCTTTCCAGCCCCAGAAGATCTATACAGGGTGAAATTAATTTCTGTTCCGTTCTGATAGACAAAGCTTATGTTGGCAAATACATGAACCCCATTTTTCTCCTCAATGTATCCCACAAGGTCCCCTACGCTGCTGTTGAATTCGGAAAAGCTCCAAGATCCATTTACGAACTGAAACTTCCACATATTTGCTATCATAAGTGCTATATTTCTTGCTAATAATCTTCTGTTTTCAAATGACTGAGCTGTCTCTATAGAGGATCTGTTGTAGCTGTAAACGGAGAAGAGTGCAATGGATATCATCACAATCACTATTATCAGCTCGAGGGGCTCAGTCTCCACTTCAACCACCCGAGACCGTTAGCGTCACCAAAACCTTGGTGCCATTCGGAAACATTGCATGTGCCTTGTATGTGGAGGCAACCTGCCCTACTGTTGTAGATCCTATCGTTATGCTGAGGGAGGTGAAGTCATTATCCGCTGGGTTGTATCTGTAGATTCTTATAAGCACATCATGATTGGGCGGAACAATCCCCATCTTGAAGTTTGTGTAATTCTCCTGGGCACATTGAATGCACTTGGATAGTTGAGTGGTGTTTATAACATAAGGGGAGCCGTTGAATGCTATTCCAACAACAGGAGGTCTTGGAGGGGAGTACCAGCATGGATCGAAGTTTCCGGGATTCTCTAAGAGCTGTCTTATGGCATAGCGTGCCTCATCATCGAGGGGACTTCCGCTTGTCTGAAGGGATTTTATGAAAAAAATTGCAAAAAGGGCATATAAAAATATCACAAACGTAGCTATCATGAACGCAAAGCTCTCCCTCAACCCTCAGCCTCCTCCAAAGGTGGGAATTGCATTTTCAACTCCCTGAATTATGCTTCTTATCATGCAGCCAATATAATCTATAAGATTATACCATCTTGCATCTATACTATTGTATGCATTTATTGACGGGAGGTATACTGTAACCTCATCACCGCTGCTCCCGGGGAATCTCCAAATAAGCATATTAGTTGAAGCTGTTCCAGGTATCCTGAATTTATGCGTAAAGAATGTCACGTTCTTTGCCGCTGGCATGTCGAAATCCACACTACTATTGTCCAAATATGGCTTGTGGCCTGTACTAACCTCCACAGGTTTGTCATATGATATTATTATCCAAGGAAATACAGCATCCGAGCCTGTGATCTCCATTGTGGCATCATATTTCTGTGTCGTGGGATTTAAGACAAGGAAAAATTTGGGCCATACCGAAATGGGACCAGTTTTAAGAAGACATAGCTCGGAGGGGACGAACACAAGAGGACCTGTTGCTGATTCACCCCCGCCTCCTCCACCACCGCCACCGGATCCACCGGATGAGAAGTATAATATATCACCAGCAGTTCCATTGAAGAATGTCTCACCTTTTTGGAGCTGATATAATACTAAAACCTTGTTGTTGACAACATAGGAGGCGGTGTTAAAAATCACTCCTTTGAACCCAGTCTCTTTTCTTAAGGTTTCTAGCTGGGACTCAAGCCATTCAGTTTTCCCAGAATCTCCGACTGGGAGGAACTTAACGGTTTTAACCAACTGATTAACAGAATCGGTGACGTCGACAAAATCTTGGGATGGGTCGACTTTTACTTGTATAGTCGCCGGGTTCACATAAGCAGCTAAGGAAAGGATTAAGACAAGAGCAGCAAATCCTATTAAGAGAACTCCACCACTACCTGTCCTCATGTTCTCTGTTGTATAATCCAGTCAGTAATATTTAATCCTTTGTTTTTTTATTTTATAGTTATTACAAAAGGAAGCTGAGTTTTTCAGCTGTTCATAGTTAAGGATCAGAACCAATTTAAAGTAGCTTTTGGTGAGGGCAAAGTTAGGCTTAACATCCTAGATATTTATCAGCCACAATGAAAAATATGCAGAAATTTAATCCCCCATTGTGATCCCAAAAAGCTCTTCCTACCATTATCCTTTGTTATAACATCCCTTTGTCTAAACTTATGCAGGGCCTGTTTGCATTAATAATCCCCTTCTTGACTCACATATGGAAGCAGCCTTATATTATCATCTTTTGAAATAGGATGGCTTTTATAGAAGGTATTTACAGGATAGCATGATGGTCGAGACAGTAGCTGTTGGGATGATGGAGCAGCTCTTGGCAGAGTATGTAAAGAGAATAACCGAGAAGGCATTAGCAGGAAAGAAGCTAAGCGACTGGGAGATAGGGATACTGATGATGGATCAGCTGAGATCCTCTCTTGAGACAAGAATAAGCTCGATGGAAAAGAGAATTGAGAAGATAGAATCAGATGTAGATTATCTAAAGAAAAGCCTTGACTCTCTGAGGGATAATGTGATAAATGTCCTTGTCGCTGAGCTTAAGAGAAGAACGGAGAAGGAGTGAGATTCAAATAATTAAAAATTATTAAATGGAATTATACTTTTTAAGTATCATCAGTTGTCAACGCTAATTATCATAAAAGCAGGTAATCACATTTATAAATTTCTCATCCATCATTCAGGGGATGTCGGTAGCGCTGAAGATGATAGAGGAGCTTGAGGAAAACGAGGCATTGAGAAGAAGGTTTCTCAAGATGATAATACCTGAGATACCAAAGGAACCTGATGTCACATTAATGCTCATAAATGCGATCCTAGGAAGAGTGGCCACAAAAGAGGACCTAAAGGTCACAAAAGAGGATCTAAAGGAGGAGATATCCTCTGTTAGGGAGGAAATGGAAAAGGAAGCAACCTCTCTTAGAGGAGAAATAGTTTCCCTTAGGGAGGAGATTAGGGCATTGGATAGCAGAATTAGCTCTTTAGAGCGGAGAGTTGTGGGGATAGAGGGACAGATGAGCTTTTTCATGAAGATATTCATGACATTCAACCTGCCTATATTGCTTGCAGTCATAGGAATACTGCTGAGGCTGGCATTCTGGTGAATCTATTTTAAAGAAGTGAAATATCTGTTATCTCAACTGCTACAATATCACCGTTTCTGCTGAAGTGAAGTATTACCAAGCCGTCCTCTGTGGGCTCTCCTTCAACAATATCCTCATGCATAAACTTGATGAAAAGGCTTCCTGTTTCCTCATCATAATCCATCATAACGACCTTTCTCGGGATGTTTATCCCATATCTCTCCTCAATAGCTCTGAGCAGACCCTCTACATCGATCTTCAACAATGTATCAGTTTTTCGAACCATCTATACCTCCTCTCTCTACAAGATAGACTGTAAAATTTATTCTTTTCCATCAACTCTCCGAGAATCTGTTGGATTATCATAAATGACAATACCTCGGGATTGTCCCTTTCTTTCTCTTCTTTCTTAAATAGATCTTATCTCTCCTATAATGTATTCCTCAAGCATTCTCCGATTTCTGATCAACACCTCATAGATATTAATTTCATCCATCTTGAAATCTCTCAACTTCTTCTGATACATCGTTCTATCTAGGGCGTTCCTTGTCATCCTTCACAGCCACCGTATTCTCGCTTCCTAAATACTCTCTAGTGCCCATTTCATAAGGATAATAAGATATCGTGGAAAAATCACAATAATGTCGTATACAACTGTGTTTCGGGCAGATGGCAGTAGTAAGATGGGAACCTGAATGGACTATCATAATTTTTATAGTGCTACCAAGTAAATTATTGATATCAGATTACAGTGTCAAACGATAGGTTTAAATAATTCAGGTTCCCACTTATCTTGGCAACAACTCTGGATATTCCGGCCTCATCATATCGCCTCTTTGGCCCCTTCCGGAGTTGTTGCCCTTTCTCATTATAACAGCAATGGGTTGTAGATCCTTTAGAATTGTCAAATTGGGAATATAAATCAGAGTTTCCCCTTAAACGAATGTCAGCTATGGTGGGATGGTTGTAAGATATCTAGGAATTCCCTTACCGCTATTTATGTGCAATTGAACCTTCTGGATCCTCTTACTATGAACTTCAGAAAAATTCGTGGCAAAAAAGAAAAAGGAAAGAAGGAAGATCAGCTTGGAGGCGGATAGTAGAGATACTGAGCCTGCGTGTTTCCTGGACCGTAGACAACTATGCTGTGCTGCTTGGTTGTATCGAAGCTAGTAGTACAATTTACTGTTATAGTCATGCCAGCAGTCCAGGTAGCAGTAGTAGCATTACAATTGTTGCAAGCATTTCCATCCACATAAACCCTGAAATCTCTATTAGTAACCCCTGATACCGTCATTGTGCCAGGTCCTAAATTTTTCACGTAAAGAGTAAGAGTATTACCACTATACTGTGCGTTCAATACCTGTATCTGGGATGCCCCTCCAACAGTAGATGTTCTCCCCAGAGATCCAAATATGTACCCTGATATTGGAGAGAATATCAGCAGTGCTAGGGCTACCGCTATCACCAGTATTATTATCTCGACAACTACCCTAGATATTCCAGCCCTCATGGCATCACCTAGTCAGTAATACAGCAGTTAATATATAAAGCTGATGGAATATTCTCGCATGATTCCTGAAGCAGGATTCTAATTATCCATATTTGAAATATATAAATCTTTCTCACTATTAAATGATGTTTTATAATACAAAATTGAGAAGGAATTGTTCCAGCAGGAGAAGGACTTTTCTCCTGCCCTTACTCAGGTAACGCTTATGTATAATAATATATAACTTACCGATAAGCAGGATGACTATTTGACAAACAGTCATGGATGAACATTCCAGCAACACCTCAATAACAAGGGTATGAAGCTAGCATGCGCGCCCCTGAGACCAATCCTGAAGAGGAGCGAAAGTAAAAAACTTTATCAAGGAAGAACTCTCTCGATATCCCTCGGGAACAAAGCAGCCTCTCTTATGTTCTGTAGGCTAAGCATCTTGTAGATAAATCTCTCTAAACCTAGGGCAAAGCCCCCATGAGGAGGTGCCCCATACCTGAAGAAGCTTGTGAACCACTCCAGCGATTGCTTATCCAGCTTCTTCTCCTCTATCTGCCTCATAAGAACGTCATATCTGTGCTCCCTCTGGCCTCCTGAGCTCACCTCCTCCCCTTTGTATATGAGATCAACGCTCCTAGCCCATGTATCATCAGCTTTCATCACGTAAAAGGGCTTTACAGCGAATGGGAATCTGTTCACGAATATGAAAT
>NZ_RCOS01000110.1 GCF_003947435.1 Candidatus Methanodesulfokora washburnensis
GCCACCACCAGCACCACCTACTCCACCACCCAGACCACCTCCAACAGCCCCACCAAGACCACCAGCACCACCACCAACGCCACCTCCACCACCCCCAGCACCTCCACCGACAGCACCACCTGCCCCAGCACCAGCACCGAGCTTATGGGAGAGAGTTAAGAGAGGGATAAGAAGGATATTTGGAAGACCGTGATCTCTCTTTTTTAAATAATCTTTCAATCTTTTTTGAAAAATCAAATTTATATTAATCCTTTTTTCAAATTTTAGCAGGATCAGGATGGATGTAAAGGCGATGGTTCTTGACCTGATCCAGAAAGAGCCTTTTAAAGGGAAAATGCACTACATCATGAAACTATCAAGAAACCAGAGGCTAGATGACATGATCAGGGAAGCGTTAAAGGAAGCTGAGCAGGAAGGACTCATCATTGTTGTGAAGGATGGGCAGAGAAGAAGGTATAGATTAAGTGAGAGAGGGCTTAAATATCTAGCCTCAATAAGGGGATGATATGGAGACAACAATCCTGCTATTCATTGCCTATATTTTGGCAGTTACCCTATTGGTAACAGTAGCGAAGAGAAAGAAGTGGATAGAGAGAATTAGAAGGAAGTATATGGAGCTAGCAGAAAGCATAGAAACCTATGGGTTACCCTATGGGGTAGTGGAAAGCGATAAGATACCTGCTTATCTGAGCGATGCCAAAATAGGGGAGATATATGCGATGTGCCACAGAAGTTGTGATCCCGTGCATACAACCGATTTAGTGAAAAGGCTTATGGACATAGCAGGTGAAAGCGATCCTGATGCCTTCATAGTAGCCTCATTGATTACAGTAGCATCCATCCTGTCAATTGTTAAAGAGGTTAGGGAAGGATGATTCAGGAGATTATTGAGAAGTTAGGGTTAAAGGGAGACATTTTTTACGTGAATGGAAGGTATTTTGTCGTTATGAAGAGAGGAATTGCAGAGATCAAGGTGGACAGGAGAGATATTTCCGTGATAATAAATATAGATGGTGAAAAGAAGATCCTAACCTTCAGGGAGAGGGTAAGGTTCAAGCAGTAACTTTATATAGAAACAACCCCCCTATTATTGGGGGATAGATGTGAGAAAGTCGGTAGTCGGAACAACTATATTGACGTATTTGATAATGAAATCTTGTAATGGAAAGACCCTGACAGAGGGACTTTCGGATCTGATGTCTCATGCAATGCAGGTTTTGGGTAAAGAAGATGCATTCAGAATGACGAGGGGGGGAAGTGCAGAGAACAGGGTAGCACAGCTAAAAAAGGAAGGACTAATGGTAGAAGAGGGAAATGTTCTATGGCTTACAACCAAAGGACTTGAGATGATAGAAAAAATAGACAAACTGATAGATCTTGTGAGGCAGAGCAGGGTAGAAAACAGAGTAAAGAGTGCAGAGCAGGTGGCAGACCTGCTAGCAAAAGGTGATCAAAAATGATTATAAGCAACGAGTTCTCAATTTCGTATGTCGGAAGTGATGCTGAAAAGGAGAAAGAAACCGAAGAGATATACAACACCGGAAGGAGAGGAAGTGATAGAGGGGACACCGGAACAGATAGCCTATGCAATAAAGGATTTCGTTCAGCAGAGGAAGTCAGTAGTGAAGGAGATTCTGGAACAGAGGAAGAGAGGAAGGATGGGATACATCAGGGAGCTAGTGAAACTGATATGGCAGGAGATAAAGGAAGCGTATTACAGCATGATGAGGGGAATTCAGAAGAGGGAGACGAGGAAGAGATAATCAGAAAAATAACCCAGATAGTAGATGAGAGGGGGAAGGTTCTCTTAAAAGAGCTGGAGGATAGACTTGATAAGCCAGCAGAGGATCTATGGAGACTTCTTATAGAGAGAAGGCATTACTTAGAGGGAATAGTGCCGTTCATGGATAAAGAGGGAAACAGATGGGTAATGACTAAAGAGGTATTCGATATTGAGGTAACTAGACTGATAAGACTTCAGACAGCTAAAAAAGGAAATAGGAAGAAGAAAGCAGAGAGGAAAGTTGAGGATCTGTCGGGGTATTTGTGATGTGTCAGATGAATTATGGGAGGGGGATACCTATGTGTGATATATATGTGGCGAAATGTTTTTTCAGCACCTTTGGGGAGTGTGATTTCGAAATCCCATTCCATCTGGGGGACTTTAATACAGAGAGATTCGAGATCGCAGTAGTGTGCCCCAAACATAATACAGATTACATAAGAACAATGATGCCCATGTGGTATGAGATAGAATTCTTAGAGCCTACACCACAGGAAGAGGAGTATTGGAAAAAGAGAGACAAAAGCCTATATGAGGAGCTTATGGAGTGGAAGAAATATGCAGGACAGAGGATACTTATACTGTGCTTTACAGGAAATGCAGGGAGAAATGCAGAGATAAACCATCCAAACCTCATATCCCCGTTCAAGATAGCCAGAGTAAAGGGATTACCTGAAAGCCTAGTAAATGAGAGGATAAGGTGATAATATGGCCAAGAAATTGCAGGATTTAGTGATAAGCTCATTAGCTGAGGGTTTGACAACTTATGTCAAGCAGAAGAAAATCCCATTTTTCATAGTGAGCCTAAAGCAGGGAGAGGGATACATCGAGGTAATAGTGAGTGGAGAAAAGAAAATAGCTAGATTTTTCCTGAAAGACAGAGAAGAGGCAGAGAAATTCATAGATGATTTAAAGGCCCTAAACTTCCTGATAACAGGATTCAGGGAGAGGGATGAGTATGCTTTCACTCCTTAACCTGAGCGACACAATATATTGCGCGCGCGAGGAGATGGCTTATAGTAGCTGTGATCCTGCTTTTAGTATTGCTGATCCTAATGGTCAAGAGGGGGATGTAGATGGACGCATTTGAATTTTTAGCTTATATTACAGTCATCGGCCTTTTGCTCATGATAGAGCATAGAATAACCGAGTTAGAGCTAAGGATAAGGGAGATCCAGCTTATGATGAGATTGGGGGGAGATTATGAAGCTGATGAAGGTGAGTATTCTGGTGCTGTTATTCCTGCTAAGCCTCCTATCGATGCAGGACATAATATTGATGGTAGGATTCTCGATGTATCCGACAGTAGGCCCGTTAGCAATAGGCTTATGCAGGGACGAGACTATTAAAGAAGGGGATATAATAGCCTTCAGGTATATGAACCACAGCATAACACATAGAGTAATATCGATTCAGGGTAACACTATTGTTACCAAAGGAGATCACAACGACTTTTATGAAGTTATTGATAGGAAGGATGTCAAGTGCAAGGTGGTGTGGTATCTATCGCTCATCCCTCCGGAAAGTGTAGAAAAGCTTTATAAGAAAATGGGGGGAAAGTGAGATTATGTATTGCCCCGTCAAAATGCCTGAAAAGAGAGCCTATGAGATTTCAGCCATAATTTCAGCAATATTTGCCGTGATGTATGCCCAAGTGGAGCTATGGATAAATTGGGAAAGAGTGTTTCGCACAATATCTATCCCATTCGAAGGAGTGAGGATAGGCGAAGCTGTGATCCCCGTCTCTCTATACAACCTGATTTTCACCACAGCATTGTATATTTTAGTGGCCTTTGGCCCTCTCATTCCTTTTATGAATTGGAAGGCCTTTGACATGGGTCTAGGAAACTTCTTTTTGATCTGTCTTTTAGAGGATGTATCCTACTTTGTTCTAGCAGGAAGGATGATAACACCTTCTGATTACACAGCGAAGATGCTAGGCTATTTTCAGATAGGAAACGTGGTTATTCCTGTGTGGTATATCCTAGACCTGATCCTAGTAGTCTATTTCTATTCCAAAGCTTTGAGGTAACACATCTAAACTAATGGATGTGTGATATGGGTATCACATATCACACCTCCTATATTTTTGGAATAAGGTGATAAGATGGGAGATGCAAGATATTTCCTGAAAGAGGAAAATAAAAGGAGAAGGATAGAAAAAGAGATAAGGAAAAAGGAGATAGCCACAGAAAGAATACTTAACAGGGTTAGATCGCACCTGAAACAGAGGTAGCACATCTAAATTAATGGATGTGTTACATCAAGATGTGATAAGGTGTGATATATCACACCTGCTTTCAAAAAATATGGCCATATAGCAACGGTTTCATTAAGTTTATATAGAAGACCCCCCTCAATCTGAGGGGATCAAAATATGGCAGATGGTGTTGTGAAAAAGAATGAGAAAACCGAATTAAAAAAAGTTATAATAGGTGAAAAACCCATAAGGGATTATGTGAGAGCCGTATGGACAATTTTGTTTAGGGAAGGGGATGATAGGGTAAAGATAGTCGCCGCAGGAAAAGACCCCGTTCACAAGGCAGTAACGTTAGCAGGTATATTCCAAGATCAGCACGGATGCAAAGTAGAGGGGATAAAGCTGATAACACAGAACTTAAAGGATGGGAGAAAGAAGACAAAATTAGAGATATATGTGAGAAAAACACCTGAGAGCACACCTGAGCAGAAGGAGAAGCTATTTCCAAGAATAAAGCCTGTATCCGATGTTACACCTGCTTCACCGAAAGGGCCAGCTGTAAAAACTAGGCCTTCTACACCCAAGATGGAGAGAGTGATAAGATGACAAAGAAGAAACCTGAGTGGATAGGAATAGGGCTGAAAAAAGCAGACAACGGTCTGGGGAAGCTAGAGGAGATAAAAGGGCTTTTAATAGAGGGGGTTAAGAAGGCAGAGGAAGAGGAGTGAGAATATGAGCGTGGTGGAATGCAGGTATTGTAGGTGGTTCAGGCTTTTGAAAAGAAGGATACCAAACAGGAAAGAGGACGGATGGTGCATCATGAAAAATAGATTTGTTAATTCCACAGACAAAGGCCTTTGTGGCTATTATTGGCCAGCTGTCCCGTTAGTTAAACCTGTGATACAGGGGTAAGAGGATGTGGGGAGAAAATCTTCCGAAGGAATGGAGAAAATGGCCACCGACAAGAAGATGGAGGGAGTATCCATTTCCGAAGAGGGAGTGGCAACCCAAAATAAGAAAAAAGGGGGGATGGTATGAAAGAATTGACCCCTGAGGAAGTGAAAAAGCTTGACTTAATTGCGAAGGTGGCCCCGATGATACTAGGGGATGATGAATTCTGGATGACTGTCATAAGTAGGTCAAACAGCGAGAAAGTGGAGAGGCTAGTCTATGCGATAAACGAGATATTTCAGGGGGAGACGTTAAACGACTGCATCTCTGCTTTATTCATCATGTTTGTGAACGTGGTATATCAGGGAGCAGAGGCAGATCCAGACTTTATGGAAAAATTAAGGGAGATGGTGAAAAATGCCGAAGCAAAAGACGAGGACACAAACTAAAGAGGTAGATTTTGGGACATTAAACAAGATGGTGGATGTGATAAGGAAAGAGGGGGAAATAGATGTCGAGAAGCTAGCCTTTATGTTTGGAACAACAGCCTACCAGATAGCGAAGGCATGGAAGGCAATGGGGGATGATTTCAAGGACATAAGGGTAACCCCTGATGGAACATTTTATGTGGCGAAGGAGTGGAGAAAAATATCGAAAGAGGAAGCTGAATACCAGCAAATGCTATCAGAGGAGCTTAAAAAAGAAAAAGAAGAAACAACAGAGGAGATACCATGAGAAGTGTTTTAATAGGGGGTCTGGATCGTGCCGATGTTTTAATGGGAGGTAAAATGGTGGGAAATCCCGTGTCTTAATTGGGCAGGTGATATATGGTGTGGTGTATTGATCAACAGGATATGCCTCCCTTCAGATATAAACCTTGATGGTGAGAATATGAAGTGTGGTATAACAAAGTATTTTGCTCTTAGGGCCTTGAGAAATTTTGAAGGTGGGTTAAGAGAGGATGCAAAAAGGATAATACAGCAGGAGCTTGAGAGGGTAGGCCTGATAAGAAAAGAGGAGAGCATCAATGGAATTCTGCACAGGATGAAAGAGGAAGGATTAGTCGATCCTATTTATAGACTTACAGATAAAGGAAGAGCATTGCTAGAGATATTGCCCAAAAGGGTAAGCTCTTTATCAATAGCCAGAGCCAACCAGAGGGGGAAGATAGTATGGGTAAGAACAGATATAGAAGAGATAGAGTGAATCCGTTAGTTACTCCGAGACCTGTCCCCCCTAGAGCTTTGCCCCCCATAGTAACACCAAGACCAGCACATCCAAGAAAGCCAAAAAGCTACTTGTGATTTTATTGGTGTTCTTATGAGGAAGGCAGGACACAAGGTGATGGCCCTTCTCGTGGGGGGATCATGATGGAATGTTTTGATGAGTGCTTTAATGATGCCACAGGGACTATGCCTCCCAGCGTGTTTTAATCGGCCAAAGAGGTGATATGATGAGTGTTTTAATCCCCCGAAGGAGTGTATTTATCCCGTTACGGGAAGATCCAAAAGGTGGTGTTTTAATGCACCAAGGTGATGTTCTTCTGTAAGGAAGGATCTAAAAGTAAAGGGATGATTTAATCGATATTTTTTGGAAAAAGATAAATATAAACTTTTCTTTGGCAGTCTGATGACCAGCCCTTTATATACTCATTGGCAATGCGATTACCAGCCTTTAAAATAGGGGGTATTAGTATTTAAGCTTTTTCGATTGATTGTGATAATCTGAAAAACCTCTCTATTTCCTCCTTTTCCCACTTGTTCTTAGAGCCTGCATAATACAATGCCCTGATGGCTATTCCTGCATTTCCATGATAGAACCTAGCGACAAAATTCGCTATGTATTCCAAGCCTTTTTCATCGTAGCTGTGCAATCCCAATTCAGCTCTCTGTTTGAGTATGGAGTAAAGGTCAGCAGAAGTGTATGGTGGAAAGAAAAGTCTCTCAGGCATGTATGTCCCTATGAAATCTGGATCAAGGGTTTCCAACCATAACGGAGCATCTGAGATGAAGATAACTGAGGCATCCGTGTTCTCAAACAGCAGATACAGGATCTCAGGAATTGCCTTAACCAGAGGGGGTTTTGAGGGACGCCTTTTTGGAGCACATCTATCTGTGTAGCATGGGTCATCTGTGGCCCATTTTGGCCTGTAAAATCTGGTGTCCGATAGCTTATCTATATCATCTAGGATAACCACAGTCTTCTTTCCACTTATCTTCTTTATTGCCCTCTCAACTAAAAGAGACCAAGAAGTGCCCTGAGGACTGTCAGTAATCACTCTTAAAGCTGAGTAGCTATTGTAAACGTAACAAGGAATGTAGAATATGGGAAGCTCAATTCCCTTCTCCTTAGCGTATTCCTTCATCTTGTTTGTCAAATATCTCACGGTTACAGTTTTACCTGATCCTGTTAATCCTGCTAAATAGATGTATTCGATCATATTCCTGTCAATGTGGTTTATCAAGGCAGTAGCTATCCAATTGGCCTCATCCCTCAGTTTGATGCTATCAGGAATGTAAGCAAGATGGAAGACCTTAGGATCTTTCAGGTTATCCATCAACTAATACCCCCCATTAGTAACTAACCTCCCTAAGCAATTAACCCCCCTTAGTTCTTGAGTGCATCCTGATAGCTATATCTATCAGTTCATTGAAGCATAGAGCATATACCTCAAACAGAATGATGCAAGCCCAGACAGCAGGATCAGGGAAGGCAGAAAATATTATGGCATCTAGGATAGCATAATAGCAAAGCAGGAGACTGAGAGCTACTCTGGACATATAATCACTCCCTTTAGGCGTTAATATTCCTCTCTTTCCTCCCTTTTGTTTTTAGCTTCTTTAACATAAGAGGGATCGACAATCAATTGACAGGTAGAGCCACCTCTTCCCCTTCCCCTCAGAAGCATTATTAACCCCTGAGCCTGCAAATACGCCAGCATCGAAAAGAAGGTGGCCTTAGCGACTTTATACTTCTTTGTGAATTCTTTATATAGCTCAGAGGCCTTGACCTCGTAGTCAGGAATCAGCGAAAGCAGGTAAACCTCTTTATCGCTTAAGTTTTTTATTGAATCAACTACAACAGAGCGAACAGCACTTCTTATTGCTTCCGGAACTAGCTCGTCTAGCCACTCGTCCCCCATGAACATCAGAGCACGTATCGCAATTCTTGCATCTCCAAGATAATTTTCTGCTATTTCTTCAGCCATTTTCTCTATTATGCTCAAGGAATAGCGATACAAACCCTTTTCAGCCCTGTCTTTCATTATATGAAACAGCTCTTCCTTTCTATAAGGCCTAAAGATCACATGAATGGGAAGAAATGAACTCTGAGTAGCAGGATCTAGTTGATCAAAAAACTGAACATTCTGGGCTATGGTTATCAAGAATGCATGAGTATTGCGAGTAACAGTAAATATGGCATCGGCATCCTTTTGTCTATAATCTGAGGCAGGATTATAGGGCTTTACATCTCTTAAAAAGTCAGCCTCATCGAGAACGAGGAAGGTGTATTTTTTGGCGTTTAAAGTATCAATGAACGCTTCTACTAGGTTCGGGTCTCCTATTTTTTGCCCTGTTATAGCAGAATATATTTTATAGGACGTAGGATTCTCTCTGCATGAGATGTAAAACACCTGATAGTCCTCCTTTTTTATGTTGCCTTTTTTCTCCTGCAAACTTAGAATATTAGAAAGAAGGAACTTTACAGTTGTGGTCTTTCCTGAGCCTTTGCCCCCTTGAACGTTCAAGTGTGGTCGCAGTTTTGAGCCAAGATAGAAGGAGATGGCCTTGATTATGTCATCTGCTTCTTCTCTTAAGTAAATGGATTCTGGGATGAAGCTAAGATCAAAGTATCTCGGATCTCTAATGTTCTTTCCGGCAGAAAAATACTTAGAAGAACGATCCTCGATATAATCTAGGAGATCCATACTCGACTAGGTAAGGGTCAAAATAAAAACATTACGCTCAATGTTCAAAACCGATTTATAAAATCAGTAGGGAATCCATTCAATCAAGTGAAATATTTAGAGAAATCCGACCCCCCCCTTTTTGAACATTTTTTCTTGGGGGGTCAATAGGTAACAGGAGAAGGATAGGGATATAGGCCGTATAATATAAGAAAATAGATAATATAGGTGTATAGAGAATAGATAACTCGTCCATTCTACTCCGGCCGTATATAGATACCCCTAAAGAAATGTTCAAAAAGGGGGGGGGCGAGTTTTTCTAAATATTCTATTCTCTTATACCCTCCTTAAAGTTTTTCGAAAAGTTTATATATACATTTAGCATCTATAAAACATCCAGAGGAAAACCCCTCCTTTCCACTCCTCCTTTCCACTCCAGAAGCCTTCTCCTTGTCCTTCCCCGATAAGTTTATATAGGAGACCCCTATAATTCCATAGGGGGTCAAATGATGATGAAAGGAAAAACCAAGAAAAAGAAGGAAAAGGCCAAAGAGAAAGGCCCTGCTATCCCTGAATTTGCCGAACCCCTAGTATCCTTAGGCCAATCCAAGAATGAAGGTGAAATGAGGGACTATTCATGGGCTAAAGTTACAGAGGAAAGTGAGGAAGCAGTAAAGAGATGGGAGCTAATCCTAGATAGATGGTATCTCAACACGCTCCTCGATCTCTTCAGGAAATCCAAAGACTACCCTGTAAAAAGGGCTATCATAAACCTGATAATCAAGAGATTGCAGGGAGAACTTACGGAATATGAGAGGGCCACCCTGAAAAACTTCCTGTGCAAGGAAGATGCCGAAGAATTTCTCAGGAAATACAATATTGTGATACCCTCTGAGTTGTTGATGCCCCCTGCTGAGGAAAAAGGTGATTCCAATGAGTGAATACAGAAAAACGATGGAAGAATTCGAGAAAATGGACATAGAATGGGCTAAATATCTTTTAGCAGAACTATCCCTATTTAGAAGACTAGGATTAATAGATAATAAAAAGAAAGGTGATCCCAATGATAAAAGTATATAAATATGTAATATTGAGAGACATATCCAACAAAACGAAATTAAAAGGTATAAAAATATGGACAGAGCTAAAACCTGATTCTCAATTGTCAAAAAAGCAAAGCCCATTGAGAATATCCCTTAAAAACCTCAGAACCTCCCTTCTTTTAAGGGGAAAACACACCAATTTTACAACAGAATTTTTGAAGGAAACGTTTAAATAAAAGATTGATTTGCATAAAATAACAAAGAAATGAATTACAAAAAACTAACTATGCCATTTGGATATGTCTATATATAATAACAATACCTGATTTTTTAAGCTTCTCGC
>NZ_RCOS01000146.1 GCF_003947435.1 Candidatus Methanodesulfokora washburnensis
CTTTTCAGCCCGGAGCCTTATTCCAGCCTTTGGACATCCGAGCCACATCCGAGCGACACGCTCAACACAACTATCATGGGCTTGTATTTAAGCTTATCGGCAATTCATCCCACGGTTAAAACCGTAGGCTTTCTTGCCGAGTTTCTGTAAGGTAATATCTTGGTATTACATCTGGCTCTCTTACTTTTTATTTATCATGAAAAATTATTTGTCGATGACAATGAAGAGCGTTGAAGTCCGAAGAGGGGGAATCTCTAGTATAATAAGGAGGCTTTTCTCCATATTCTCCAAGAAGAAAAAGGTTGTCCTTGGAATATATGGACCCGTTAATTCCGGAAAGACGACACTAGCCAATAAGATATCCAGAGATTTTGCTGGAGTAAGCGTTGGATCGGTTAGCAGAATACCCCATGAGACTAGAAAGATACAATACGTGGAGAATGTCGAGATAAGAGTTCCTGGTGGAGGTAGGCTTCTCATGGACATAATAGATACCCCTGGTATAGCCACAAAGGTCAGTTATAGGACATTTCTTAGATATGGAATGAAAAAGGAGGAAGCAATAGAGAGAGCTAGGGAAGCTGCCCTTGGTGTTATCGAGGCTATAAAATCCCTAGATAGGGTAGACATAGCCCTCTTAGTGGTGGATTCTACAAAGGATCCAACTTCTCAGGTGAATTTTGTAATAGCAGGAAATCTGAAGTTTAGAGGGATACCCTACATAGTTGTGGCAAATAAGATAGATCTTCCTTACTCTAGGCCTGAGTCGGTGATAAAATCATTTCCTGAGGAGATAGTGGTCCCCATCTCTGCTCTTACAGGAGAGAACATAGAGTTACTTTATGAAAAGATATATGAGGTGGCCAAGAGATGAGGCTTATCATTCTTGGAAAGTTGATAGAGAAAGATCTCAATGAGGCTATTGAGATGGCTGATAAGAGGAATATAGTCATAATGGGCAGAGTAGAACCAGACCTCCATGCCAAGCTTATAGAGGTAGTAATGAGCAGAGTTGGACCTGATGGAACAGCTGATATAGAGATGGATTCCATAGGTCCTGATGGTCCTGTCGTCATGTGGAGAAGAGGTTCTATTAAAATGAGAAAGACCTCTAGAAGGATGGAGTTAAGTTTGTGAAATAAGATGGTGGTTATCTTGGTCTTCAAGGTTATGGTTAGGTGTCCTGAATGCCGCTTTTCCAAGATATTAATGGATCCATCGGAGATAATGGAGACCTGCCCCTCTTGTGGAAGTAATAAGCTGGAATACATTGCATTTTGGTCTGTAGAGAAAAAGAAAAGAGATAAAAAGAAATTTAAGATAAAAGAAACTGAAAAGACCAATAAGACTTTCATAGGACCCGCTATGAGATTACAAGAGGAGGGGACATGGGAGATCGACCTTGATAAGGTCATGAAAGAAGATGTCAGCATAGCTGAGGAGGAGGATGGCGAATATTCCCTCTTCTTCAGAATAAATCCTGAGAAATTAAAAGGAGAAAAATAAATTCAACCTTTTATAAGAGAGGACACCCAAGCACCATCGCTGGATATGAAAGTAACCTCGCAACCCTTAATGGAGGAAAGGTTAATCTCTACCTTAATGCTTTCATCTGGTTTCAAGTATAAATTGGGCTCTATTACGCTCATCACTTCCCCATTGCATCTTATGATCAGCATTTTTATATCTACTACATTTGTTCCATTATTTTTTAATAAAATTTTGTTATCATATACCTCTTTTATGAAGAAATTGCTTTTCTGCTCTATATGGGAATATAGCAAAATGAAGACTAGGAGGGATAAAGCTAAAATTAGAGCCACGATTAGCACCTTCAAGTCGATCCCCCGATTTTTGCAGAAATAGATTTCCTCAAGAAAGACTCAAATAAAGGATCAAAAAGCCTAGAAAGCTCATTCTTTACGTATATATAACTAGGCCTGCTTCCTTCTATCCCTAAAACAGCTTCTTTTCCATTGCATAATCCGAATATAAATTTATTTCTAACCTTTCTAACCCTAAGATTTTCTTTCTCCTCAAGCTCCTCAGCTAACTTACTGTCCAGATCCACTAGAACTAGAGCACTGCTTCCTTTTTCTATCCTCTCCACCATATTTTTGTATTGGAATGAGATAGATGTTGGAATTAATACTCTGAGGTCTGATTTCCTTGATAGTATCCATTCCAGCACAACAGGCACGGATTTTCCGCCTATCTTCATTATATCCGGGAGATAGTCCCTCATCATATCTATTAATAGTGGATTATTAGATATTTCTGAGAAAATCGACCAAATTCTCACGATATCATCCATTTTCTCCTGAATTTCCATCGAGATGATCTCGATTGGATACCTTGCTGCATACCTTACAGGCCTTCCTCCAACAGCTTTTACAAAGCCCCTGTCAACTAGACGCTTCGTCACTTTATATGTTGTTGTGACTGGAATACCTGATATCTTAACTATCTCTGCTATGCTTAACGGCTTCTCTGAGGAGATTAAAGCCATAAATATCTTTTTCTCAGTTTTTTTAAGCTCTAATTTATCAAGAAAATCCTCCATTGCCTATTCCCTTATTATATTGGCTACTATCCTGTTATCCTTTATTTTAAGCACCCTTGCTCTCACTGTTTCACCGGGATCAGCAGCTCCATTCACTATAACTTTCATTCCCATATAATTTCCTACTCCCTCACCTCTTCTAGTTACTGAGGTCACTAGAACTTCTATTTCGTCTCCTGGCTGTACTATCTGTTTTTCCTCTTTATTAAAGGGAGTTCCATACACAAGGCCAGTAGCTTTCCTTCCAAGATTTCCTCTCCAACTGGAAAAGACGTCCTCATTCTTCGGATTCTTCCTAGGCATCTAAACTTTCTTAAAACCCAATCCTTATTAACTTTACTGTCTATTTAAATAAACTAATAGATATCTTTTATATTTGTTTAAGCCAGGAGGGGGATTAAAGTTTATGCTAGAATTTATTATTGATCAACTTTTTATTTTGTTAAGTTCCGGCATCATATGATTTTCTCCGGAAGGGCTGGAATTTATGAGCTTTCATCCGATATAAAACTGAGAATAGAGAAAGCAGATGAACTCAGAAAAGCAAGAGGAAAATTATCTCAATCTATATTGGGGGAGATATCCTCTAAATTCATCATAACAGTAGGGGATAGAGTTCTGAAGTCTGCTATTTCAGCAGGTTTTATACCTAATGTATGCATATTTGATATGATGGAAGAGAGGAATTTCATAGGACCTCCTGAGAATATCTCAGGATTTCTGCTTCTAAGAACGAGAAATGAGAGAGGAACTATATCCAAGGATGCTTGGGCATCCGTTAGAGATGCGATAATAATAGCCTCTAGAGGCATAAGAACTGCTGTATTAGTGGAAGGAGAGGAGGATCTTCTCGGTTTCCCTGCTGTAATTATGGCCCCAGAAGGATCATATGTTCTTTATGGCCAGCCTAAGGAGGGAATAGTTCATGTCCTAGTGACAGATGATGTGAAGGATGAAGCTATAAAGCTTCTTTATGAGCTCTTTGAAGTAGTTTAGTTTCTGTGTAGAGAATGGTGTCTTATTATCACAAACGGATGTCTCTCAAAATATCTAACCTCGGATGCTGAGAGAATTGTTTTTCCGGTTGCCAAGACTTCATCCAGCTTGTTCACAACTATGACCTCACTATGGGGCCTTATATTTGGATCCAACTCCTCGACAAAGTTGGAGAAAACAGTTGTTCCCCTCGCCACCTCATCTTCATGCTCCTTCTTTACCACAACTCTGCACATTGGCCAAGGAAGTACCTTAATAAGCAGCTTAGCTCCTTCTATAGAGGGAATAAAGAAGCCATCATGCGGCCTTATGAATCCAATCCTGATATCATCGCTATAGACATCTCTAGGCATTCCGGTTCTTCTAGATCTCCTCACTTTCAAGTTCCTGAATGCTCTTGTTGCTTCAACCCCAAACTGGTATGACAATATGCTTAGGATCATCTCCTCATCCGATGGCTCGTCCTTCACATCCTCGTCCATTGACACTGTTTGACCGAACGGAAAGGTATACTTGAGCCCCAGAGGAACATCGCCGTATATCGATGTCCTGAAGAATCTCTTTGCTTCAAGTTTTCTCACAATCCTTCTTGCACGAATAACTTCAGGTCTCATCAGAGTTTCAGGTCCGCTGTAGAATATTGCACTTCTTTTTGTGACGGGCTCTCTTTCCTCAAGCTCATCTCTATATCTCCATAAGATGTGAATAAGTGCTTTTAGTAGTTTTGGATGTGCTCTAGTTCTCTCCTGAACTAAATTCCACAGCCATCCCTCTCTTATAGCTGTCCTTATCTTTTTCATCTCTTGAACGCTTACATATAGGTTGTGAATCGAGATTAACCTCTCTCTTTCCCTTCTCTCCATCTCCTTTATCTCCTTAGCGGAATACTTCGAGCATACAGGACAGCTACAGGGAAGCTCCTCCAGCTCTTCTAAAGGTATTGTCCTCTCAGGAGTCATGTATCTTCCCTCGGCCGCATAGAGAGCATATGATGCGGAGTCAAAAGTATCTGCTCCCAGCGCAACGAAAAGAGAGAAGCTGGATGGAAGGCCTATGCCCCAGAAGTGAACCGGCTTATTTGGTTGAAGGAACATTCTCACTTTCATCAGCAAATCTGCCTGCATAGTGAAGTTATATTCTTCAAGCGCCACTTTTATCGATCCGACACCGTAGTAATCAAACCCAAGTTCAGAAATTCTTTTTGCAGATTCGCGTACTAAATCATCATAAGGGCCACCCTGCGGCGTGCCTAACCATAGAGTCCCCCTAAGTTCATTTGATAGAGATTTCCATTCCATAGCATGTTCTATTGTTATATTAACTCCTCTCTCAGCTTCCTCCCTGCTCATATCGGATGACATAGGCACATCCAGTATGGTTCCTATATCAGTTCCTATAGCATGCTGAAATCTCAGTATCTCTTTATTGCTTATCTCAACATCACCATACCTGTAGAGCTGATAAGCACCTGAATCCGTCATTATTATGCCATCAAAGCCTATTGCTGAATGAATTCCGCGCCTTAGGGCATCCTCTCTTAATTTCTCGTTTTTATAAATTATATATGAATTCGTTATTATTGCCTCAACCCCTATTCTCTTCATTTCTTCGGGAGTTACAACAGGCTTATTCGGGTTGAACACAGGAAAGAAATTGGGCAACAGGAGCTTCCCGCTCTTCGTGCTTAGCTCGGCAATTCTGGCTGAGGCATCCCTTCTCTTCACCTTTAGGTCGGGCATCAACTTACCTCATTAATAAAAAATAGGGGGTCATGAGACTATTTCCTCTCCCATCGACTTTAGAAGAATTAGCCCCTTCTTCGTTATGAAAACTCTTTCTCCCCTGAACTTCTTTCTTCTCTTTATTAAGCCATCGCTTGAAAGCATCCCCAAAACCAGTTCTCTTGCCTCCCTGCTTGGAATAAGTTCAGATGCAACAACCCCGTCCTCTCCCGCTTTTTCCAGCCTTTTTAGAATCCTAAAGTGCGCACCTAACAGAGTTCTCAATACAGGCACCCTTCCCCCCTCTCAGGTCTCCTCAGCTCCCCCCACAAGTTTATAGGAGCTCTTGGCTTAATAAAGATTAGCATTTGACAGTTTCCTTGTCTGCGATTGACGAATAAGTTCTCCTCAACATTTAAAATAATTAGCAAGACCGTGCAGGAGCTTCTCTTGATATTGATAATAGTTTGAATGAGCTTTTTCTGCTAAGATAATAGATTTACAAGCCTTAATACTGGCTAAGAGTCCGTTTGGAAGTCGAAGCCCCATCTATTCAGCTTGAAATATTTCATGATTATGGTTTTAGTAGAATATCTTACTGAATATTCTAATTTTAGTTAACATAGGAGATAAGCTCTACTTTTCGAATATACAAACTTATCTGGAAGTTTCTTCCGCAACAGATTTATAGAACCCGAGAAAGGTAGAAAAGGGGAGTTTCATGGAGAGATGGGATGTAATAGTAGTCGGGAGTGGGCCAGCTGGTGCTGCTGCAGCGAAATCTTCTGCTGAAAAAGGTGCAAAAACTCTTCTTATAGAGGCAAAACCTGAGATAAAGGCATGGAAACCATGTGGAGAGGGAGTGAGCAAGGAGACTTTTAGGACAGCTGGAATAGAGCCTGAACCTGGCATAGTATCAAATGAGTTGAATATGAGAGTTTATGCACCAAACGGAAAATATGTAGAGATAGGACAGACCGGGTATGCTATAAACAAGGATCTCTTTCTGCTTGAACTTGCAAGAAAGGCCGTTGAAGCAGGCTCAGATCTTATAGTAGGCGAGCCTGTGGAGTCAGTGTACTTCAAAGATGGAAAAATTTCCGGAGTTAAAACAGTTAGATCGATATATGAGGCTAAGGTTGTCATAGGAGCGGATGGATACAACTCCGTTGTCGCCAAGTCCTGTGGAATCAACAACAAGACAGAGCTAATACCAACATACCAGTATAAGATGACTGGAGTGAAGATAGATTTCCATTCAGGACATATCTTCTTAGGAAACAACATTGCGCCCGGTGGATATGCATGGATATTCCCGAAATCAGATAGGATATTCAATGTAGGCATAGGGGTTAGACCAGGGAGCCCGAAGCTTTATCTGGATAAGTTCATTAAAGATCATCCAGAGTACTTCAGCGGAGCTAAGATATTGGGGGCTGGAGGTGCAGCTGTTCCAATAGGTGGTTTAGCGAAGGAGATAATGGCAGATGGGGTTATTCTAGTCGGGGATGCAGCAGGTACTGTTATACCGTTCACAGGAGCTGGCATACACTCATCAATATCTGCAGGAAAAGTGGCAGGAGAGATTGCTGCTGAGGCATCCCTAGCAGATCAAGTGAGCAAAGAGAGCTTCAAAGACTTCTTCTCAAAGTACGATCCATGGATAAGGAGGATAAATGATAGTTTAAGAGCGATGAGAGTTTTTGAGAAAGTCACAGATGATGAGTTCAATCAGCTTGCAGACATACTCACAGCTGAGGACGTGCTAAACTTGGCCAATGGAATAAACATCAGGAAAACAGTGCAAAAGCTTTTGGGACACCCAATACTAGCAGTTAAGATAGCCCATAAACTTCTTACATCGTAGTGGTATTATGCCGATAGAAAGCGGGGATTACATTCTCCTCGTGGTTGAGGGAAGGAGAGAGAAGAGATTTCTGGTCAGGGTGAAACAGGGAGAGAGCTTTCATACACATAAGGGATATATAAATTTCGATGATATTATAGGAAAGGAGTTCGGTTCTGTCACCAAAACGAACACAGGGGCCAGAGTCCTGCTTCTTAGACCGACAACGTATGATGTGATGGAAAAGCTCTCCAGAGCAACTCAGATAATATACCCCAAGGATGCCGGTTTTATGATAATAAAAGCTGGGATAATGCCTGGGGCCAAGGTACTGGAAGCAGGAACAGGATCGGGATCCATGACAATAGCTCTTTCAAGGGCTGTAGGTCCAGAGGGCAAAGTTTACAGTTATGAGAAAGATGAGAGATTCTATGAAGTGGCGAAGAGAAACATTGAGAGATTTTCTCTAGGGAATGTGGAGCTTAGACTTAAGGATATAAAAGAGGGAGTTGATGAAAAGGATCTTGATGCTGCATTTCTGGATCTGCCGGAGCCATGGGATGTCACTGAAATTGTTAAAAAAGCGATAAAGCCGGGATCGCCAGTAATCGTATTTGTTCCCTCATTTGAGCAAGTGAAGAAAACAGTTGTTCAAATGAGAAAGACAGGTTTTGGACTTGTGGAGGTGAATGAGATCCTTATAAGGGGAATAGAATCAGATGAGGAAAGAACTAGACCTTCTACCAGAATGATAGGGCATACTGGCTTTATAATATCGGGAAGGAGACTTCTGGAACAGGAATGAAGTAGTTTTAGACAGAGTTAAGCTAATTAGCTATGATTATACTATTTTTGTTATCAAAGTCACTTAATTAAAACCCTATTTCAGCAAGGATTAAATAATAAACCTTGCTGAATTGAGCATCCCTCGTCGAAGAGGGATTGTGAAATCGACGAATGCAGAGGTGATATGTGTGGGAACGGAGGAGGCGCCTACACTATTCGTTAGGAGGGCCTCTGGTCTTGTTAGGACCGTTGGACCTTTCACAGCATTCATGATAGTGTTCTCCCATGTGGTAGGAGGAGGAATACATAAAATGGCTGTAATTGGCATATATACTGCCCCTGGAGCTGATATTCCATTGGCATTTTTGATAACAGGCATCCTTCTAGCCCTACCCACTGCTTTAATCTACACATTGATGGGAGCAATGATGCCAAGGACTGGAGGAGATTACATATTCATCTCAAGAGGTCTGAATCCAGCTATGGGCTTTATTGCCTCCTGGGCTTTTTGGGTAAAAGAAGCAGTAAGTTATGGGCTCCTATCGTGGATGTCTGTTGACTTCTTTGCTGGTGCTATCACCGCTGCTGGAATAGCCCTTCATAATAACTCTCTCCTAGGAATGGCCAAGTGGATGGTAACGCTACAGGGTCACTTAGTTCTGGGATTTGCATTTGCTTTCATATTCGGGATTATAGCATACCTTGGCATGAGGGTTTACGGCTGGGTAATAAACATACTAGGCGTAATAGCTGTTATAGGATGCCTGACCAACTTGATAATCCTAGGAGCCTGGGGATTAGCTCCAATGGGAGCCGTTAAAGGATGGGACAGTCTCTATGGCCCCGGTGCCTATGAAAAGATAGTAAATAAGGCGTTTGAGATAGGAATGGCAAAGGGAAAGCTTCCTTTGGCTCCATTTAGTATAGCAGATACAATGAGCACTACATCTGGGGCTGTATTCGCATATCTTGGGATAACAGCAGCAGTTTATGTTGGAGGAGAGCTAAAAACCCCAGTAAAATCTCTTTTCGTAGCCCAAACATTGGGAACTGTGATAATAATGCTTTATTATGTTGGGTTACCATTAATTGCCTATTCAGCATATGTAGTTCCTCAGGAGGTGCTGGCAAAGATCCCAGGAGCCATGGATTACCTAGCTAAGAATAATATTCCTGCAAACAGGGTCTACTTTACCGTCCTTTATAATTATCTAATGAGTACTCTTGGCGCCAAGGAGGTTGCAAAGCTTATAGGCGTTCCAGATGCCTCATATCTGCTTCCCCCGAGTGCAGTAACTTCCTTCACTATACCTCTCGTTCCTAGAGGACTGGAGTGGCTACAGGTGATTAACGGAACCTTTGTTGGGATAGTACTTCTGAAGGATCTCCCTGCTTTCTTCTTAGTGGCCACTAGAATAGTATTCGCGTGGGCATTTGACAGGTTCTTCCCAGAGATGTTCGCTGCTGTTGACTCTAGATTCCACTCCCCATACTGGGCGATCACCTTAACATTGATATTTGGACTTATATTCCTACTATTACCATACTTCGGAAGTGATTGGGCTGTGGCGGGAGTCTCATCCAACCTGGCTATGTTTACCGGAATGCTCGGTTGTCTTGCAGGAGCTGTTCTACCTTATACAAGGAGAGATCTATATGAAAAGTCTCCTATCACCTGGAGCATAGCAGGAGTACCTGTTCTCACCATAATAGGGATATGGGGATGGGCCGCCAACTTCCTCTTCTTCCTGATATCAGCCACGCAAGTCCAAGTTATTGGAATGCTCCTGATAAGCATATTCCTCGGAGTGGGCTCAGCTGTGTACGTAGCATTCCTAGCATATAACGAGAAGCGCGGTGTAGACATCAGGACGATCTACACAGAACTGCCTCCAGCCTGATTTCCTCCTCTTTTTTATATATTTTTTTTCAATTATTTGCCTCAACCCTGAAGTTCCTGATTATTTTTGCTACAGATAACCATGAATATCACATTAATTTTATAAAGATATTCTTAGCAACTAAAATGAGTTTATGCGCACATATAGAAAGCTTGTGGTTTTAAACAGAAGGAGTAAAGATAACGAGATACCTCTAAAAGAGATATTATGGAGGAGTACTTGACTCTTAAGTTTTGGAAGAGTGAGAAAAATGGCTTTCCCCGGGCATAAATTCCTCATTTCTGAGGAAATTACACGCATATTTCCGGAATTAAGAGTGGGAGTTTTGGTGGGTGAAGGGCTCTCTATTGAGCATGAGTGCCAAGAGCTGGAGAATCTGAAGAAAGAAGTTGAAGCGCATATAATCTCTCTGAAGGAGAGATGTGAGCTGCCGCAAGCCATAAACTTGTGGATGGATGCCTACAGGAGGATGGGAGTTAGCTCGAAGAAGCATGTCCCCACTCTTGTAGCCATGTTCAATCGTGTGGCTAAAGGTAAGCCCATTCCCACCATAAATACATTGGTTGACAGCTACCTAGTTGTTGAACTGAGATATCTGATACCTGTCGGCGGATATGACCTAGCGAAGATAGAGGGGAATATCCACCTCAGGACATCCAGCGGGAATGAGGAGTTCATTCCACTCGGCTCCACTGAGAAGGAGCTGACTAGGCCAGGAGAGATAGTATATTCTGATGAGAAAAAGGTGCTCACGAGATTCCTGAACTACAAGGATAGCGAGCTGACAAAAATAGAGGCACACACTAGGGACGTTGTGCTTATGATGGAGTCTCTGTCCAAGGAGGACAAGCTTGAGGAGGCCCTAGAGGAGCTCAGCAAGTTGATAAAGAGGTTCTGCAGAGGATCCACTAGCACCTTTATAGCGGAGGTTGGTGATGGCCCATGGGAGTTGTAGAGAATCTTTTTGTGGGATTTGTCTTGGGCTTATCATCAATCGCATCTCCGGGTCCTTTCAATGCTTATCTTGCCAATTTAGCCCTTAAAGGTTGGAAAAGAGCTTTTATTTTTGGAATTGGAAATGCTATCTCCGACTTTGTCCTTATGGGAGCCACTATCATGCTTTATGAGATGCTAAGGTCGAAAATAGAGGGATTCCTGTGTTACTTCTATTTAGCATCCGCAGTGATCTTTGCATACCTAGCATTTGATGCCTATAAGGGAGGGGAGCATGATAAGACAGAGGGCAAGCCAATTTCCGGATCATTTCCTCTGTTTTTGAAGGGATTGACTATAGGAGTAGTAAACCCCGTTCAGATTACGTGGTGGTTGACAGCTGGCCTAGCATCAATCTCGATGTTCGGGATACCGTGGATGGCTGGATTAGCACTAAGTGGCATGATCTGGATTTCGCTATTTCCCAAGATGATAGAAACTGGATGTGATTATAACAGCAGACTTGCTACATTCATCATAAAGCTTGTATCAACATCAATATTGCTCGCATTCTCTGCTTACTTCTTGCTACTCTTTATCATCAAGTATCTCTAAATATTATGCAACCGCATGAAATTTTTATTTTCATCTTCTCTATCTAATCTGGCTTTTTGACGATGTCGACGCTTCTCTCTTAGCAAAAGCCCAGAAATTTCTGTTTTTAGGGCTTCATCGATTTACGTTGCCATCAAGCCCTCTTTAAAAGCGAGAATATATCATGATTCATTATCAGATGGAACTGGACTGCAATAGGTTCCTTTTATCGAAGCTTTCTGCAGGGTTCGCTGCCAAGGATGAATTTCCCATGACAAAAATAGTGCCGGGGGCGGGCTTCGAACCCGCGACCTCCGGATATCTCATCGAGCCCTCCTATGCAGAGATTATGAGTCCGGCGCTCTCACCAGGCTGAGCTACCCCGGCCTTTTTTTACAGAGCCAGCAGAGAAATAAAAGCATATGCACTATTGTAGTGTAGATTCATTAATATATATTAGATCTACAACTATCTAAAGAACTAGGTTTATATAATCAGGCTTCCAGAAAGAAGTGGGCGGTGGGGTAGGGCCGGGGAGGTAGCCGCTCCCTGTACCAGAAGGCTAATGCTGGGGCCGGATAACCAGCTCGGGCGGATTGCATTCCTGATCCTATAGGGTGGGGTGAGCTGATGATCCTTCGACCCTGCGGATCCCCGGTGGGGAGAGGATCGCCCGGAGGGGCGATAACCGCTCCTTTGCTGTGGAAATGGGTCAGGCCCGGAAGGGAGCAGCCCTAACACAGACGGAGGATGCTGCAGGATATCGGAGGTGAGGGTTAGCCCTTCTCCTGATGGATCAGGACTGCATTCCCACCGGGCTGGGGCCCACCGCCCCTTCTTATCCCCTTCACCTTATCCCCAAATGCTACATATGCCTCATCTGCCATTGAGAGAAAGAGACCCACTTCAACAACACCGGGTATCTCCTTTATCATCCTCAGCACCTCATGGGGTTTCTCCAAGGGTCTATCTGGGAATAGATCGATTATGTAATTCCCATTGTCTGTGATATATCTTGACGATCCAGCCTCTCTTATCCTGCAAACCCATCCAGTCCTCTCCATTATCCTCCTTAAGGTTGAAGAGGAGCCAAACCTGATGACCTCAACTGGGAGAGGTTTTCTTGAGCAGAGTTTTTCAACAAGTTTTGTATGATCTGCTATTATCACATATCTTCTCGAGGAAGCTGCTAGAATCTTCTCCCTCGTCAAAAATCCTCCTCCTCCCTTCAACAGGTTGAGATCCCTATCTATCTCATCGGCACCATCTATTGTTATATCTGCATACTCAAATTCCTCTAAATCTGCGATCTTTAAGCCTATCTCCCTCGCTTTTCTCGCTATCTCCCCGGATGATGGGATAAAGATTCTCCCTTTTCTTCCCTCCCAGCATCTAACAGCATCAAGAAATGCCATCATTGTGGTTCCTGATCCAAGTCCTATCACCTCAGCATCTCCTATTAATGTCAGAGCAAACCTAGCCACAATCTCCTTCTCATTCAAGTTATCACCCAATTATCTCAATGGCATCTCCATCCTCTAGCTCAAAGTCAGGGCCAACTCTCATCGGGCTATAGGGAAGCCTTTTGCTCCACACTTTCGCATATCTGAAGTTCTCATAAAGATCCTTGTGTATTATTCTAGCGACCTCCCTTGCTGTGGTCCCCCTTCTCACCACCAGAGCTCTCTCTGAGAATCCTTTTTCAGCCTTGGACTTTGTGTACACTCTGATCAGATTTAACTCCTTCAAAATATACTCCCCAAGAAACTCCCTGTCAACTTCAGAGCTCAGGTCTACTGGTATTACTAGGACACCAAGTTTTCTCAGGGCTTCTACATTCTTCTTCGCAAGCTCATCATCCGCATGAGTGACAAAGAGGATAAAAGGTTTGTATTTCTTCTCTGAGAGAACTGACTCCTCAACATCGGAAAGGGAGACCTCTCCCTCTATCTCAACCCATGCTTGTCTTACTCCATAATTCTCTAGAATTTTTCTCACATCATACTCGCTTCCATCCAGTATCCTTCCCTTATTTTTCACTATTATCCCTGGAGCTGCCTTGCTTCTGATCACCCTCACTACTCCTCTAGGCTTCTTAAGTGATATGTTATATTTCTCCAAAATAGAAGCTATCTCATTGAATTGATCGACTGGGTTGATCCTTCCATCTAAGACTATACCGAGTATGTCTGAATTATATGATAGAGAAATAGCAAGATTTGTAAGCTTACCTCCATCTGGAACTATAGGAGGAGCCTCTACAACCTGTATCTGTGCTCCTTTGAACTCCATCATACCCTCCTCAGGCTTTTCAACAGTAGTAAATGGATAGGGAGATATAAGAGGATTTGCATTTGTCAGCTTTGACAGAACAGTGCTTCTTCCTGAGTTTGTGAACCCTATGAGCACCATTTGAGCAGCTCCTCTCTTCTCAACAGCAAAACCTCCTCTTTTTGACTTTGCTGCCTTCTGCCTCTCTATCTCATCTCTAAGCTCTGACATTCTTCTTTTCACAAATTTCTCTAGTTTCTCTGTTCCCTTGTGTTTTGGCATAAGAGAGTAAAACTCTTGAAGTTTTCTCAGCTTCTCTTCAGGACTTTGAGCTTCAGAATACTCCTCCCACTTTTTCAGGGCTTCAGGAGGAAGATTCGTTGGCACCTTTCTCCCCCTCCTTGCCCTTTATTCTTATCATCTCACCCAAAGTGAGCCTGTCATGAATAGGTTCTGCATGTTCCTTCTCAAGCTCCTCTGCATATGCCGGGTTTCTCACAGTTATAGATATCTCTAATATCCTCTCCAAGCTTTTCACGATTTCAGCACTTGGAAGTATCTCTTCAGCTTCTATATGTCTGAGAAGAGAGGACTTTATCCCCAATGCTTTTGCCAGTTGATCTATTGTCAGGCCTAGATCCTCTCTCGCCTTTTTTATAATTCGGCCAAACCCCTCAATAAGCTCTATTTCTCCTGGTTGCCTTCTCCTGACTGTAGGTCTAGCAGGCTCTTCCTTGATTCTTGGGGGAGTTTTCTCCTCCTTTATCTCCATTACCCTCTTTGTACTTGCTCTAAGGCTTCTTGCACAGCTAGGGCAAGCTGTTAGCTTATAACTGCCGAGATCCACAGTGACAGGAGTTCCTACAAATGTCCCACCGCATACCTCACATACATATATCTGCTCCTTCCTCTTCATGCTCCCCATTGATGTTCAATGGAGGTTAGTAGTAAAGTTTACTTTTAACTTCAGTCATGACATTTTATGCATGGCAGAAGCATGAGAGATTTGAGAAAAGCTCTTAGGGGGATGAACATAGATTTCCAGGAGATTGACGCAGAGACTGTCCTCATAAAATTGAGAGATGGGAGAAGTTATGTTTTCAAAAACCCTAGCGTGATTTTAACAAGAGTTCAAGGACAGGAAACATTTCAGATAGTAGGAAATTATGAAATAGAGTTGCCTAAAAGCAGCTACTCCCCACCTGATGAGGATGTCAAGCTTGTCGCGTCGCAGGCAGGAGTAAGTGAGGAAGAAGCTAGAAAGGCCCTAATAGATAAAAATGGGGACCTCGCAGAGGCAATAAACTATTTGTTGCAGAAAGGAGGGTGATTATGGACAGGCTCTGGGCTATATGGAGGATAAAATATATCGAAATAGCTTCGAAAGGGGAGAGTGGATGCATATTCTGTTCTCTTCAAGAGGAGAAGGATGATGATGCACTAATAATACATAGATCGAAATACTCGTATATACTAATGAATCGTTATCCATATAACCCAGGTCACCTAATGGTCGCACCCTATAGGCATGTACCATCGCCGGAGATGTTGAGTCAAGAGGAATCAGCTGACCTCTGGAACTCCTTAATGATTTCAATAGATGTCATAAGGAGGGCTATGAATCCTGATGGATTCAACATAGGGATGAACTTGGGAAGAGTTGCTGGTGCGGGTTTTGAGGGCCATATTCATATACACGTGGTGCCGAGATGGAACGGAGATACAAACTTCATGCCAGTTATATCCGACACGAAAGTCCTAGGAGAAGCCCTTGAAAGCACTTATAGGAGGCTGAAGGAAGTCATGGAAAAATAGTAAAAATATTTATAATTAGGGAAGCAGATTTATATTAAGGGATAGCGCATGAAGACGGGGGCGTAGTCTAGCTTGGTTAGGATGGAGGCCTTGGGAGCCTCAGGCCTGGGTTCAAATCCCAGCGCCCCCACTATAATTTTCAACTCCAGAAAAGTTTTCAAGAGTCCTGTTAGGATTATAGTGCTCTTTTCATTGGAATTTCTGGTTAATATCTCTATTTAAGCTACTGATATAAACAAGCTAACCTTTCACCATGCTAAACTGTTTCCCGCGAGAATGTTACAGAACCCATTGGGATCTAATGACATATAGATGACCGGTTGTCCCTACTCAGTCTCTCAAGCTTCCTCTGGAATTTTTTTATACGAATAGCCTTAGGAAGGCGTGGAGGTAAAAGGATAGAAGATGGAGCTGGAGGAGTCTGAAGCACATCAACGACTTGCCCTGGAGACCCCGTTCTTCAGGGCATATGGTCTTGAGAAGGTTTTCGGCTTTGGAAGGATATTCATAAAATACGAGGGAGGAAACCCAACAGGTACTCAGAAGGATAGAGCTGCTGTTCTTCATGCCAAAAGAGCTGCTGAGAACGGATTTGATACGATAACTGTTGGAACTTGTGGAAATTACGGTGCATCAATAGCATACTATGCATCACTAAGTGGGCTGAGATCTGTTATCTTTGTTCCCAAGGGATATCTTCTTATCAGAGAAAGAGAGATGAGGGATTACGGAGCTGAAATAGTACGGGTAGATGGAAAGTACGAGGAGGCTGTGAAACTCAGTTCAATAATGGCATCAAGAAACGGATGGTATGATGCAAATCCGGGTGGAAAAAGCAGAAGAATAAGCCTCATGGGATATGCAAGAATAGCACATGAGATATACAGGGAGCTTGGAAGAGCTCCTACAACTGTCTCTGTCCCTGTTGGAAATGGAACTACTCTGGCTGGGATATATCACGGTTTCCTTCTGCTGAGGAAAAAGGGCTTAATAGAAAGAGTTCCTAGGATGATAGGAGCAAGCACAGTACACGGTAATCCTGTTGTCAGAAGCTTTAAAATGGGATTTAGAAGAATGGTTCCTCTAAGCCCGGACAGGATAGTTGAAACAGACGTGAACGAGCCTCTTGTGGCCTATTATTCTTATGAAGGAGATGAGGCGTTAAATGCAATAAGGAGAAGCGGCGGATATGCGGGTTTCGTCTCTGATGAGAAGATGATTTACTATGCAAACCTTCTCAGGAACTTGGAGGGAATAAGCGTGCTTCCTGCGTCTGCATCAGCAATAGATGCTTTAAGACAGTTCGTCCTTAGAAGAAGAGTTCGTGGAGATCATGTTGTTGTGATAACAGGGAGGTCGATCATATGAAAAAAGCAGTAATACTGGCTGAGGGTTACTTCGGCACAACAGATGGAAAGACCGCACATGGACTGGTGAGATACTCAAGGAAGTACGAAATTCTGGGGGTTATAGATAGCACTCTTGCCGGAAGGGATGCCGGTGAGGTCTTGGATGGCATAAAGAGGGGGATAATGATATACAGCTCCCTTGATGAGGCCTTAGCAAGCTGTCCGGATGCAGATACTCTGATAATCGGCGTTGCAACTCCAGGAGGTTTTCTTCCGAAAGAATATAGAGAAATAATAAAAAAGGCGATAATGAGAGGCATGAACATAGTTTCAGGCCTTCATGAGTTCTTGAGCGATGACCCGGAGCTTTCATCGCTAGCAAAGGAGAATAAGGTGGAGATAGTTGATGTGAGGAAGATTTTTAGAGATATGAAAATATTCTACACAGGAAAAATAGAGGAAGTTAGGTCCTTGAGAATAGCTGTTCTCGGAACTGATTCAGCGATAGGAAAGAGAACAACGGCTATAAAGCTTGTGGAAGAGCTAAATAGATCCGGAATAAAAGCTGTCTTTGTTGGAACTGGACAGACTGCTTGGATGCAGGATGGCAGGTATGGAGTTGTCATAGATGCGATGATAAATGACTTTGTTGCAGGGGGAATAGAGCACGAGATATGGAGAGCATATAAGGAGGAAAACCCCGATGTTATTGTCATACCCGGCCAAGGATCAATACTTCATCCAGCTTTTCCTGGAAGTTTTGAGCTTCTGGCTGCAGGAAAGCCCCATGCAATAGTGTTGCAGCATGCTCCAGGCAGGAGATATCTTGATGGATTCCCAGGATATCCCCTTCCGGATTTAGATAGAATGATCAGAGTGATAGAGCTCTTGACAGAGAAGAAAGTTATAGCCATAACTATAAATCATGAGAACCTGACAAGAGAACAAGTGGAGGAGTACATAAGGGAGTATGAGAACAGGTATGATGTAGTGGCCTGCGATCCAATATGGCATGGGGTCGGGAAGATAGTGGAGAGAATAAAGAAGGAGTTTCCTGAGATAGGAAGCAAAGCTGTTGTTAGGGCAAAGTGATCTAATTGCCCGATCTTAAATGCTTTGACAGGATATCCATTGGTCCTCCTGTTGTAGAGGGCAGAAGGATATATGCAATCTATAGAGTTGAGGGAGATGGTTTCTGCGATGAGTTTAAACTTATTAACAGCTATGAGGAGGATCTGAATGGAAGCTTAGCGGATAAGTTCGCAAGATTAATGGTTCTCATGCCTGCAATTAACTACGGTCTCTTCTCGGATGAAATAGAGGTGAGATACGGTCTGACGAAGGAGGAGGTAGAATTTCTCAAACATAATATGGATGCGACCGCAAGAGATATATTTGTCAATAGAATAGCAAAAAAGACAGGATTTATAAAAGATGAATATATTCCGAAGGATTTTGGACCGAAAGATGCGGAGGTCAGAGCTAAAATATCGGTGAAGGAGGTGATAAAAGACACAGTTGACCTAAAGCTGGACTATAAGAAGTGTGCTGTGATGAGCTCTGGAGGAAAGGAGTCCCTGCTCACATTCGGTATCCTGAGGGAGATAGGATGCGATACCTATGCTTGCTTCTTCAATGAATCAGGAAGGCATTGGTTCACGGCCCTGACAGCTTATAGGTATTTCAAGGATAGGTATTCAACGCTGAGAGTGTGGTCTAACGTCGACAGATTCTATATGTTCATGAACAGAAGAATGAAAATCCTAGTCCCGAGATTTGAGAGGATAAAAGCTGATATATACCCAGTACATCTCTTCTTCTTCGAGCACTTCATATTCTCCTTTCTGCCACTTCTATACAAGAGGAGGATCGGAAACATAGTAATGGGAAATGAGTACGATGATCCCAGAGGACAGAGCTATGAGGTGAATGGAATAAAACATTATAATGCCGTCTACGATCAGACACAGGAATTTGACAAGTACATGACAGAGTGGTTCAGAAGAAGTGGGTTCAACTTCAGGCAGTGGTCAGCTGTGAGGCCTATAAGCGGCTTGATAGTTGAGAGAATTTTATTTAACAGATATCCTGAGCTATTTAGGCTTCAAAGGAGTTGTCACAGAACTCATATGGAGGGAGAAAGGATAATTCCATGCGGAAAATGCATAAAGTGCAATGGGATAATGACCTTCCTTCTTGCAAATGGGATAAATCCAGAGCTCATCGGGTACAAAAAGGAGGATGTAGAGGATCTGCCGAACAGGATAGAGAAGGGATTAGTCAGACTTGATGAATCCGAGCTGAGACATTCCTCATATCTCATAAATGAGAGATATGGAAAGAAAATAGGAATTGCGAGAAGGGACGATACAGTTGAGATGCTGCACTTTGACAGCAGAAACTCGCATTTCGATAATATACCCGAGGAGTTCAGGGAGCATATATACAGGATATTACTTCAGTATGCAAAGGGAATCGTCTACCTCCAGAAGGATGAGTGGGTTCCTATAGGGCTTGAGGAGGCGTTAAAGGGTGAGGATAGAGGAAGTGGGAGAGGAAAGACTTGAGGAGATAATAAAGCTGGATGAAGAAGTCAGCTGGGAGTTTGTTGATGAAAAAGTAAAGGAGGAGCTCGGCTATGAAGAGTATGCCAAGAGACATAGGGAACTCTTTCTCGAGCTGCTCAGAAGTCCAGGGGAGCAGAGGTTCTTCGCAGCCTTGGATGAGAATGGAGATATAGTTGGGGTTGCTTGGATAAAGATAATATGGGACACTGTGAACTATGTGAAGTTCCCCTACCTTATGGACATAAATATAAAAGAGGGGTACAGAGGAAGAGGTATTGGAACAATGTTGCTCAATGCTGTTGAGGAGTTCTGCAAAAGAAAAGGATATAGGAAGATAGGGTTGAGAGTGGAGAGCTCGAGAGAGGATCTAGTGAACTGGTATAAAAAGAAGGGATATATCGTGAAATCCCTCTACATGGAAAAAGAGCTAAAATGACAAAGGCAACTTATATTATATTTTTCAACTATTTCTTTGTAGAGCTGACACCTCTTGTACAGCTCCTCATGCGATCCAGCATCTATTATCTCCCCACCGGACATCACGTATATCCTGCTTGCATGTCTAAGCGCTGAAAGTCTGTGCGATACAACCAGTATTATGGAGTTTTTCAGATATTCTATGACTTTCCTCAGCACCATATCCTCTAGAGGAGTTTCCAGCCCGCTAAGAGATTCATCAAGCAGAAGAACCTGAGGCCTCCTTATTAAGGCCCTAGCAAGGGCAATTCTCTGTTTCTGCCCAAGTGATAGCTTTTCAGGATCGACAATATCGTCCAATGTGGCAAAGTCTATGCCAGCTACCTCAACTGCTTCCCTAAGCACATCCTCTTCTGCATCATCTCCTAGGGAAAGGTTCTCGCGCAAGGATGCCTTTAGTATAAAGTCCTCGGAAGGAACATAGTAAATAAGCCTTCTCAGATCCCTCAATCTGAAGGTTCTGTAGTCTGAGCCGTTGATCAGCAGATGCCCTGAAGAGGGCTCCACAAATCTTATCATAGTCAAGAGAAGAGTTGTCTTTCCGGAACCGCTCGGGCCCGTTATACCTATTATCTCTCCCCTTTTAGCAGAAAGATTGATTTCCCTCAGAATAGAGAAGCCATCCAGCGTGATGCTCATTTTCTCTGCTTTTAACTCCTCTATAATCTCCAATGATCTACCGCTATTAATGTCCTATTCTTCAAGGCCAATGATCTCCCTGTATCTCCTTACATAGGGAACCATGCTAAGAGCACCTACGATTTGTCCTGATATGTTCACAAGGGGCTCGTATATGTTGTACATTGCCCCGGTAAATGATATCACGGTGCCGACCGTGGTATGCCCTATGTAGACAAGATATCCTCCGGCTATGAGCATTATAAAGCTGAGCATTCCATACACAGAGTAAAAAGCTTGGTTGAAGAAGACCTTAAAGAACAAAAGCTTAGTTAGATTTCTCATCCAAGAAATCGCAGAATTCCATGTTCTGTTCAGAAAATACCCTTTGCTTAAAGTTCTTCTTACCAGATCGGAAGCATCAACAACCTGCTTTATCTCTGATGCCATGCCTGACATTGCTTCTCTCTCCCTTGATGAGTATGTAATCGTCATCCTTGAGGTATACCTGTAGAGAAAGTAAAGCGGGGCTATCGCAATCACAGCGAGCAGGGTGAGCTCAGGAGATAGAACCAACAGAATTATCGAGCCTCCAATTATTCTTATTATCTGTATAGCGAGAGATGGGATGAAACCTCCGAGGGTATCGCTAAGATTGGGCATATCTGAGATGAATCTGGTGAGAATATCTCCACCAAGCAGCCTAGAACGTGAGTAAAATATCTTATCAAGTGCTTTTCTTGATATAATATTGTAGGCTTTTACTCCCAGAATCTGTAACCTGTACTCTGAGAAGAAATTCATCAGACTTGCTACGATGTCTAGAAGAAGCAACAGCAATCCTAGCTTTATAATTAAGCTAAGTTCTTTGGGTGTCGAGGTAAGATAGTCGATAAGATCCCTTCTGATAGTAGCAAGGAAGAGAGATATCACCATCATCAATGACCACAGGGATAGTATTAGGAGCTGATCTAGGAGAAGATGCCTCGAGACCTCTAAACAGGAGGAAATGATCCCCTTGAGAGATCCTCTCTCCTCCAAGCTAATCTACCTTCTTGTACGTAAGTATTATTAAAGTTTTCGCTAAAAGGGTTTAAAAAGCTTCTCTATGATTAACAGCACAATGAAGAGAGTATCTATCTTACTGCTGGGGATAGCCCTTGTGGTGATAGGTATTATTATCCCAGAGATGCCTACAGAGTATGGATATCCAGTAAGAATGTGTGCACACGATCATGTTGCACAAATGCTTCTCTCCCTGAGTCTCATTATAATAGGAATAGTAGTTATTATTGCCGGTTTAGTGGAGAAAGGGCCTAAGTACTTTACGGATACACATCCTATGCCTCCACTTTTCTAGCTGATTAGTCCAGTGAGGTTATGTGAACAACTTCTAAGCACCTGCTTCAAATTAAATGATTAAAGCTATAAATATATCCATTACATTTGTCAAAGTCGGTCCTGTGAATATTAGATCCCCAAGTCTACTGAAGAACTCATATGAGTTGTTCTCCTTCAGATAGAAATCTGGATTCATCCCCATTCTGAGAGACTCCTCCAATGATTTTCCATCTGCGATTGCCCCAGCTGCATCCGAGTTTCCATCTATTCCATCTGTTCCGATTGATGCAATACAGCAGCTGCAGTTTGATATCTCCCTTAGAGTTGAGAGAACAAATTCCTGATTTCTTCCTCCCCTTCCCTTTCCCCTTAAAGTTACCGTGGTCTCCCCTCCTCCAATTATTGCAACAGGTTTTGAAACCGTAGACTCTCCATATTCCACTGATTTTGCTATAGAGGCGATGACAGAGCCTGAATCTCTAGCCTCCCCTCTTATCCTAGATCCCAGATCCACTGTTTTTATTCCAATTTTCTCAATATATTGTGCCATACTCCTCACAGCAATTCTGTTGTTGGCAATTATGTAGTTGTCAACTCTGTTGAAGATATCATCACCCGGCTTTGGGGTCTCCTCTATCTCACCCCTGATTCCCTTTCTCAACACATCCATAATGGATGCAGGCATTTTATCCTCCAGATCATACTTCTCTATCACATCCATGGCATCCCTAAATGTCGTGCTATCGGGCGCTGTAGGACCAGAAGCTATGGAGTCGAGCGGATCGCCTATTACGTCAGATATTATGAGGGATATCACCCTAGCTTTAGTAGCTTTCGCAAGCCTTCCCCCTTTCACCCTAGATACATGCTTCCTCACTGTGTTTATCTCCTTTATATCAGCTCCGCAGGATATGAGCAGCCTGTTCATCTTTATCAGATCATCCAGCGATATCCCCTCCTGAGGAAGCTCCATTATGGCAGACCCTCCTCCTGATATGAGGACGAGGAGAAGATCTTCTTCTTTCAGCTTTTCGGCAATATTGAGAATTTTCTTAGTTCCCTCTATTGAGCCCAGATCAGGTAGAGGGTGACCGGCTGGAATAAGCTCTATCCTACTTGTGCTGACAGCTTTTTCAGTACCTCTCAGCACATTTACCGCTCCAGATTTTATAATATCCCCTAATGAATCCTCGACAGCCAGTGCCATTTTTGCCCCTGCTTTCCCAGCTCCAACAACATGAAGCTCTCCTTTAGATGGATTCCAGCTTGAATTTAGTATTAAAATCTCTTTCTCAAGCCTTATCGATCTTTTTGTGGAATTGTATGAGTCAACAGCTAATATGGCATTTTCAAGAGCATTGAGAACTATTTCTCTTGCTCTTTTCAATATTCCGTCTCTTCTGACTAGAAGAAGATCTTTATTTACTATTATCTGCAAACTCTCCTCCTCCCTATCTCAAATCCTTGATCCGAGAACTTAATAAATCCAAATCTCAGGCCACTAGGTCTCTTCTCACATTTTGTGAGAACTCTTATTTTGCCCTCAGATATGCCTTTGAGCAAACCCACTCCCTCGCATAAACCCTGTTCATCCAGAAGGCCAACATATAAGTTCATATAATCGCTTACTGCCTCAGTTTTCATCCTTTTCCCGGTAAGCATCTCAATTTTCCTTATACGCTCTGCATCAGGACAGCTTTCTGTCAATAGATATACAAAAGAAGGTCCTTCATGACCACATATTGCCCTGACTCCAAGCTCCTTAGATAGGAATTCTAGGGTCTCATTCCCAATATTTCCACCTCCAAGAGGAGACCACTGGATGAAAAGGCTATTTATATCCAGTTCTACCTGATCTGAGTTGTTAAGATATCTTCCTATGTTTATCCTCCTTCTTTCCATTCTTTCAGCTACCCCTTTTTTCCTGATCTCATCTGGAGCTCTTATCCGGATCTTCTTTACATAAGGAGGGATTCTGGATAGTAAATCCCCAAGAGAGCCATCATCTATTCCCACGACCCTATCTGGTCTCAAGTTTTCGATTTTCCTGAGTTTAAGCTCGACCGCAGCATCATCTGACACGTATCCAGTCGTGTTTACCAGTATAGCATCAGCTTTTGTCATATCTGCCAGCATCCTGACGCCAACAACCATTGGGAGAAGATGTCCTCTCGGGGTCTTATCTCCTATGAAATACATTTTGTCAGGCTCCTTTAACCAAGGTATAATGGGCAGATCAGAGAAAACAGCTGAAGATATTGTACCAACAGGTCCTATATCCTTTTGCCCTATATCAGAATCCACTATCCCCACTCTAAGCCCTCTTGCCACCAATTTATTGGCTAAATAAGCTATTATGCTGCTCTTTCCGGAGTCAGAAGCACCGATAAATATAGTGATTCCACTATCAACAGATTTTTCCACCTCTCTCCATGAATCTGGAATTTTAGTTTCAGCAGGATGGAATTTTGACCTTATCAGAAGTCTAGAATTCGAAATAGACTCTATTAATAGGGGGATCTTCCTCTCTTCTATTCTTATCTCTGAGGAAATACTAGCCCCCCATATCTCCACATCCCCGCTTATGACCTTTATCTCAGCCGGAGAATTGAGAATCAGGCTCTTACCTGCGTTGAGGGAGAGTTCAATCTCGTTAAGCTCAGATGATTCCATCAGGATTTTCGGGAACCAACTAATTTTTAGCTTTTTCACTATTGAACGAATTGTTGAAGCAGATCACCTAACTTACTCTTTAAATTTTAAGTGCTTGTTAGGGTTTTGTGGAATGCAGAAGGATAATAGTAGTAACCGGCTCTGTTGGAGCTGGTAAAACAACGCTATCGCGGGAGCTAGCTAGAATTTTGCAATGTAGATATATTAATTTAGGAGATTATCTGATCTCCAAGGGTTTAACGGCTGGAATTGACAGAAGAAGGAAGAGTATAGTAGTGAAAGAAGGGAATATCATGGATGAGCTGAAAAAGGAGGATTGCCTGATAATAGAGACGATATACCCAAATCTTCTGAGTGGAATAAGTCCTGATCTCGTCATAGTGTTAAAATGCGACCCAGAGGAGCTCTATAGAAGGCTTAAGGATAGATATGATGCAGAAAAAATAATAGAAAATGTAGAAGCTGATGTAATTGATACATTTACAATAGAATCTATAAATACATTTGGAGATGATAAAATAATGGAAATTGATACAACCAATACAACACTGGAGGATGAGGTTAAGTTGGTGCTGAGCGCCTTAAATGGGTCTGTCAAATTACCAATATTCTTGAATAGGGGATTGGATATCTATATTAAGCTTAACAGCATAAGAAGAATGCTGCTTGGGCATTCCTGAAAATCTAAGTGCCGGGGGTGGGATTTGAACCCACGACCGCCCGGTCTTCAGCCGGGCGCTCTCCCAGTCTGAGCTACCCCGGCACAAAAATGGACCGGGAGGGATTTGAACCCTCGGCCTCCCGCATGCCAAGCGGGCGCGCTACCAGACTGCGCCACCGGCCCACTAAAACATATTATCTATATTTAAGCTTTGCTCCAAGCATAGCTTCTAAGTCTCTTGCTCCTTCCAAAGCCACAAGAGGCACAATATCCCTTTTTTATGTTAAATGAATTCCTACCACACCTTCTGCATCTCACATGAGTTTTTCCTCTGCTCCTCCTTCCCATTGATGGTGTTCCTTTTGTCATTCCTTCACCTCCTTAGGCATAGATATAGCAACAACCATATCTCCTCTCACTAAAACTCTTTTCCCCAGCCTTATGGACTTTCTTTCTCCCTTGTCAACTATTAACTCTTCAGCATCTCCCAGTATCAGATTAAGATGTCTGTCAAATGATTCCAGCTTTCCTCTTATCCAAAAGCCTGTCTTCAAAGATACGAGGACATCTTCCCTCATGTTCTTGCTCAGATAGGCTGCTGTGTCGGGCATCAAGGCAAGACCATCGACGATATAAAAACTTAATCAAAGGTTTTTATTCCCCAGCTTCAGCACAGAGGTGTGGGAGCATGAGCAGGATATTCAAGAAGATACTGGGAAAGGAGGAAGAAAAAGAAGAAGAAATTATAGAGGAGGAGAAACCCTTATCTCACTTCCCATCTGTGTCCGAGAAGGCAATGGCAATAAAACCAATGAGCATGAGATCAATGGATGACATAGACTCAATTGTGAATGAAGTAAACGATGGAAATATAGTTATACTGAGGTATGATGACATGGCATCAGAGCCTGAGAAGCTCAAGATGGCACTAGAGAGGTTGAAGGAGAGGATCTTGGATATAGGAGGAGACATGGTTTTAGTGAAATCTGGAAAGAACAGTCCTCTCCTAATAGCTCCAAGGTTCGTGGAGATATGGAGGACTCCAAAGGAGGAATAACAGCGTCACACTAACCTTAACTTCTCTCCAATTGATGGAGCCATGACAGCAGCTCCTATACTTCTGCTCAGCAGTGGTTTAAATGATCTGATCTTCTCTGCCTCTCCATGTACCAGTATTATCCTAGATGGTTTAGGTATCGATGATGGATATGTGAGAAGCTGAACTTTATCTGCGTGAGCCGAAAATCCCTCTACAAAGTGTATCTCAGCCTTAACTTCAATTTTTCTCATCTCACCCATCTCATCCCTTATTCTGATCTCTCTAGCTCCTTCTTTCAGCTCTCTTCCCAGCGTTCCCTCAGCTTGATAGCTCACTAAAACTACTGAATTCCTTGGATCAGGGCTCATTCTGATGAAGTAATCAACACTAGGTCCTCCGTTAAGCATGCCCGATGGTGCTATTATGATGCTTGGTCCTCCTGTTGCTATTGAATCCTTATCTTCAGTTCCTTTTAGCATTGTGAAGTGCTCATCCGTGAAGGGATCCTTGTCCTCACCGAAGACCCTAGCCTTTATGTAATCTGAGAGATAGCTTGGATAAGCTGAGTGTATTGCAGTAGAATCATATACCATGCCATCTATGTAAACAGGAACGTCAGGTATTTCTTTCCTTGAAAAGGCCTCCACCAAAGTTATCATTATCTCCTGAGCTCTTCCAACAGATAAAGCTGGTATAAGAACTCTTCCATTTCTCTCAATAGTGTCCTTTATTATTTGTATCAACTGCTTCTCAGCTTCCCATAAAGGAGGCAGAACGTCCTGCTCCCCTCCATAAGTGCACTCCATTATCAGGGTCTCTACTCTAGGAAATGAGGTATCTGCCTTTCCAAGAAGCTTCGTCTCTCTGAACCTGAAATCTCCTGTGTATAGGATGTTATGCTTCCTTATGTTCAGATGTACTAGGGCTGAGCCGAGTATATGACCTGCATTGTAGAAGGTAAGCTTGACATCTGGTGATATATCAACTGTCTCCTCATAATCCAAAACAATCATGTGATTCAGCATCCGGGCCACATCTGCCTCAGAGAAATAGGGAATTATACCCTGTCTTCTCGATAGATTTATGTAATCAAGGAGAAGAAGCACTATTAAATCTCTTGTAGGCCTTGTAACGTAAACAGGGCCCCTGTATCCATATTTGAAGAGAAAAGGAAGAGCTCCTGAGTGATCAAGATGAGCATGGGATATTATCACTGCATCTATCTCATCTAGATCTATTAGATCATAGCGAGGAAATGCCTCCCCCCTACCCAAGCTTATTCCTGCATCAAGAAGTACTGATCCCTCATTTGTGGTAACAGCTATGGAACTCCTTCCAACCTCTCTTGCCCCACCAAGGAAGCTTACAAATATCCCTCTCTCAATACCGATGGGCTCTCTGTATATCCTCTCTGCTATTTTTCTCATTATCTTCTTTCTCTCAGCTGAGCCTTCGATTAAGTAGTTGTATATTGTGTTAAGAAGACCTGACTCCATCGTTGGAGCCCTTAAGACAACAGGCCTCCATCCAGTCTTCTTCAGTATTTCATTTATGTAATAACCGCTTTTTCCCACGACATAGCCAGTCCTTTTAGCTATTATGTATATCTCTCTTGTCTCCTCTACAGCTCTTATATCTGTTATCTCAGCTTTTTGGGGTATCATCTCCCTTATAACTCTTTTCGCATCCTCCTCTGGAAGCATTTTTCCTGAGGACATCACTATTATCTTTTTTCTCAGAAGCTTTGCTGCCTCACCAACAGTGTTATTTGATTCTAGGAAGCTTGATGGATCATCCACATAAACCACAACAAAAGGACCCTCAAGTTCAACCTTCTTGACTTCGCCTATCCTCGAAAGAACCTCCTTTACTTTCTTCTTTATCTCAGAAGGGCCTCCTTTCAAGATTACCTCCTCTCAATCATCTTCTGTATCTCATCTCTTTCCAAGAATTTCACGCCTCTTTCATCGACAACGGTTAGATCTATGCCATCTCCTGTTGCAGAATCCCTCGAGAGAGCTGATAACATCGCATTTAGCGCAAGAATTTTCCCTTTTTCCACGCTTATTTCGGTTGAATAGCCCTCTTCGATCACAGAAATTGCAACAGGGGAGCCTGAGCCAGTTGCTATATAGTTCTCCTCTGTTAGTGTGCCATAGAAGTCTACATTAAAGAGATGAGGTCCACTTCTGTCAACACCACCCACTATGAGATGAGCTATCAGTATATAGGGTCTGTATGATCTGAGCATCAATGCAAGGTACTTTGCTATCGAGCTTATTGGCATTTCCCTCTCTTGATCTAGTTCGTACAAACTTGATATGGCTGAGAGAATTGTTGTCAAGTACTGCCCATCTGCCACAAGACCTGATATCGTTGCAACAGCTCTGTTTGATATCTTTATCGTCTTTCTAGCATTTTTGCTAGCAATGAAGGTCTCTGATGATGCCCTCCTATCCGATGCTATCACAACTCCATCCAAACACTTTATCCCGACTGTTGTAGTTCCCTTCAGCATCTTCTCATAGACATCGGGTTTCATGAAAACCACCTTAAAAGCAATTCAAATAAGAGCTGCTTATATTTAAGCATAATCTCAAATAAAATAAAATTCGCTTCAAATCTCCTAGTTTCTAGGAGCTTCTATCGGATAGTTAAAATTTACTATCCGTTCCACCCCAGTCTTAGCCTCATAAGTGGCTGTTACCATATTAGCTTAAATCTATTTAAGTCTACCTATTTTGAAATCACTGGCTGCAGCTTTAAGGTTTTTTGTATTGTCGCATTACCGACCCTATTGCGACGATGTAAAGAGAAAAAAATTATTTAAAAAAATTATACTTATTAGTTATAGAAGCTTACTGATTTTTAAGCTACTGAGTAGTATTTACTAGACAATAGATTAGCCTCCTAGCAGACCGTTGTCGGATAGTCATTTTATAACTATCCGTTCCATCTCGGATAGCAACTATCCTCATTGATGGCTTTCAGGGGCAACGGGGCTCCCCTCATCCTGTGTATATCCTGTTCATGCCCATTCGGTGCTACATACCACCACATATCGGGCACAGAACACAGGGATCTCCCATTTATGAATTTATCGTGTGGTTATATCCAGAAAGGTTATATAAAGTTAACTATCTGGAAACTGCTGAGGAACCCAATAAGGTTAAATATTCGACAATTCCGATGGCATGTGACCTCTATGAGCGTGCCAGCAGACAGGTATTACACTAAAACCCACGAATGGGCCCTTCCCTTGGGTGGAAAAAGGATAAGGGTTGGAATAACAAAGCATGCAGTCGAGGAGCTTGGAGATATAACCTATGTGGAGATCAGACCTATTGGAACTAGAGTCAGAGCTGGAGAACCCATCGGAACTATAGAAAGCAATAAGGCCACTGAGAAGATATATGCCCCTATTAGCGGGATTATAGTTGAGAGAAACAGGGAAGCTGGAGTAGTTGAGGAAGGATCTGAGGAGTTCGGAGCTGGAGAGATTGAAAGGATAGCGGATGACCCCTATGGAAGTGGATGGATAGCCGAAATCGAGGCAGATAATCCTGAGGAGTTAAATAATTTATTAAAGGCTGAGGAATATGAGAAACTGCTTAAGAGTTAGGATAAAGGGAAATTGCTCTGAGAAACTCATATCAGCGCTGAAGATAGCTTCAGAGGTGATCCCAGAGCTTTGCTTTTTCTTCTCAGATATAAATACAGAATATGAGGTGACAGTGGGAAATGAAGAACCGCTGAAGGGAGCATCAGGCGTATTTGATATCCCAAGAAAAACAGCTTATGTGGTGGATTTGGATGGAAGATACAGGCTCTCGAGAGCAATACTTCATGAGATAGGTCATATGCTTGGATTGAACCATTGTAGCAACAGGAATTGTGTGATGAGCGAGCTTTCGTGCCTTGATGATTCATATCCTGAGTTCTGCCATGTATGCAGGGCTGCTCTTAGGGAGGGGATAGCACGAAGTACATAAAGGATCCTATTCATGGATACATAAAAATAAATGATATTGAGCTTAGCATTATAGAGACAAGGCCTCTCCAGAGACTGAGAAGGATAAAACAGCTTGCGGGCTCTGAGTACGTCTACCCAGGAGCTATACACACAAGATTTGAGCATTCCATAGGCACTATGCACATGGCTGGCCTCATTGCTGAGACACTTAAAGATTTAGGAGTTGATGTAGTGCAACTGTCAAGACTTCAGGGTCTACTTCATGATGTCGGACATGGGCCCTTTTCTCACACCTTCGAGCCTGTTCTTGAGAGAATATGTGGGTTAAGCCATGAGGAAATGACCCAGAAGATAGTAAAAGAGACTGAAATATCAGATGTTCTGAGCAAAAATGGATTTGATCCAACCGAGGTTGCGGATTACTCAATAGGAAGAGGAAAAATAAGGTATCAAAATCAGATAATAAGATCTCCATTCGATGCCGACAAGCTAGACTTCACGATGAGGGATTCCTATCACACTGGAGCTGGTTATTATGTAGATGCATACAGAATAGCATATAATGTGGGAATTATTGATAACTCACTTGGATTGAACATAAAGGCACTACCAACGCTTGAGTCCCTGCTCATCTCAAGGCTTCTATCCTTCAGATCCATATACTTTCACAAGACATCAAGAGCCGCACAAGTTATGTTAACGAGGGCAATGGAGATAGTTGCTGATAGGCTTGAAGTTGAGGAAGCAGCAAAAGATGTGGAAAAATACATTCAGCTAGATGACTACACAGTGTGGAATGTGATAAGGAGTGATCCAAGAACAAAGAGCATATTTGAGGATCTGGCGAATAGAAGGCTACTAAAAGTCGCATATGAGGATATCTTATATAGAAGAGAGGGTGATCTATCCCTTCTCGAGAGGAAGAGTGTGATAGAGGGGATAAGGGATGAGATAGCTAATAGATCAGGAGTTCCGAGAGAGGAGATATACGTAGATACTCCACTGCTCCGCACACTTCCCATGGAGGATATGTCCCTTGAAGTTCTCTTCTTCTCATCAGAGGGAGGTGAAATCAAGAGATTAAATGCAGAGGAGATATCTCCAATAATATATCAACTGAGAAGGACTGTTATGAGCACTTTGAGGGTTTACACTAGAAGAGAGAATGTGGAAAAAGTGAAAAAAGCAGCTGAAGAGGTCTTCAGAGGAGGAAGCTCATTTTATTACAGGGTGTCATACTAGCAGATTTTTAATTAGGTCTCCCTCAACTAAAGCTGTGGAGAAGCAGAGGAAGTATATAGAGCATCCTCTGATAAAGCCGGAAAAGATAGAAGCAAGGATATACCAGCAGGTCATAGCAGCAAGAGCGGTCGAGAAAAACACGCTGGTTGTCCTTCCAACGGGCTTAGGAAAAACAGCAATAGCAATAATGGTTATCGCATATAGGCTTCATAAATATGGTGGGAGGGCATTGATAATGTCTCCAACTAGACCTCTTGCAATACAACACTGGAAGAACTTGAAAGATGTCCTGAAAATAGATGATATAGTCCTAGTGACAGGAAGGGTGGGTCAAGAAAGGAGAAAAGAGATATGGAGCTCTGGAAGGGTTTTTGTGGCAACGCCACAGGTTGTAAAGAATGATCTGGAGAGAGGATTTCTCTTTTTGGATGACTTCACGCTACTTGTATTCGATGAGGCACATAGAGCTGTTGGCTTGTATCCCTACGTGAAGATAGCGGATCTTTACATGAAAAGGGCAAGAAATCCGAGAATTCTTGCTCTTACAGCTTCTCCAGGAGGAAATGAGGAGAGCATATTGGAAGTTCTCAAAAACCTGTATATAGAGAACGTTGAGGTCAGGACAAGAGAGAGCAAAGATGTCGCACCTTACCTCTCGGATCTTGAGATAGAAGTAGTGAATGTCCCCCTTAGCAAGGAGTATGAGGAAGTAATCGGTCTTCTCAAGAGTGCAATTAAATCAAAATCCGATGAGCTCAGAGGAATGGGTGTTGATCTAGGACAAAAAGTTAGCATGAAAAACCTTCTTGAGACCCAGAAGATTCTAGCCGCCGATGGAAGAGGAAAAGAGCTTCTAATAGTGAGTGCTATGATAAAAATTCAACATATCTTGGATCTAATGGAGATAGAGGGGGCTTCTATGGCTTACGACTACCTGAAAAAGCTTATGAGAGGAGAAAAAGCTGCTGACAGGATTTTGATAGAGGATCCTTTTATAAAAAAGCTAATTCCAATGCTTGAGGAGCTATCAGGAAGACCTCACCCGAAGATGGATCTTCTTAGGGAAATTGTGATGAAGTTCAGGGGAAAAAAGATGATGATATTCACAAACTACAGAAGAACAGCTTATGAGATATATGATCTCCTTTCAAATATGAATGGAATAAAACCTTCTGTTCTTATAGGCCAACAAAGGAAGGGAGAACAGGGAATGAGTCAAGAGGAACAGAGAAAAATATTAGAGGAGTTTATATCGGGCAACTGCAATGTCCTAATATCAACTAGTGTTGGAGAGGAGGGATTGGACCTACCAGATATGGATATCGTCTTGCTTTATGATGCAACTCCATCTAGCGTGAGACATATACAGAGGAAGGGAAGAGTAGGAAGAATTCGCCCTGGAAAAGTAATAGCACTTCTTAGCAGAGGAAAAGAAGCTGGATTTTTCAAATTAGCATCAAGAAAGGAGAAGGAAATGGAAATAATGCTAAAAAGAGCTCTTTCTATGAGTAGAGCTTCTCCTCTTTCCCTAGAGGAAAGGCAGAGGGAAAAGATTCCTATAAAAGTGGACTTTAGGGAGGTAAATGGTCCTGTTGCAAGACTTCTTATATCCAGAGATGATGTTTCAATCGAGCTGGTGAAGATGAACGGAGTTGATTATATGATAAATGATAGAATTTTTGTAAGCAGATTAACGCAGGGAAAAATTCTACTTATAGGGGATATGAGTCTGTATCTTAAGGAATTGAGAAGAAGATATCCCTTGCCAGTTATTCTGCTTGAAGGACGTGTTCAGGAAGAAGAGAAGATAGCAGAACTGGCATCTCTTCTAGGAATTCCTGTTGTAAGGACAAAGAACCCTGAGGATACTGTAGATGCTTTAATCAGGATTTCAAGGGAGGGGGAAAGATCATATGGCGGAAGTAAGAAAGGAAAGATTCTTAATAGTCCATAAGAGCAAGAGAAAAGTTCTCTCTGGAGCTGTCCTAGCACTGGCAGATATGAATGGATCAAGAGATGAGCTTAAAATAAGACCGAGTGGGAAGAGAGGAATAAGAGAGTTCTCTGTTTTCGTAAAAAAGAGTAATACCTTCCCCCTTTCCCAGAGTGAGGCCAGAAACATAGCATTAAGAATAATGAACAGAGGGGAAGAACCTCTATCCTTTTATTTAGTAATAAAGTATTTTTACATAAACCCTTCTACAGGAAGAAGGGTAAACCTGAAATATGACAGATACAATCTGGAGTTTCTCCCTGAGAAAAGAGGTATATTAATGCAGATAGAAGGTATTAAGACAATGTACAGAACTCCTCCAAATGTTCTAGCAAGTATGCTGATAGAAGGGATAAGGCTGAAGCTGGGAGAAGATGTGAGACTTGAATTCGCTTGATCAGTGCTTAGACCTTTTTTCCTCCTCTTTCTTTCTGCCAAGCCTCTCTATTATCTTCTGAATTGTTAAAAGAGCTTCAGAGATCTCTTTTATTGATGCTGACATCGTAATAGAGGATTCTTTCGGGTAGAAATCTCTCAGCATCTCCTCAAGTTTTGATGAAAGGATATCTCTGATCCCAATAAGCCTCATTCTCACCTTTTGCTCCTCTGCTTCCTCCTCCGATGAGACCAATATGACAGGTATTCCACAGTAAACACAAACCACTTCTCCATTTGGCTTCTGAAAGAGGGGTGTCCCACATCTTGGACAAGTGTCCTCTAACATTTTGAACCCTCTTTTTAATGCCTCAGCCATCTTTTTTGCCCTTGTTCCCTCATCTATAATCTCGTCCGGCATCCTGATTTTTCCCTTGAATCACATATTTAACGGTTACGATGATATCCATTAAAATATATCACAGAAAGCTTATATCCGAGATCCTCTGCTGACTGCATTAGACCTGTTGTCTGTGGAGGTGGTGTTTTGCCCCGCAAAAAGTCTGTTGTTAAGGAGGAGTATGAGAGGATACTTCAGGAGGCAATACAGAGGTTGGATAAGATATCCCAGAATAGAAGTGCACCGAAAAACATAAGGAAGGCCACTACAGATGCGATGGAGATCCTAAGAAGTGAGGATATCTCATATGGCATGAGATCAAGCAAAGCTATAGCAATATTAAACGAGATAATGAACGATATAAACATGCCCTTCCCCATAAGATCTGAGATACTGCTCATAGTAGGTTTACTCGAAAAGATAAGAGACTAAAATCTATTCTGTAAGCTTATCACCAAGATAAGGTCTCATAGAACTAAGAACAATTTTCCATTCCTGATCCCCGAAGATTCCTTCCTCTCTCTGCCATTTTTGTAGCTCGTATAGGGGTTTTATCAGGTCTGGATCGCTTTCAAACTTATCTCTGATAGGTTCCAGAAATTCGATCAGAAAATCTGATGCAAACTCCTTTAGATCTGCTGGGTGGATCATTCCATCCATGTAAAGCCTTTCTAGCTCCTTATATGATGAAACTTCTACAGTTCCTCCTCCAGCCTTTCTCGACAGTTTTAGCTCAGCTTTTCTATTACCTCTCAATATTATATCTCTGTATATCGAGAGAACTGGATTTATCAAGTTTCCCTCCTCATCGTACTGGTTTCTCCCTGGAGGACAAAAAGCCGCCTTTATCTTTTCCTTTATCATATCAGGAGGATCGTGTACAGCTATGTGTGTCTGGGGCTTTGATTTACTCATCTTCTCTCCCTCCAACAACCCCGGAGAGATCTCCGTGTGTATAGCTACTGGTATATATCTTCTAACCTTTAGATCCAAATTTTTCGAGAATATCTCCCTAGCTAGGGCGTGTATTTTCCTCTGATCAGTTCCTCCTATCGCTATGTCCACTCCTAAGTAGAGTATGTCAAGCGCCTGCATTAATGGATATATCATCTGTGACACGTATGGATTTCTGCTCTCTCTAGCTATTATGGACATAGCCCTCCAAGATCTCCTAGAGGTTACCTTTGTGGATATGTAGAGGAGATCCATCACATAGTCCTGTGAGAGCTGATAATCACTTCCAATAACTATCTTTATCTGAGGAGATCCTATTATATGAAATACTTCCTTATAATAAGTCTCGCAAAGTCTTCTTATCACATCTTCCGGGCCTTTTCTGTTTAAAACTGCATGCACATCTGCCATCAGCGCTATAGCATCTATACCTGCTTCAATCATCTCAGCCAGCTTTATTATAGTGGAAACAGCTCCAAGATGTATTGGCCCTGATGGTTCATATCCCACATATGTTGTCAGCTTTCTTCCAGAGGAGAGCAGCTCCCTGAGCTCATTCATTGTCATCACATTTTCCTCTATGGGTTCAGCAACACCTCTTAGGACGAGGGAGAGCCTGTCCATCTGCATCAGAAGAAGGTTACGGCACACATATTAAATCTTTTGGATAAATGTTTATGACCTTCCTCATCTCAGCAACCCGATGACCCTGCCTGACCTAGTGCTGAGCGATACCCTAACTGGTGAGAAAAGCAAATTCATACCCATAGACCCTCCACAAGTGAAGATGTATGTATGCGGCCCGACAGTATACGATGAACCCCACTTAGGTCATGCAAAAACCGCTGTTTTCTTTGATATCGTCAGGAGATATCTTAACAGACTCGGTTACAGCGTTTTTTATGTAGTAAATATTACTGATATAGATGACAAAATAATAAATAGAGCTCTCGAAGAAGGAGTTGACTGGAGAGATATAGCTAAGAGGTATGAGGAGGAGTATTTCAGAGCAATGGACTCTTTGAAGGTGCTTCCAGCTACAGTAAATCCGAGAGCAACAAATTTCATATCAAGGATGGTTGAATTTATATCAGGTCTTTTGTCAAGCGGGAAAGCTTACATAACTCCTGATGGAGTTTACTTCGATATTGAAAGCTTTGAGAGATATGGTCTTCTGTCTAAGATAAGAATGGAGGATCTTCTAAGGGATCCCAGGATCGAAAAAGGAATAAACAAGAAAAACCCTGCTGATTTTGCTCTCTGGAAATTCTCAAAACCAAACGAGCCAAGATGGAAATCTCCATGGGGAGATGGAAGACCAGGATGGCATATAGAGTGCAGCACAATGATATACGAGCTCATGGGACCATCTATAGATATACATGGAGGGGGAAGTGATCTAATATTTCCACATCATGAGAATGAGATAGCACAAATAGAGGCCCTAACTGGAAGAAAGTTCGTCAGATATTGGATTCACGTCGGTCTTCTCCAAGTAAGGGGGGAGAAGATGGCAAAATCCCTGAAGAACTACTTTTCTGTTAGCTCAGCCTTAGAAAGCTACGATGCAGATACCATCAGGATATTCCTCACATCAGCTCACTACAGAAAGCCCTTGGAGTTCTCTCCAGAATCCATAAACAGTACCAAAGAAAGGGTGAGATCTTGGAAGGATTCTACAATGAGAGCCCTGAAGTACTCAGAAGAGGGAAGAAAAGGTGATCTAACTGAAAATGAGAGAAAGATAAAGCTGGTGATTGATAATGAGGTAAGAAAATTTTTCTCGGCGATGAGCGATGATTTTAACACTCCACTGGCATACTCATCCATCGATATCATCTCGGCAACTGCCTCTAGAATAGTCTCTGAGAGTTTATCCTACAATCTCGCATCAGAAGCCTTCTTTGGTCTAGCAGAGATCTCATCGATATTAGGGATAGACCTTGTTGCTAAGAAAGAAACGAAGGAAAGGGGATATATAGAGGCCTTAATAGAGGTCAGAAAGCAGTTAAGAGAGATGAAAATGTATGAAATAGCTGATAAAATAAGAAAAAAGCTCATGGATATGGGAGTGATAGTTGAGGATAGAAATGGAGAGACTATTTGGTGGATAAAAGAGTAGATCAGAGGCCTCAGAGCAGGTCAGTGAGATCACTGTTCACTCTCGTCGCCTCTCATCATCGGCCTCTCAGGCTTCTAGCAATCTCGAGTTCTGAGAGCATGTTCTCATAGTGAGTTCCAGTCCAGTAATATTTATTACACTTGTTACAGACAAGTATCTGTTTTCCTGATCTCACAACAGCATCAGGAACTTTTCCGATCGCCTCCTCCGGTCTAACCCTTCTAAGAGGAGTGTTACACGTGGGACATCTGGTTTTATCAAGATTTATTTCAAGCTGAATCCCATACTTTGCTGATATTTCTGCCAGAGCTCTAATTGGATCCTCGGGGACAAATTCAACCCTTATGTTTCTCTTCACAGCTCTCTTGAACAGATTTTCATCTCGTGTTAATATAACACAATTTCTCTCTTCTGCTGCCTTAAGGGCTAGATCATCAAAATTTCCCATACCAAGATCTGTTATTACACTTACTCCAAGAATTCTGAGCCATCTAGCAAGTTTTCCCAGCATCTCATCAGCTATGAACTCCATACAACCGCCGTTATAAATGATAGCCCCGGCCGGATTCGAACCGGCGTCACCGGGTCCAGAGCCCGGTGTGCTTGACCGCTACACCACGGGGCTGAGAAAAGGGGAAGCTTGGTATAAAAATCTTTTTCAAAAAAGCTTTTAAAGTGCTTAAGTCATATATTTTCTAATGTAATAGTTTATTATTAAGATTCCTTTTTTCCCTCAAAAGAAGGAATAGCCCTCTATTATTCCTCTAAGATTTCGGTCGCTTTTCCCCTGTTCTGTCAGAAACACGCTCTTGTAGAAGAATTTTAAAAAAAAGAAAAAAATGTAGATAAAAGAATTTTAAATAAAACATCTTTAGAACTGATGACCTCATATGAGGGAGAAGCTGGGCTCATGTAGTTTCTGCATCAGGTGGTCCACAAGAGGATTTGCAATATCAATCCTGCTACTAATAGCTTCAATATACCTCAGGATAACCCCTCTTATCGTGATATCTGCCGCTGTATTCACCTTCTTCTCCGTGCTTACCACTCTACACTTTATATTTTACGTCAGAAGAAGGGAGAAGTGCATAAGAAGGGTCAGCGGGGAGTCAAGGAGGAGGTTTATATCAACTGCATTTAAGCTTGTTGTGGGCCTCGCTTTGTACAGCATGCTGGGCAAAATACCGGAGATATCAGCTAAACCGGAGATAAAGCCTATGAGGTCGGTTGAGCTTGCTGGAAAGGATTTGGAGGAAGCTGTAGGTAAAGCTACTGCATCTAAAGATCTGAGAAACGTATTGGATGGATTTAAGGCAGATTTAAGAAGTGCCAAGGCAATCCGTCACTTTTTGTCCTTTAACGGAAGGGAGCTAACACTTCTAGCTGTCGTAGTGCCTATTAGTGATAACAGTATTGCAACTTATTATGAGTACTCTGAGCCAGTAAGCAATATAAGAACACGAGCATATCTAATTAGCATAGAAAATGAGAAAGCGGCTATTAAAAGAATAAGCATCAACAATCACCTCATAGAAACAGAAGGCTCATGCGTATATGAATGTAGCACAGATAGCGACTGTCCTTGGGGAGAGACTTGTATTTCAGAATGCTGCTCCTGGGATCAAGGATGTCTTGGGCGATGCTGTGGTCCATGCATGGTGGCCTGTGCGGGCAGTCTAGCCTCATGTCTAACCTGCGTGCTTCTTTGGTGTCCATTATGTGCAATAATATACTGCTGCACACAAGTAGAATATATTTGTACACCAACCCCGTAGAGATGATCGGAAATGAGCAGAATGGAGGTTCTCTCTGATATTCTTATCCTTCTATCCATTCTCCTTTTTTCCATCCATTCCAAGCTTGGCCTAGATTTCTTCCCGGAGATACCTTTCCTCTACACCTTCTCACTTATAGTTATACTTATATATCACTTTTATAAAAAGAAAGAGGGGATATCGAGGACATTCTATCTAGTGAGTATTATAGCATTTATCTTATCATCTATATTAAATCTGTTTTTGTTTCTTATACTTGGAAACAGTATAATACTTAGTCTTCAATACTTGCTTAATTTGGTAATCAGCTCGATAACATACCCCTATTTTGTTGTTCAAAAGCCAAAGATAATTGCATTAAAAGCTTCCCTTACAATATCAGCAATTCTCTTCCTTACTTACCTAGTGACATACGAAGAACATCCTTCCATGATCCTAATGTGTCTATCAATCTCTTTGCTGCCATGCTTACCCTTTCTCCACCTCCTCATCTCTTCTATTTGCATGAGTTTACAAAAAATAAAATAAATTACTAGTAAACTAGATAGGATTGCATGAGGATTAATGTTATAGTCTTTATTAATCCATTTCATGTTGACGTAGAAAAACCTTTTTTAGATCCTGCTAATTGCCTTTTTTATGATCTCCACTTTTTCTTTAATATTCTCTTCTCTCTCTACATAAGTCCCTATCACGATAATATCAGCTCCAGCCTTAGCTCTTTCTGCAGCAAGCTCAGGAGATCTTATTCCTCCTCCCACTATTACTCCAAGCTTTGTGTTCTCTGATACTATTTTCACAGCTTCGACTGGAACTGGTTCCTCTGCACCACTTCCGGCCTCTAAGTAGACCCATCTCATTCCGAGAAGCTCTGCTGCTGTTGAATAAGCTAGAGCTATCTCTGGCTTCTTTCTAGGTATTGGATTAACCCATCCAACCCATCCTGCCGCACTTTTATGACCTGGCTCGAATATCAAATAGGCAGTCGGTATTGCCTCTATTCCCAGTCTCTTTACGGTGATTGCAGCTAAAGCCTGAGCCTGTATTATCCAGTAGGGATTTGATGAGTTTAAAAGGGACATGAAAAGTATTGCATCTGCCTTTCCTGATACTCCGTCCACATTTCCAGGAAAGAGAATTACAGGAAGGGAAGCAGATTTTTTTATCGAGCTTACCACTTCATCTAGCATTGCACCTGCTCCTATTGATCCTCCCACTAGTATTATGTCGGCTCCTCCCTTTTCAGCTTCGTATGCAATTTTCCCAGCTTTATCAGGTTCAGTCGAGAATGGATCTATAAGAATAGCAAGTAAAGCTTCCTCAGAAGACCTTCTTCTTATCTCGTCCTCTATCATATGGATCCTCTCCTAGCCTCACGCTTATTTAATAAATTGGCGTCCCTGTTTTTATGGCCATCCGTGTGCTTGCAGTAGATGATGCACCCTTTAAAAAAGGAGTTGATAAGTGGACCTTCATAGTCTGCCTTTTGTTCAGAGATCTAATTCTAGAGAAAGCAATAAAGGCTAGAATCGAGGTAGATGGTTCCGATGCAGAGGAGAAAATAGTGGAAGTAGTAAATAACCTCAGAGGAGAGGTTAACATCCTCATGCTACATGGAACGACAATGGGTGGTTTTAACATGATAAACCTGAGCTCTCTCCACAACAAATTGGGGATTCCAGTAATATCATTCCTTGAAAGAGCTCCCAGAGATGATCTGGTTGTTCATGCACTTAAATCCGCTGGAAAGGAGGATAAAATAGAGGATTTCTTGCGACAACCTAAGTATACTCCTTTTAAGACTAAATACGGGATAATTCACTGCCTTTTTGAAGGTATAAATGAGAGAGAAGTCGAGGAAATTTTGAAAAGGTATTGCATTGAGTCAAAATTTCCAGAACAGTTAAGGATAGCCAATATAGTGGCATCCATTGCGAGATGCTAGCTTCATTCCATTTTTCCATACTTAATCCAGAGTATTTTTCTATAAAGAGCTTTTTCCTGTTCACTGAGCTTTGAGAAGAACAATGATCTAAGCTTCTCATCTTCTATTTCTCTAACATCTGTATAGAGAACTTGACCTTCTTTTATGTTTCTTCCAACAACCCCTCCTTTTATCGAGATAGCTACCCTTTCACCAGCTCTAGCCATCTGCTTTCTGTTTCCTTCTTGTTGAATCTCAAGTACTGTCCCAACCTTCTTTCCTTTATCATTTATAAGGGGATAGCCAGGTAGTATTCTTCCGGAAACAACCTCAACTCCTATTATAGCTGGATCGCTGTTTCTGAAGGTATAACCAGGGAGAAAAGTCAATTCTGCTGGAAATACCACAGTTGAAAGTAGCTTTTCCTCCAGCTTTCTTTCAACTTCAGCTATGTGTCCCTTCAGGCCTTCTACTAGTTCATATATTATGTTACTTTTTATTATCCTAACTCCTCTCTCACCTGCCTCCTGCTCAACATCAGGCGGGACTCTAACATTAAATGCAAGAATTACTCCATATTTTTCATCCTCCTTCGAAATTATTGAGGCTTCAAACACATCTGATCTGCTTACATCTCCTATATCGCCTCTTCTTATTGGAATTCCTTCTGCTTGAAGCATACCGGATATCGCTTCCAAGGAGCCCAAAGCATCTGCTCTTACAATAACTCCTATCGCATCCGATCTTATAAGTATGCTCCTCACCTCTTCCTCTATTTCTCTTTTTATCTCTTCTGCCTCCTCTTCACTCTCCACGACATATATTGGGGCTCCTGGAATCACTTTATCCAGATCTGGAGCAACTATCATGATGCCAGAAGCAGCTTCTGCGAACTCAACTCTTTGAAATTTTGACTTTATCCTTATTTCTTCTAGCGGTCTTGGTCTCAATATCGCTCTAACCCTTGTTATAACAGAGGAATCAACACCTCCTATGAGTATTCGATCTCCCTCTCTTAGGATCCCATCGTATAAAATTGCTGCAACTACAGTGCCCTTTCCGGGCTCCTTCTTCACTTCAAGAACCACTCCTCTTCCTTTTCTCCCACTTATCTCCAGCTTATCCAGCATGTACCTCTGGACTAATCCTATTAGAACAGCTATAAGATCCGGAATTCCTTCCCCTGTCATCGCACTTGTTGGAACTATTGCTAGTTTCTTTGTAAAATCCCTTACTCTATCATATCTATCTGAATCAAAGCCCATCTCAGCAAGCTGTCCAACCACCCTGTAGAGAAGTCTGTCAAGCTCAGCTATTGTCTGCGGACTTTGATCATTTACTGCCTCTATGAAAGGCCTCCCCTCCACAGATTTCCATCCCTCAAGTGTGTCTATCTTGTTTAGTGCCACGACAAACGGAGTTTTTCTCAGCCTCAGTATATTTATTGATTCTACTGTCTGTTGCTGAACTCCACTGTGCACATCAACAACAAGAATTGCTATATCTGCTAGTGATCCTCCTCTCCTCCTGAGATTTGTAAATGCCTCATGCCCGGGTAAATCTATGAAAAGAAGTCCCTTTGCCTTAAACTCAAATTTTAGTCCTATCTTCTTGAAAATAGGATCACAAAGAGATTTTATGACGTCATATGGAACTTCTGATGCTCCTACATGCTGTGTTATAGCCCCCGGTTCTTTTGCAGCTACTCTTGTCTTCCTTATGTAATCCAACAACGAAGTTTTGCCAGCATCGACATGACCTAGCACTGCAACAAGGGGCTGTCTGTACACCTTCTGATGGGACACATCAATCTCCCTCCTAAACATGCTAAAGAACTTATTTAATATTTACTCAGCATTAAGATAACCACATTACCTCCAGTTGCTTCAATGCTTTAATAATGAAAAACTTGTATATAAAGTTAGCTACTCATGGATTTGGCAACCCACTTCAATTTCTTGGGATTCCTTCCCAGTTTTATCATGTTCTTCATGCATTTAGACGAACAAAAGAACAGTATCGATCCGTCAGATCTCACGTACATAATCCCAGTTCCAGGGGGAATTTTCCTACCACAAAGCTTGCATTTTCTAGCAAGAGAGCTAACTGACATAAATAACACCTCACTTCGGCTTCAGTTTCCTAGCTTCTATTTCAGTTTCCCTTAAGAGCAGTATATCTCCTACTTTCACGGCTCCCTTCACATTCCTAGTCAGCACTCTTCCCTTATCCCTACCGGCCAGAATCTTGGCTCTCACTTGCGTAACATCGCCTGCTATTCCAGTTCTTCCTATTATCTCAACAACCTCCGCAGGAAATGCTTTGTCCTCCTTTTCTGGCATCTATACCCCCTTTATCTAGAGGATCTTGCAACCCGGTATTTAAATTTTTATGGGAAAGATAAAGGATCTATTGTGGGGTTCCTCTTATCTCATTTATCTTCCCCTTTATAGCATCTATGAGATTTCCTGCTTGTCCTGGATCTACTATAGCCACAGAAGATGAAGCAACTTCTAATCCAGCAGCTTTTCCAAGCTCAAGTTTACTTGGAACGTATGCATATGGTACCTTTCTCTCATCGCAGAGCAGTGGAAGGTGCGCCACTATTTCTGGAGGATTGACATCCTCTGCTATCACTACAAACTTTGCTTCTCCTCTTTCTATGGCTTTTGTTGTCTCGTTTACCCCCTTTCTTAGCTTTCCACCTGAAGTCCTCACAAGATTTACCATTTCATATATCTTTGGAATTACGTCATCCGGAACCTTGAACTTCACATAGAAGGGTTTGTCACTTCTGCTCATTCTTCATTCCCTCCCACCGGCCTTGTGCAAATGAGGTATTAAAGCATTACTTCCATAACTAAAGTATATTTCTCTGCAGAGCCCATTCGAGAGTCCTGCCTGTTAAAACAAATCTCCTCGACAGCCTCAGCTCCTCCACAGATCTTGAGTTTGTTAAAGCCATCGATAACCTTAGCTCTTCTATCATCCTCTTTAATAAAGATCTTATTCCATCAAGCCCTTCTCTTTTAAACGAAACTAAAAATGGCCTAGCTGCTCCAACGAAGTGAGCCCCCAAGGCTATTGCTTTTGCTGCATCTATTCCAGTTCTTATTCCCCCAGATCCTATTATTTTAGCCCTCTTTATATGTTTTCTCACTTCTATTATGCCAATAACTGTTGGAATCCCCCAGTTTATAAAATTGTATGCTGTATCCCTTCTCAATCCGCCTGATCTGCTCCCTTCTATAACTGCCCAATTTGTCCCACCAGCTCCAGCTACATCTATGTATGAGGCACCTGCTGACTCCAGCAAAGTTGCTACTTCTCCAGAAATACCGTTTCCAACTTCTTTCACGACTAAAGGTACATCTACCTCCCTAGAAATATCAACTAGATTGCTAAAGAGCTCTGGAAACTCTCTGCAACCCTCAGGCTGAAGGAGCTCTTGAAGAAAGTTCAGATGGATCGCCAGAGCATCTGCTTCTATTGCCTCAACAACAGCTTTTGCATTCTCAACAGCTTTTTCTGTTGATATATGAGACATGCCCAAATTTGCTATTAGAGGTACATCAGGTGCCCTTTCCCTAACTATTTTATATGTATCTATTAGAGATTTATCCTCTAGCATTGCTCTTTGGCTTCCGACGCCTATCGCAACACCAAATTCCGATGCTGCTATTGCTAGTGCTTCATTTATCCCCTTAGAGAGGTCACTCCCTCCTGTTATTGCTTCTATTATTATTGGTGCTTTTACAGGCTTACCGGCAAAATTGGAGCTTAGATCTACTTCATCAGGGGATATATCAGGAAGTGCATGATGTAGGAGAATCACTTCATCAAACCAATTCATCTCTTTCCTTTCTACACTCTCCAAAAGGGCCAGTTCTATGTGCTCAATTTTTCTTTTAGATGTCTCATTCTGCACGAAATATCACCGATGCGTACCCGACAACCGATCCCCTTTCTCCAGTCATCTCTCCACTTGTCATGTATCTAACCAGCTCCCCCTTTTTCACCCCACAGAGCTTTGAGAACTCGATGGCAATAGCGACAGGACTTGGACCGCACATAGATATTCCATGCTCATATATGGCGTTGAACAATCCCTCTGAATCCATCTCTACTATCCTCCTCAGAGCAATTTCATCCTTCTTCCTAGCTATATCATCTGGCTCGTAGTGAGTCATATCAGAGGAAGCAATGACAATGGCATCTATTGAGTTTTCTTTCACAATTCTCCATATCGCATTTCCTATGCTTCTAGAGAATCCCTCATCCTGATCCAAGACTATCATCGGCACTATTTTTATATCCCCAAATATTGCTTGAATAAATGGTAATTGAACCTCGACTGAGTGCTCCATTGTGTGAGGTGAGTTCTCCAACCTTATCCCACTGACCTCTTTTGAAAGCCTTCTTGATATATCTAAATCAACGCTCACCAATCCTAATGGTGTTTCCCACTCCTCATAAAGCGGGATTGATGCTCTTCCTCCAATTCCTGTGTGATTAGGTCCTATTATGAAGAATATTTCTGGCTTTCCATCTTTAGAGAGCTCATAATACCCAGCAGCTGCCGTTGGACCAGAATACACGTATCCCGCATGAGGAGAAACGATGCCCTTTATTTTCCTGTTTCCTGAAACACCTTTTGGTATTCCCTCAAATCCAGCTCTTTTGAAAGCCCATTCCAGCATTCTGATTAGATCTTCTTTCCTATCAGGATAAAAGCTTCCAGAAACTGCAGGAGATCTTCTCATTATTTCAGCCCTATTATCCTAGTGGCAAAACTATCATAACCCTCTGGAAGCTCCCCGTCTGGGGGTATAGATCCTCTAGCCCTGAGAACTTCTCTTGTGAGAAGCCAAAATATGAAGGCCAAAGCTCTTCTTCCCTTGTTGTTTGTCGGTATTGCCAAGTCTATATATTCCAGCGTGTTATCCGCGTCGACCAGTGCCACAACTGGTATTCCTACTTTAACAGCTTCATCATGTATCTGCTTGTCAACTCTCGGATCGGAGAGCAGTACAACCTCTGGTTCGATGTAGAGAGGAGCTTGTGGATTGGTTAGCACCCCTGGCAATATTCTGCCAGTTATGGCTCTGCATCCAGTGTACTCCGAGAATTTTTTAACCGGCCTAAAGCCATATATTCTAGCTGATACCGCCAGAACAGCATCTGGAGGAAATCTTGATATAAACTTTGCCGCTATTCTTATTCTTTCGTCTGTCTTCTTTATATTCAGCATTGAGAGACCATCGGATCTTATTTTGTATATAAAACGGCTCATATCCTTGGTTCGCATTTTGGAACCGACATGAATTCCGGCTGACAGATATTTCTGCTTCGGTACCAAAAGCTCGCTGTCATCCACCATAGGTATGTTGTACAGATCGGATTTTCTATCCGACAACACATCACCTCCTCATCGACACAACTTCCCTGATCTCCACATGACTGAGAAACATCCTTCTACAGCAGTATCTTTCTATTCCTAGCAAATCTAAGACATCCTCTGGGTTCTCCCCAGCCCTCACTCTCTTTATATATTCTTCCCACTTGTCTCCTATTAGCTTTCCGCATGAGAAACATCTTATGGGGAACATCAACACTCCTCTTGCGATGATCAATATCACCGGTTAAAAAGTTAAGGGCTACCTCCCATCTAGATAATAGAGGTGTGATCATGTTCGAGTTGTGGGTTGAGAAGTACAGGCCAAAAAGGCTAAAGGATATAGTTGGACAGGATGAAGTGATAGAAGCCCTAACGGGATTTGTTGAGAAGAGATCAATGCCGCATCTCCTGTTTGCCGGACCAGCTGGGACAGGAAAGACCACAACTGCTTTAGCTCTTGCAAATGAAATTTATGGCTCTGAGGAGCTTGTTTCTGCTAACTATATGGAGTTGAATGCCTCAGATGAGAGAGGAATAGATACAATAAGGGTGAAGATAAAAGATTTTGCTAAGACAAAAGCTCTTGGAGAAGTTCCATTCAAGATAATACATTTAGATGAGGCCGATAATCTCACATCCGATGCACAGCAGGCTCTTAGAAGGATAATGGAGATGTATTCAAGCAATGTTAGGTTCATATTAGCTTGTAACTATTCATCCAAAATAATAGATCCTATTCAATCAAGATGCGCTGTCTTTAGATTTAATCCCTTGACTGATGATGCCATAATAAAGAGGTTGAGCTACATAGCAGAACAGGAGAAGATCCAGATAGGGGATGATGGATTCAAGGCAATAGCTTATGTTGCTGAGGGAGATCTAAGAAAGGCCATAAATATACTACAAACGGCATTTGCTGTTGCAAAAGGAAAAATAAGCCCGGAAATAGTGTACAAAATATCTGGTTTAGCCATGCCAGAAGAGGTAAATGACATAATACGCCTAGCTCTAGAGGGTCAGTTCCTAGAGGCGAGAACATCCGTGAGGAATTTGATGATAAACTATGGAATCTCTGCTGAAGATCTGGTTAGACAGCTCCATAGACAGATATTGCAGTATGATGGTATAGATGATGTAAAAAAGGCTGAGATAGTCTCCTATATAGGAGAGATAGATTTTAGACTGGCTGAGGGCGGAAATGGAGATATACAGATAAGCGCACTTCTATCAAAAATAGCCTCCATAGGAAGGGGGTCTCATGCTTCCGTGGGTTGAGAAGTACAGGCCAAAAAGGCTAAAGGATATAGTTGGACAGAATGAAGCTATCGAACAGATAATGAAGTGGATAGAGGATGTAAGAGCAGGAAAAAAGGTTAAACCTCTGCTGATATATGGACCAGCTGGGACAGGAAAGACCACAGCGGCATACGCAATAGCAAATGAACTTGGATATGATATAGTTGAGATAAACTGCGCCGATTTGAGAGATAAGGAAAAGTTAAACAGAGTGCTTGGAGGATTAGGATCATTCTCTCTTATCGAAGAGTCGCCAAGAATAATCCTCTTTGATGAGGTTGATGCCCTTCCAGCGGAAGGAAAAACAATATCCTCTCTTCTCAAGGAGATACTCTCAAGAGGAGACATGCCTGTTGTAATGACAGCCAATGATGTATATGAGAAGCATATGTATGGAATAAGGAACTTGGCTGATACTGTTGAGTTCAAAAAGCTCGGTGTCAGGGATATTGTGAAAGTTCTGTCCAAGATAGCCACAATGGAAAAGGTAAACCTACCTGAGGAAGCAATAAAGAAAATAGCATCCGGATCTGATGGAGATCTGAGATCTGCTATAAATGATCTTCAGTCTCTAGCTGAGGGATCTGCCGATCTGGTAAACTACTATGGAAAGATATTTGGCCAAAGAGACAGAGAAGCTGATATATTCAGAGTATTAGGATCTGTTTTCTCTGGCAAATATTGCACCAGAACAAGGTTCTTAACAAGCACACTGGACATGGATCAAGATATGTTCATGCGATGGATTGAGGAAAATCTCCCAATAGCAATAAAGGATCCCCCTTCTCTGTCTCTTGCTTATGAATATGTCTCTTTAGCTGATATATTCAGATCAAGAATTGTGAGAACGGGAAATTGGAAGTTAATGACTTACATAAATGAATTTTTGACCTTAGGCGTTTGCTCAGCCAAATCTCTCAGCAAATCGTCAGGATTTGTGAAGTTCAAGTTTCCATCTATAATAAAAGAGCTGGCATCTACAAAGGAGGAAAGAGCTGAACTTAAGGATGTACTAAGAAAAATAGCCAAAAACACCCATACCTCGAGCAATGTTGTGAGAAGAGAAATTCTTCCACTTATAGCTGCCCTCTGCAAGAGGAATAAAGACTTAATGAGAAAAATTGCTAGGGATATAGGAGTGGAAGAGGATCAGCTAGAGAGCATAATCGAATCTATAAAAATATAATCTTTAAGTTCCAGTTTTTCCACTTCTTCCAGAGAGTGAAAGAAGGAAGTTTCTTATCTCTACAGTTAGGGGATTATTATAATTAAGATAAAAAACTCTTATCCTCCCAAATCTCTTTTCTCCAACTATTCCCCTGCTCAAAAGGGCATTTAAATGCCTGCTTACAGCCATATAGCTTAGTCCTGTTTCCCTAGATATCCTCATTATGTTTGCCTCTTCTTTCAGAAATAAGAATACTATTATTTTTAATCTAGGTGCCGGAGCCAGTACTTCCTCTAGGTTTCCCAGATAATCCAATTGACTCAATCCTCTTTTACCTTTAATAGAATTGAGAGATCCTTTTTTAGCTCAGAGGATATGCTGGAGGATGGTGCTCCTTCAAGAGATATCAATGTTGTTTGTCCTTTAACTCCCTTTCCAGACCTTCTCGTTGTTATAAATCCAGCTTTATCAAGAGATTTTATTCTGCGCCACAATGCTGTGTGCTTGAAGGGAGGAATTCCATACATTTCACATAGCATTCTGTACTCCTCTTCTACCTTTCCCATTGGTATCCATGCATCCGAAGATTTCTCCAGCAAGTTTGATATCGCTAGCAGAAGCACTTTCTCATGAAGCTCGAGAGACATCAAAGCTCTTCTGTCTGTAAGCGGTTGATCCATCGAAATAGCCATCCTTACATGTTCGGGGGTTATCCTATCCGATTTATTAGCCTCCGCGAACATCGCTGACTGATAAAGCATGCTTAATGCTAGTCTGGCATCACCACCTCTAGCTGCTATTTCAGCTATCATTGACAGAATGTCATCATCATAGGATCCAGAAAAAAGCCCTATTTCTGCCCTATACCTCAGTATATCCATTATTTCCTCCTTGGTGTATGGCTCTAGAGCTATCCTTATGGTTATAAATGAAGAAATAGACCTATCTAGGAGATAATCTGGTGTCCACTCCCTAGATATAAGTATTATAGCTGGAGGTCTCGCCCCAGATCCCTCGCTTATCCTGAAGAGTGAGTACAGGAGATCTCCTCCATCTCTTAAATACCCAATCTCATCCAAGATTATCAAGATATTCTTATCTTTTATGAGCTCTTCGAATGCCATAAGTGCCTCTTGAAGCGAGAGACCTCTCTCCGGGAGGCCAGAACTTAAGCCCTTCATTATCTTATGCAATACTAAAGAAGATGTTCTGTATTTCCTACAGTTAACATGTAAATATTTTATTGAGATCTCCTTGGATATATTTATCGCAAATCTCAGGGAGAGAGCTGTCTTTCCGAGGCCTGGTTTCCCCATTATATATGCATTCCCTGCTATTCGACCAGACTTACTTACCATCGCAGATTCAAGCAGTTCCAGCTCTTTCTCCCTGTGTGGAAGACGTTCTGGGACGAATGACTCTGAGAAGCTGTCTTCGTCTCTGATTATTCCTCCAGAAGCATGTTTTAACATGCCTATATTCAAGGACATCCCCGATTAAGATCAATGGCCTTCATTGATAATACTTTCATCTGTTGTGCTAAATAGAGAGGTGGGGAAAAGTTTTCTCATTGCTGCCGGAAAGCTGGCCTATTAACTTTTATACAACTCTTTTATATTTTTTATATCTGATATAATACAGAACTAGGATAATAGATGATATAATGGACGCTATAAGAGGTGGTGCATATATGAAAGCTGGGTTCACTATACTGGACATTACCTGATTGTAATAAGCGAGCAACTCTGTCTTGTTGTATTTCAGGAGAGGAGGAGTTAGAGTAGATAGCGCTATAAACCCTTCAAAGAACTTTCTCGCAGAAGATCCTGTATTAGATGGACTATTTGAGAAAACCTTTCCGGAAAGTGCTTTGTACGCCTCGTTATAGTTTTGAGCAATGGATCCGATATCTTCTGCTGAAGTAGATGCATATATTTTGAAAATACCTATTTCAACTCCTGTTAACTTAGCTGAGTATGGATTTGTTGTGAACCAATTCACAGCAACTCTCTTAGTTCCTTGTTGTTCCACAATATATATCATTGATGGTTCTGATGGCAGCACAAAGCTAACTTTGTAGTTCGGTGGTAGTATAAAGGTGAGGTTAAACACATCATACATACCTAGATAAAGCTCAGATATTCTAGAGTCCTCCGGCATTGTGCTATACACTACAGCTCTGGTTCCATTCGATGTACGTATTTCCCCAGATACTACCTCAATGGGGATTGAGATACTGGCCTTCAGGAACCTGTAACTTCCTAAAGTACCATTTACAATCGATATAGAGGGGTCGGATGAGGGGGAGAATTTAAGAAAGCCTCCTAAAAGCGGTTTATCTGTCAGATTTCTCACCTTACTTACCAAAATTCCCTTGAACTTCTGTTCTGTTATATTTGAGATCAGTTTCATGTACTGATCTGCCATGGATCCATACCATGAGAAATCCACGTATATGTTTCCCCTAGTCTCTGAGTATATGTCGAAGACCACGTTTATCGCAAGGGAGTAAGGTTTTTCAGAGAGGGGTTGAGCCCCGACATAGAGTCCCTGTAATAAAAGGATTAGAATGACAACAGCTTTTTCGGAGTTCATAATAACTTCATGCATGGTACCCTTATTAAATAATAGCGGTGCCATTTTGACGTCCTTGATTTTGGCTGTAGACGAGGTAATTAAATAAAAGAAAAACCCTATCTTTAGAAGAAAAGCTAAAATATATGAGTGGAGGTTATGCTCATGATGAATTCTGCAAAGAAGGCAGGAATAGCTGAACTTGGATATTTAAAGTGGCTTCTCAAGAAAAATCCATTCTCATCCATCTCTAGCGAAGCTCTGAGCGAGATTACTCCCCTTCATGTTGATACTGAGGTGGATAAAGATTTAGCTAGAATTGTTAGGAGCACGATAGAGAGGGGAACTAAAGGTCTGCTATTTGTAGTGGGAGAGTTTGGAAGTGGAAAGACTCACAGGCTTAGGCTTATCTCTGAGCTTGTAGAGAGAATTCCCTGTTATTACATAAAAGTTGATGTAGAGAGCCTAGGAGGCCTTGTGAGAAGAATATATGAGAAAATAGAAGAAGAAGGCCTCCTGTCTAAGATAGAGGCAATCTTAAAGTTGAGAGAGGAAAGGATAATACATGACAACTATGAGGATCTAGCGGAGGACATAGCAAATATATTGTCTCAGAAAGGGTATTTTATATTAATGTTAGATGAAATTGAGAATCTTGTCCAGAGAAGCAGTAGGAAAGAGCTTGAAAGACTCGGCTCTTTCCTCCACAGACTTTATGATAGGATCGAGAGAGGGATTATAGTTATAGCCTGCGTGCCCAAAGCATTCAATATACTCAATTTGTATATAAGGGATATACCTTATAACAGAGTTGTTGTGAAAAGAATAAGTAACGAGGAAGCGGAGCTCATACTTAGCAAGAGGCTTCAGCTTTGCAGGGAAGGAGCTGCCAGAAGGATTTCTCTTGACTCGCTTTATCCATTTAAGAGGGAGACTGTACATAAAATGAATGAGATTGCTGGAGGAAATCCTAGAAGACTCCTTAAATATGCTAGGATGCTTCTTGCTTCATCTGTTGCTAGCGTGCTTGAGGGAAACGCTATAGGACCAGAATTTCTCCTGAAGGAGTTTTCTCCGACAAAAGGAAGTAGCCATGTAAAGAACGACTACAATGGAGTGTTTAAGACAATAAGAAACAAATTCGGAGAGAGAAGTTTTTCTATAATAGAGGCATCTAAGGTAATTAACCTCCCAATATCCGAGACAAAAGAATTACTTGAGAAATTGGTTGAGGAGAACAAGCTTATGAGGGATGGGTTTAGATATAAAGTCTGTTGACATTCTTGCTTTCTATTTTTATCGGAGAAAAATTTCTGGGATTTTCTCCAGTAATCTCATCTTTATGCGTTTTGATGCAAAGCACATCAATACAAATCCTAGAATCTTATTGATTAAATAGCTTAAGGCTGATTTGCTGATTGACCTTTCCTTCTTTCCATTTCTCTTATCAGGTTTTTCCAGAACTCAACTATTTTAATTTCCCTTTCATCCGGGTTTCCAAGATCAAGAAACCATTGATCAAGCTTTCTTCTTAGGTCTATCAGTTCATTTTTTCCGAGAGATTTTACCCTAAACACAATCGCTTTTGATTCTCCATCCTTCATTGATTCTATTATTCCCTCCACCATCTTTCTGTAAACCAGATCGTCTATCTCCTTCGATAGATCCTCCAGTTCTTTGATTCTATTCTCTCCTCCATTGATCAAAATATCGGCTAACTTCTCAAATAATTCCATAAAAATCACCTCAGAGGTCACTACTCAAGATCTTCATCATAGATTATCAGCGGGCTCGATGAGATCATCCCTCCTCTTGGCAAGAACTAGATAAGCAAGTATTTATAAGTTTTTGCAGGAAGAAGAAAATAGGAAACCTTATAATATGTAAAATTAGTATACATATTGAGATACATTTAAATTTCTTGTGTTTATAAAGCTTTTTTGTTCTTTCCTCTCATAAGAGCATTTATTCTCAGGAGCTTCTCTATCTAATATCTGTTAGGCTCCTTTTAGATTTATTTCTTATTTAAAACATTTTTCTCGAGGGATACAGTTACTTGGGTTCTGTTCTGAGAGGCTGCTTGGAAAAATAGCATTTAGTTATCTGAGGGATAAGCTTTTAATTTATCTTTAACCCAGTATAGGGGCCGGTGGTCTAGCGGTATGACGCCGCCCTCACGCGGCGGAGGCCGTGGGTTCGAGTCCCACCCGGCCCATTTTGAGATAAGGTGATTAAATGGCAAGATTTTCCGTGGATAGGCTTGCTAACATGCCTGTTGTTACAGACAAAGGTATAATGCTAGGAGAGATAGTAGATCTGATAATAGACGAGCTTACGGGAAAGATTACATATATAGTAGTGAAAAAGACAAAAGGGTCTTCTGAGAGCTTCCTGCAGAAGCTAAGGCATGATAAGGAGGGAAATGTACTCCTACCCTATGCATCTATAAAGTATATAACTGAGATGGTTGTTGTAGATGAAAGATACTTAAGAATCCAAGCGAGCAAAGGTGCATAGTTATAAATATTATAACAGAAATCAAAAAATCACCCTTTAAAAAGCCCAAGAAATTAACGCTCTATACGATACCTATCAAACCTTTTATGTTTATAAAACTTAAATAATGTTGTGAAAAGTCAACTTCAGACGCCAAATTTTATAAACACAACAATAACCGAGTTATTCAATGCAGACATCCCGCTTCTGGATAGATGAGCTCGCTAATAGAATAATAGAGGATGTGGAGAGAAAGAACAGAAAAGTTCAGGTTTACAGAGTTGAATCTGGAATAGGAGCTAGTGGTTTTCCTCATATAGGATCTGTTGGGGATTCTATAAGAGCATATTCTGTAAAACTTGGCCTAGAGAATCTTGGAAAGAAGAGCGAGTTGATAGCATATAGTGATGATAGAGATGGTCTTAGAAAGATTCCCCATGGGATACCGGAGGATTTTAGAAAATATCTAGGGATGCCGGTGACAGATATACCAGATCCATTTAGATGTCATTCCAGCTATGGAGAACATATGAGCAGCATGCTTATTGAGTCTCTAGAGAAGCTGGGTATAGAGTTCACGTTTATATCAGGCACAGAGGCCTATAGATCAGGTCTCTTGACAGAAGAGATATCAATTTTACTTAAAGAAAACGAAAAAGTGGATAGAATAATAAGAGAGGAAGTTGGAACAAGCAAGCCAAGAGGGTGGATACATTACTGGCCTGTTTGCGAAAATTGTGGTAGGATTTACACCACTAGAGTCATAAAAGTACTGCCTGAGGAGAGAAAAGTAACTTACGTATGTGATCAGGAGTTCATGGGGATTAAAGGTTGCGGTTATACTGGAGAAGCTAGATATGACAGAGGAGAAGGTAAACTTTCATGGAAAGGAGAATTTGCTGCTAGATGGAGGGCCTTAGGAATAATATTTGAGCCCCATGGAAAGGATATAGCTGATTCCTTCAGAGTAAACGCAAGAATTTCAAAAGAGGTACTTAACTACGAACCTCCGTATACTATACGTTATGAGATGTTTCTCGACTCAACAGGAACTAAGATATCCAAATCAAAGGGAAATGTGATAACTCCTCAAGATTGGCTGAAATATGCTCCTCCTGAGACTATAAGACTTCTTATGCTCAAGAGATATTCAGGAACAAGGAATATATCCTTGGAGTCAATACCATCTTACATAGATGAGCTGGAGAAAGCTCTTCTGAACTACAGCAACATAGATAGAATAAAGAATCCTAGAGATAGAGAAAATCTGAGAAGATTGGTGGAGTACACATTTCTCATGAGAGAAGTTCCTCCTCCTCCGAAATTCTCCTTCAACACCATAATGAACATAGTGAGCATACTCCCCAAGGGATCGGAGGATGAGCTTATCAATCTAGCTGCCGAGCTAATTGGAAAATATTACGATATCCCAAAAGATGAGCTCTTATCAAATAGGGATTTCAGGGAAAAGGTAATATTTGCATTAAATTATGTAAGGGATATAAAGCCATCTGTCACTCAGGAGATCCTTTTAAGAGAAGATATATTTAATGCAATTAAAGAATTTTTAGACAGACTTGATGAGAAGATGAGCGCAGAAGAAATACAAAATCTAGCTTTTGACCTGATAAAAAAGCATGAAATTAAGACAGAGGACTTCTTCTCCTCTTTTTATAAATTGCTCAGCGGAGAGCCGAGAGGACCAAAGCTAGGCCCACTAATCAAGAGACTAGGTATAAACAGGGTAAAAGATATTATTGAAAACAGCATGAAAAATATTAAGGTGGTATGATTGTCAGAGGAAAGAGAAAAAAGAATCAAAGCTCTGCTGGAGCTAAGAGATATCCTTAAGAAAAGAGTTAAGAGATTAAATGAGGAGGTGGAGAGACTTTCAAGGATAATAGAGATAATAGACGATGTGCTTGTGAAGGAAACTATGGTCACAGCAGATCTGATGAAAAAGCCTGAAGGGAAGAGAATTGAGATAAAAGATTCGAAAAACAGAGTTATAGGATCAATAATATACGATGAGATTAACAGATTCATAAGGTTTGAGCCTGGAGAGATAGAAATAAGCTCTGATAAAAAGCCAATAAAATCTTGGATAGAAGGAGAACTTAGATCGGTGAAAAATGAATTTCCTGAGATGGAATATTCCATAAACAGCTCAGGTGGAAAGCTTATTAGCATAGAAATAAGGAAGTTTCCAAGAGATAAGGGATTTGAGCTTATAAGGAAGATAAGATGGGCCGTAACACATGCACTGGCTTAGTGTATGGATGAAAGTATTATCCCTACAGTTCTATCAACAGAGTCCCAGGTGGAGAATCTCTTTGCGATTTCATCTGCCCTTTTATGGTATTTTGGATCATCCAAAACAGTTTTTACACATTTAAAAAATAGATCTATCTTGTCCTGCTCCAAGATCATACCGACTCCTATTCTCTCTATGCTCCTCGAGTTCTCCTCCTTCTCGCTGTGACCTGGAACCGGTATTGATATTACTGGTATTCCGGATAAAATTGCCTCGGATATTGTCGTATGTCCTCCTCTACATACCACTAAGTCGGATTTTTTGAGAACTTCCCATTTATTTTGAAGCCACCCATAGATCACATAATTTCTTCCTTTTTCTACATAGGAACTTCCGGCATCTCCAAGAGAAACCGTGAATTGTATATCCTTCTCATCATTCTTCCTTATCAGCGGAATAAGAGATTTTATTAAGGGAATTCTCTCATGAAGAGGCCCAGATATGAGTACCAGAACCCTTTTTTCTTCTCCATTCACCTTTTTGACTCTTTTCACTATGGGTCCAACAAACTCAAGTCTATCATACAGGCTTTTTGGAAGATCCTCTATATGAGCTTTACTTATAGTATAGGGAGGTGGGAGGTCCGCCATTATAACTGAGTTTGACAGATTCCAAGCAGTACTCATGAGCTTAGTTGTCCCTTTCTGGAGAAGAGGGCTCTTCAACAAAATCCTTGGCTGGTTTACTATTACAGATAGAGGAATTTCTAAGGATCTAGCGGCTATTATAGTTGATATTCTAGAATCAGAGATCACAACATCGGGCTCTACTGCCTCTATGTTCTCTAATTCTCCCTTTACATGACCAAAGAACCTGAAAGCGTACACTGGAAGCCTTGCCAAAGTTCCTTTTATGTCAGGACTTCCATCTTCCCTCATCTTCCAAGTAACCCTTCTTCCTCCGATCACAACCGGAATATCGGAGGATTCTCTGGCTATGTATCCCAGCCCATCCCCATAGGATGATAAAAAGACTTCATAGCCTCTCCTCATCAGCTCTCTGGCTATATTTATGCATCTAGAGGCATGTCCATAGCCTATGCCCATAAAGGATATGTAGAACCTCATCAGCTCACTCTTTTCACCGGCCCAAGAGGCCTCACTTCTTCAAATATCTCTGCCTCAAATCTGTAAATTTCGGTCCCTTTTTTCTTCCAACAATCTTCAGATAATCCTGCTTTCAGGCAAGTCTCGCTTAAAAATGTCTCCTGATCCCATCCATACTCGGTTGCAACTTGAGGAAGAAGAAGTCCACTTCTTACACCTCTTTTTACGATTAATCCGTGTTTTCCTATCTCAATAAGAGACGGAAGTTCTTCTAATTCTGCATCTATCCTCTCAGGTACGGTAAGCACGGATACTTCTATCACAATTTTTGGAAGTTCTGACAGAGAAAGGGGAGGAAATCTAGGATCTTCCAAAGCTGCAGCTATTGCAGCCCTTTTAACAGCCTCCCAAAGAGGATATACAGGATAAGGAAAACCTATACAACCCCTGAGAAGTTTTTCTGGATATCTATATAGCGTGACGAAAACGCCTGATTTCTCCATGAGTCTTTCGTCCTCTGTTTTTTCATCTATAATCTCTCTGTCTATTAGGTACCTCTCTATAGCTCTCCTAGCAAGCCTTACTAGGCTTTCTCCTTGTTTTTCAGAAAGCCCTGACTGCATAGCCTCCCTCCAAGAGAATATCCCTTAGCTTATAAACTGCTCTTTTTACATCTCCTTCCACTTTAGCTCCAGTACATACAAGACTTCCGGAGGAGAATATAAGAAAAACTACATCGGGATCCTTCATCCTGAAAATAAGACCTGGAAACTGTTCAGGTTCGTATAATGTGTTGGGCATATCCATAGCCAATCTCTCTATATCTACCTCAAGGAAAAGAGATGCAGAGGCTACTATGTTCTCAGCCTTTATGAGAGGCTTGGATCCAACCTTTATTCCATGCTTCTCAAGTTTTTCTATCGCTTTATATATAGCTCTTGCAGATTCTTCGACTGATTTTGTCCCGGTACAGACAAACTTTCCACTACTGAAGAGAAGAAGCGCTGCCTTTGGCTCGCTTAGTTTAAGAACAAGACCAGGAAATTTATCAGGTTCGTACCTAGATTCTTTTATTCTCTTAGCTATTTCATGAAGATCTAACCTCTGATTTATGTCAGCGGAGGACACCACATTTTGTATTTTTATCTCTGGATCTCTTTTCGGAATTATCTTTCCTTTTGAGCGTTCTTCTGAACCTCCCTTTTCCATGAGAACACCTGAGAATATTTAAAGGGGTAACATTTAAATATTTTGTTGAGCTTTCTAGCTTTTAATATACTACTTTATTGTAGCAATATAGAACAATAATTAATAACATCTGATCAAAAAATAGTTATTATAAAAAGGGAGGAGAAGCTAATATTCTTACTCCTGCGAGAGTTCTATCTCTATAACGCTTATGTCCCTTCTTGTTCCATCTGGACTTATTATCTCCTCTGTACCGGTCCTTATGTCAGAGACCTTTATCTTTCCTGGGAAGTATTTTAGTCTCGCTATCTCTGCTACATCCACAGCTCTCGATATAGCTCTCCCCCTTGCCTTGAGGACGACTTTCTTTACCCCCCTGTTTATCTGGAGGGTAACGGCCATAACATAGTTTATTGCCGGTTTCCTACCGACGAAGACAGTTCCCTCCTCTGAACTCATATTGACACCCCTTTGACATTGTGTTTGCTGACGGTATTCCGGTAAGCAATCAAATAAAAAGATTCTGTTCCAATTTTAGTATTTATTCCCTTTCAATATAAACAGGCAATCTTCCAAGTTTGTACTCCAATTTAGCTAACTCCACTGGATCACTTAGCCCAGGTGGTATCTCATTCTCCTTCAAAAGAAGTGGGGCTCCAGCAGCTATCTGCTGGGCCCTAGCAGCTATGATTCTTACTTCCTCAAATTTTGAAAAAATATTTTTCTGTTCTTTAGTCTCCAAACTCAGACCCTTCTTCTCCTTTACTCTCAGGTTTCTTTCCTCCAACTTTGCCAGCTGCTGCTATTATGTCATCGACCTTAAGTACAGTAGTTGCGAATTCTGCAGCAGATCTTATTGCATATTTGTGTACTCTCAGTGGTTCTATTATATCGTTCTCGAACATGTTGTCTACTTTCCTCTTCAGCACATCGAAACCGTATTTGTTCCTTCCTTCTACATGGGCTTTCTTCAGCTCAGCCATCATTGTTATCGGATCCTCACCAGAGTTCTCTATGAGAGCCCTTGGTATGGACTCAAGTGCTTCTGCGAACTTCTCCACTACTATCTGTTCCTTTCCTCCGAGCTGCTTTGCATATTTATCTAACTCAAGTGCTAGGGATACGTGAACTGCACCGCCTCCAGGTACAACATATCCGTCCTCGACTACGTCCCTCACAACGCTCAGTGCATCATGCAGACTGCGCTCTGCCTCATCTATTACCTGCTTTGATCCGCCCCTTATCAATATTGAGACTGCCTTTGGATCCTTGCAATTCTCAACGAAGACCATCTTATCCTCTCCGACTCTTCTCTCTTCTACTAGGCCAGCATAGCCCAAGTCAGCTGGTGAGATATCTTTTATATTTACAACTATGCTTGCACCCGTTGCCTTAGCTAACTTCTCTATATCCGACTTTCTTACCCTTCTAACTGCCATGATTCCTCTTTTAGCTAAGAAATGCTGAGCTACATCGTCTATTCCCTTCTGACAGAACACCACATTTGCCCCAGCTTCAGCTATTTTGTCCACCATCTCTTTCAGCATTGCTTTCTCCTGTTCTAAGAACTCGTTCACCTGAGTGGGAGATACTACTCTTATCTTTGACGATATCTCCGGCTTCTTTATCTCCAATGCACTTTCAATAAGGGCTATCTTGGCATCCTTTATCAACTTCGGCATATCTGGATGTACTACCTCTTTGTCTATAACAAGACCTCTTGTGAGCTTGGTGTCAAATATAGATCCTCCTTCCTTCTTCTCAAGTTTTATATTGTCCAGATCAACGACTCTTTTTCCATCCCTTTCCTCATAGACAGAGAGAACAGCATCCGTCACTATCTCAGCTAGGTAGTCCTTTGCAGCAGCTATGAGCTTTGAGCCCATTGCTATCTTTGCAACTTTTTTCAGAAGTTCTTTGTCATTCCACTGGACTTTTTCAGCAAGTTTGCTCTCCAAGACATCTATAGCATATTTTGCAGCCTTTCTATAGGCCTCTAGTATTATTGTCGGGTGTATGCCAAGATCTAGGAGCTCTTGGGCTTTTGATAGAAGCTCTCCAGCCAATATCACGACTGTTGTAGTTCCATCTCCAACTTCCTGCTCCTGTGCTTTTGCAAGATCAACCATCATCTTAGCAGTTGGATGCTCCACTTCCATTTCCTTCATTATAGTTGCCCCGTCATGCGTAATAACTACATCTCCAAACGGATCAACAAGCATTTTTTGCATTCCCTTGGGGCTTAATGTTGATTTCAGTGCCTCACTTATCGTCTTTGCCACCATTATGTTCAGCCTTAACGCCTCCTTACCTCTAGTCCTAGAGGTACCTTCTTTCAGCAGAATCACGGGTATAGCACTTACAGTCTCCCTTCCGGCAGACATTGGTGATCACCTCCAGATAAGATTCAGCAATTATTATCTTCAACACCGATTTAAAAACTTTTCATGGAATTTAAAAAAATGAGAAAGCATCCTTTAAGGCTCAACTGCCAAATTCTGAGATGCAGCTAGACCCAAGTTTGATTAAGTTGATATCAAAGAGGTATAAGAAGATCACAAATGTCCAACTGAAATCAATTCCAGTTATTTTAAGCGGGAAAAATGTTATAATAAGCTCCCCAACTGGAACAGGAAAAACTGAAGCTGCCCTTTGGCCATTACTAACTCTGATGAAGAAGCACGGTGCAAGGCCCATTTCCCTGATATATATAACCCCTCTCAGAGCTTTAAATAGGGATTTAGAGGAAAGAATAAGATTCTGGGCTGAGGCAATGGGTTACAGAGCAGAGGTCAGGCATGGGGATACGGATCAGGTTGTAAGAAGAAGACAAGCTTTGACTCCTCCTGATATATTGATAACAACCCCGGAAACTGTACAAATACTTTTAGTAGGGAAAAGATTGAGAAATTATCTTGAAAACCTTAGATATGTTGTTATTGATGAAGTACATGAACTGATAGATGATAAAAGAGGCGCACAGTTATCCCTAGTTTTAAGCAGAATGAGAGCAATAGCAGGGAAATTTCAGGTCATTCTCTTGTCAGCTACAATACCCAATCCAGCAGAAGCTGCAAGACTTTTTCTGGGTAACGATGATTTTGAGGTAGTGGAAGTTCATGCAATTAGAGAACTAGATATTAAAGTGGAACTCCCGGATGTAAGCGAGGAGGATTATAACACAAGTTCTAAATTATTAATAGATCCTGAGATGGCATCAAAACTTAGGAGGATAGCTGAAATCATAGAAAATTCCAGATCAGCTCTTATATTCACTAACACGAGATCGATGGCTGAAGCTCTTACAAATAAGCTTAGAAGCTATCTTAAGGATAGAAAAGCTATAAGCATCCACCACAGTTCTCTTTCAAAGGATTCAAGGGAACAAACAGAGAAAGAATTCAGAGAAGGTGCATTAAATGCTGTCGTTGCTACAAGCTCTCTAGAACTTGGAATAGATATAGGATATGTGGATATAGTGGTCCAGTTCTCCTCACCAAGACAAACTACTAGATTAATACAGAGAATTGGGAGAGGTAGTCACAAGCCAGATGAGCCTGCAAAAGGTTTCATAATAGCACAGGATCCAGATGATTATCTAGAATCTCTTGTGATAGTCAAAAGAGCAAAAAGACAGGAACTTGAAGGAGGAAAGATGTTCAGAAAACCCCTAGATGTATTAGCTCATCAAATAGAGGGCGAGATTATAGCTAAGGGAGTAATCTCAATTAAAGAACTGCTCAGTCTGCTCAATTCCTCGTATATCTACAGAAATTTAAGTGAGGAGGAACTGGAGGAGCTACTTTTATTCATGCATGAAATAGGATTGCTTAGATACAACAAAGAGAGCAAAATGGCCTCTGTATCAAGATATAGAGCTTACGAATATTACTTCTCAAATCTATCGACGATACCAGATGTGAGGACCGTACCTGTAATAGATGATTCATCCGGTTTCTTCTTGGGATCCCTCGATGAGATGTTCGTCGCTGAATATCTGAAGCCTGGAGTCAAGTTTGTGTTTCGAGGTGCCGCATGGCAGGTAAAAGAGATAGAAAGTGGAAGAGTTTATGTTAGAGCAGCAATGGACCCAAGCGGAGCTATACCAAGTTGGATAGGAGAAGAACTCCCAGTGACCCTTGAGACCGCAGTAAGTGTGGGAAGATTGAGGGAGAAAATAGCTGAATTGATGATGAGTGGAATGGACACAGAAAAAGCAGTTGAAGAGCTTCTTAAAGAGTTCCCGTTCACACAAAAGGAGGATATTATGAGGGGAATAGAGCCCATAATGAGACATCTCAGTTTAGGATATCCTCTTCCAACAGATAAAAAAATTGTCATAGAGGAGGCTCCTGGAATAGTTACAGTTCATGCAACCCTAGGGACTCTCATAAATAGGACTCTTAGCAGAATGATAGCTTATTATTTGGCGAAAAAATACGGCTTGATAGTAAGGACTGATGAAGATCCCTACAGAATATTCATAATTGGAGCTAGTGGCGATTTAATAAGACATCTATTCATTCAAATAATTGAAGAAGGGATTGAAGATCTTTTAGAGGTAGTAAGGGAGACCGGTTTTTATAGGGTTAGGCTAGTTCAGGTCGCGAAAAGATTTGGGGCAATAAAGAAAGATGCTGATATAACCGGTATCAGCATAAGGAAACTTGTAGATGTCTATCGAGGAACTGTCATCGATAAGGAAACATTGAATGAAGTTCTTACAGTAGATCTGGACATAGATGGCTTGAAAATGCTATTTGATCTCATTAAGAGTGGAAAAATAAAGATAGAATACTTCAGAAGCAAGGAATTATCCCCAATAGCAGCAGAGGGATTGAGGAGATCCCCTTACTACTTGGAATTTGTGCCTCCCTCATTTCTGGAAAAAAGAATGCTAGAAACTTTCAAGATGAGGCTTATGAGAACTCAATTGCTGCTACTTTGCTCTAACTGCTGGCAATGGAGCTCTTGGGTAAGCATATCCTCTTTATTAGAGCTTAAAGAGTTGAGATGTCCAAAATGCAACAGCAATAGATTGGCCGGGCTTCATGGAAAGGATTCTCAGCTTGCACTAGAGCACATCAAAAGATCAATTGAAAGAGGTAGACCTTTTATTCCTGATTCTAGACTTGCAAATAAAGTTTTTGAACTGGGAAGGCTTACTGAAGAGTTTGGAGTTATAGCTCTTGTCTCAATGGGAATAAGGGGATATAAGATAGAGGATTTGAGGAATTTGTTATCTGAGAACAGGAGTATTGATGAGCATTTTCTCTCAAAATTAGCTTTTATAGAGAAGGAATCAATAAAAAAGAAGTTAAAAGATTGATACTAGAGATAATTTTAGGTTACCGAGCTAACATATCGTCACTCTCAACAGCATTCTCTGTGTGACTCCATTTCTGATCGAACCATTCAGGCCTTAATGGGTAAATAAGACACCAAAATGTGAATTAAAGAGAAACAATAGCGCATAGAGCAGCTGTAAAGTTAAACAACTTGACAAAATGGATAGTTCATCTCATACCTACAGCTGAGAGTATTCTCCTGGCAGATTCTCTTATATTATCGGATCCTGTTATAGCTCTTCCCACCATGATAAAATCAGCTATACCAAGAAAATTTAACGCTGATTTCTCATCTATGCCTCCGGCAGCACCAAAAAGAATCTTACATTCCTTTTTAAGCTCTCTCATGATGCTAGGGTCTGCTGTTCCTCCTTCGTCTATTCCCCTGTGAAGACACACCCTTCTTATTCCTATTTCCTCAGCTCTCTTGAGCTTATCCCTCAAATTCATTTTGTTTACTCCAAGCAAATCCAGTAAAATCTCCTTTCCTCTTATCTCTGCTTCCTTAACAGCACTTATCCAAGTGCTTTCTGGAGCTACTGCCATCACACTAGATATATCTGCCCCATTATCAAATGCAATTTTCGCCTCTAGACCACCCGTATCCATTGTTTTCATGTCTGCAAATATGATAGCATCAGGAAATGTATCCCTTATTATTCTTATAGCTCTTGAGCCCTCCGATTTTATAAGAGGTGTTCCTACTTCTATGTGCCTTATCCCCTCTTCATACGCCTCTGAAGCTATCTTGATGGCTTTTGATATAGTTAAGACATCTAATGATAGAAAGACCTCCAATTTCAACCCCCTTGACTCCTCCCAACCATTTAATAAAATTATCCATAAGTCTCTCAAACTTTGTGGGACCCAGATTCTAATAATCTTGAAATTTTACTTCTTTCCCCGGACACTAAAAGCATCTCTCCCTGCCTTATTTCCCTCATATCTCTGACCAAATCTATCAATCCATCCTTTTTAAACAGGGATATAACTTTTACACCATAAGTGGATTCTACCTCTGATATTCTCCTTCCAGAAAGCATTTCGTTTGCTATTAGTGCTGCATAAATAGGTCCATGCTCCTGAAAAGTTTCACATCTTTGAGAAAATCCTTTTCTCAAGTAACTCAGGGTGATATCAACTATTCTAATAGACGCCTTTCCATCTCCAAAGGGATTGTTCTCTACAATAGGCCTCACTCCGATTTTGGACATCCTGATTACCTCATACTTTATTCTTTTTGGATCCGTTCCGGCTAAAACACTGAGACCTGTTTCAAGAGCCTCTGGTCTCTCTGTGTTATTTCTCACCACAACACAGGGTATGCCTAAGAAAGTAGATTCCTCTTGTATCCCTCCGGAATCTGTTACAATTACGGAGCTTCTCATCATAAGCCCAATAAAGTCTATGTAGCCCAAAGGCTCTGTCATTATGATATTATCCTTTTCCTTAAGCTTATCCAGAAGTCCATATTTCTCGAGAATTGAAAGGGTATGTGGATGAACAGGCCATACCACAGTCCCCAAATCTAGAGATATTATTCCATCTACTATTCCCATCATTCTCTCTTTTCTACTCAGATTCTCCCTTCTGTGGACTGTAACTGTAATTATGGGTTTTTTACTAGCCTCGATATCTTCTAAGATACCTGATCTCTCAGCTTTATCTTTCATTCTAATGAGAGAGTCTATCACAGGGTTGCCCACTACATAAATATCCTCGTGCGGATAGCCCTCCATTAAGAGATTGCTAGCTGCTCTGTTAGTGGGAGGAAAGTTCAAAGATGATATGTGATCTGCTATTATTCTGTTTACTTCCTCCGGCATCGTCATATCAAAGCTTCTTAGCCCTGCCTCAACATGAATAAAGGGTATTCCTATTTTATTCGCAGCAATAGCTGCTGAAAGAACTGAGTTAGTATCCCCTACTGCCATGACGGCATCTGGAGCTATTTCGTCTAAGATAGGCTCTAATCCAATAAGTATATTGGCAATCTGCTTTATCTGCGTCTCAGTATTAATGTTAAGATATGCATATGGTTCAGGTAGCTCAAACTCCTCGATAAAAACTCGGCTCATATTCCAATCGGTATGCTGGCCTGTATGGACAAGGTATAAATCTAGGTTTTCTACTTCTCTAAAACAGTGTATTATTGGAGCCATTTTTATTATCTCAGGTCTTGTTCCAGTGATTATAACAATCTTGCCTTTCATCCACAAGCCCTTCTCTAAGTGAAATTTAAGTTACTCTTATATTTACCTGAAGCTATGCTTTTAAAGAGATCCTGTTTAGGGGCCACAGGTGATGACCACGCTGAAGCCCGAGGATGTAATCGAATTCTATGCATACACCACAAAGACAGGGAAAAATCTCCTTGCAAGCGCACTAGTGGAGTTTGATGAAGTAAATTTAGAGCTTCCTCTCGAGCTGCCAGGGGTTAATCCGCCAAAATCAGAGACACCCAATCTCAGATTATATGAGGAGATAAGCAAAGCTTTGGAGAGAGCTTCAAGCATACAAAAGAGATTCCTTGCTGACTCATCTCCGAGCGATAATCCAGATGAAGATATAAAGATGCTTGATGAGCTCATAGGAAGGGCCATTTCACTTGAAAAGCAGATAAATCTCTCTAGAAAAGCAAAAAAGATAATTTCTGAGAGAAAGAAAAGGTTGAGCGAGGTGGAATCAGAACTCTCAGATATAGAGGAGAAACTGAGAAGGTATTATGCAACTGCTTTAGAAGCAGTTTCCAAGGATCCAAGTAAGATGAAAATCGCAAGATTGATGATAGAGACGGATTCTGAAATTTTAAGGGCTATCTCCCTCCTGAATTCCTCTTTGGATAAATCCACATCTATAGATGATATGAGGATAATATTAAATAATGTAGTTAATATTATTTATAGTATAAAAAAGAGGTTAAAGGAGATATCAGAAAAAGTGATCGAGGGAAGTCTAGAGTCCTTGATATCTGAGATAGATCACGCTGAAAGCAACCTGAAAGAGGTCCTCAGCAGCATAGGAGAGTATCTAACTTTATCGGGGAAGTTTTCACAACTTGAATCTCTGGAGAAAATGTGGGAGAGAATAAGCGATGTATCCAAGAGGATGCCCGAGATTCAACCTATCATATCCGAGCAGATTCCTGCTGCTAGGAGGATATCACAAGAGAAGGAGGAAATAGCAAGAAGGATGAATGAGCTGGTAGATATAATTCGAACAAGAGTTAAGGGGTCTGTGGACTGTCTGGATTTGCTTTACAAGAATTTCAGAGAAATAAGGGAACGTGTGATATCAGTGGATGCTCTAATTGCTGGAGAGGCAGAGAAAAGCATATATGAAATGCTTGAGAAATCTCAGCCACTACTTGCTGAGAGGGAGAAAGTCGGAGTCGAGTTATCCGAGTTAAGCAAGCTGATGGACAAAGAATATGTTAAACAGCTGAAAAAAGAGCTAGAAGACACGAAGAAGAGCATACTAGAGATAGCATCCAGACTATATAAGACAAAAGAAGCAATTAGGCATAAGGCAGTGGAGGAAAAGGTGTCCCTCATGATATATGAGGGGAGCGACATTGTTGTGGCTCATGGTTGGGTTCCAAGAAGGCTGGCAAATAATCTGAAATCTCATCTTGAGAGAAGCATGGGAGGCCTTGTTGCAGTAGAGTTAGAAGCACCTAGCAAAAAGAAGAAGCCTCCTTCAAGAATTAAATTGCCAAAGATAGCTTCTCCAGTAAGCTTGCTCACACATAAACTTTACGGATTTCCCAATATAAAGGAGATAGACCCCACTGTGATAACCTCATTCCTCTTCCCGCTGATGTTCGGCATGATGTTTGGTGACATGGGACATGGAGTTATAGTTGCAATATTCGGTTTATTTCTATTTTTGAAAACTAAGGGATCTCTGAGAGATCTTGGGGGTATACTTCTGTATTCAGGGATATTTGCAACAATATTTGGATATCTCTATGGGGCTGCTTTCTTTGTAGAGATTGGAACTCATGTGCTAAGCCCGATAAAAGAGCCCACAAAGCTGTTTGGAATAGCACTTCTAATAGGAGCTTTTGAGATACTATTGGCATTTGTGATAAGAACAATTGATAAAATCCTATCCGGCGATAAATTCGCAGCTTTCTTGGAGTACGGAGGTATACTGACAATAGCAATGTACGCAGGAGCGGTTTACGCAGCAATAAGAAATGGAGCCGATGTGATGAAGACTGTATCAGATCCTCTCTTTCAGGCAATGGTTATACCACTATTGATAACAGCAACCACACCAATGCTCAAATCTATGAAGGAGGGACATGGGTTACTCCACGGAATGCCGGAAATGGTGTCAACACTTATAGAAAGCACCTTAGCTCTCTTCAGTAACTCTCTCTCATTCATAAGGTTAGCTGCTTTTGCAGTAGCTCATGAGACCTTTGGCGTTCTTACAGGAATGTTTACTGTAGGCTCTACCTCAATAACTCCGGAGAATCTGATGCATCTGTTGACCAATCCCATTTCTTTGGTAACTTTTATCTTCATCAATATAGCTGTTATAGGACTTGAGGGGTTGTTATCCTTTATACAAGCGATGAGGCTCACATTCTATGAGTTCTTCACAAAGTTCTATTCCGCTAATGGCAGACCATTCCTGCGAGTGAGGGAGCTTCTTCCGTCCTGATAGTTAAATTTTTAAAGAGAAACATTATAGGTCCCATCTGAAGGAGGTGCTTTCCAATGGACAAGGTGAAGCTGCTCAGAATATCTCTCTTGATCTTATTAATACTTCCTCTTGTCGTATTTTCTGTGTCAGTTAAGATAGTGTTTGCACAGACAGACCAAGCTAAACCAACAGATATATACAGATCACTAGGTGCTGCTTTAGCTGTTGCTGGAAGCACAATAGGAGCTGGAATAGCCTTACAAGGTATAAACATAGGAGGATCAGCACTCCTTGCTGAAAGACCAGAAGCATTTACTCAAGTTCTTCTGCTTGCTGGCTTATCCGAGGGAATTGCTATTTACGGACTCCTCATAGCATTCCTACTAATGGGATAATTAATAAAGCGAAAGCATATCATATATTTTTTCTGGCTCAATTCCGCTCAGCTTTCCAAGTATAACTGTTCTAACGGCCCAAGACTCCCATTCTGCAGCCACAATATAGCTAAATGGGAAGATTGGGGAAAGAGGCTTCATTCTAGCTAGGCTCCTTATTTTAGAGAAAAACTCCTTAAATAAACTTAGATCTAGTGTCCACGGAACTCCATATTTTTCATATATCTCCATAAGCTCCGAGGCCATTGATTTATGAGCCTCTGTAGATAGGAGGGCTTTGAGGGACTCCTCAAATGTATTAGACTCTGAAAGAACTTTTCTCACATTCTGAGATAAAAATTCGAACATAGAACTATATATTTCCCTTTCTGCTCCCATTAGCTGAGATCTCAGTATAACCCCTAAGGCGTAGTTTTCTGCATATATTCTAAAAACCTCCCGCATCTTTGTCATCTCTGCCCATGTCATCGTCTCCGTCAAATAGGCCCTGTCTATCCCTATATCCAGCAAAGGTATGTTCATCTGGCCGGATGAAAGCCATGTTGATATGAAATCCCTCAGCTTACCCTGAGGAAGAAGGTCGCTTATCTGACCTACATCACTAACCCTTAGAATAGAATCTATGTTTGATATAAATCCGCTTATGGGTAGGAATCTTTCCTCGGATATGCCCTCCCTCCTTATAACAAGGGAGAATACCTTTCTTTTAAGGTTTTCAACATCATATTTTGCTAAATAGCGAACAGCAGCTTCCCCAACAACATCTCCCTTTGATATCTCGAGGAAGATCCTCACCCTTCTGCCGAGCATTCTAAGGGTTACATCCGTCACTTTATCAGCCGATTTCAGATCTTCTTGCTTTTCTATGAACATACCATACTCTGTTGAACTTATCTCCTTGAAAAGAGACTCCCAGTCTG
>NZ_RCOS01000172.1 GCF_003947435.1 Candidatus Methanodesulfokora washburnensis
TGGAGCTGGTGGCTTCTGTATCTCCTCCTTTGGTGGTGTAGCAGGAGGTCGTACTACAATTGGTCCCGATGGCATTTCAGGTGGTGCTGGCTGTATAACCCTAGGTGCAACAGGGGGTGTAACCTCCGGTGGTCTTGGAGGTGTAATCTCAGGTGGATATGCCCTAGGTATTGTTATAGGTGGTCTCGGAGGTCTAGGTATTCTAGCCTCAGGTGGTATTGAGGGTGTAACCTCCGGTGGTCTTGGAGGTGCTCTAAACGACTCCCTTATTACATCTATTATCGACCTAGCAGGTGGTGCAGGTACTATCTTTATTCCCCTTCTTGCACTGCTTATTATAACATCAACTGGGACTTTTGGGATCTCCTCTACCCTAGTATACATGTCTGAAATCCTGTAAACATCCTCAGGAGTCAGATCGGTTCCATATCTTGAGTTAAAATCCTCTATATATCTTTTAAGCTTTTCATAGTCCACCATTTTAGCCAGATTTATTAGATCTATGAGTTCATCAACCTGCTGGAGTGCAGCGTACATAATAAATTCACCACCCAAATCTTTTTAAAGATTCTATCTTTTTGTTTTCAGTTTCCTCTCAGCATCAAGTGCTACCCTTCCTATGTTGGTGCCTTTTTGTTTTTCCCTCTCAAGCTCCTCCAGCGAGTAAACCTTTCCATCCATAGAGGCTATCTTAATCCTGCCCATAACGACCCCAGAAATAACGAGAGAGGAAGTATATATAGTGCTACTTCTTCTCTATAAACGTTATCTCTATCGTAATATACAAAGTTTCCAATGTTCCACATGAGCCACTTGGCAGCCTCAATTGATTTCTCATCTCCCCTCCTCAGAAGCTCATCCACCCTCCTATCAGCCTCTTTTTTTGTTAAAACATAAAACAGGTATGGATCTTTCTCAAGGAGATCCACATGTTTAAAGAATGGCTCGAAGAACTGCTCAGCCACATAATCCGATTCTGGATTACCCTCAAACGGAAACAGAACCTCGTTCGTGAAACCTATGAATGTAGCACCTTTTGATGCCAGCTTCTTTCCGACATCCAATCCGGTCCAGCATGTGAAAGAATATATCACCTTTCTAACGCTGTCATTTCCCCCCACTATAACCTTTCCATTACCTATTATACCATAAGCCTTACCGTGAGACACTATAACTATCGCATTATGCCTCTTAGCCTTCTCAATAAGCTCCTCCTTTGTCGGATTTATTAGAACTTCACCCCTGCAGAACTTTCTGGCAAAGTATGATGCATACATTGTCGGCATGTCGTTCTCATAGCATACTATGAGCATGTTCACCGCCTTATTATAAATAGAGCTATTACAACTGCTAAAAGCAGTCCAGCTCCAATTATTAGAGCTGTTGATACTTTAGGAGGTGCTACTGGTACAGGAGCAGGATATGTAGCACCTTTAGCATATTGCTCCCAAGTCCTTGTTAATCCATGTGATAATTCATAGTTGTACCATTTCTGTATTAGATCCTGAGGTGGTAACCTTCCTCTAACAGCTAGGTAATATGGAGCCGGAACATACTCCTCCTGCTCAAGCTCCTTTGTTGGTGTTGGAGTAGGTGGTGGGGATACAGGAGTAAGCCTTACTGGAAATGCAACCCAGTACCACGTGTCATCCTTTGGGCAGTACATCCTGTTATATGACTTTCCTCTTTTCCAGTCCGATATCATCTCAGATTCTGACTTAGGTGGTGGAGGGTTGTTCTTTCCTGTGTATGTCGTTCCTCTTACCTCAACAGGAAGCGCAGTGTAATCTATCTCAAGTATGTACTTCTGTCCATCTATTGTAACCTCCTTCTTCTGGACAGTTCCCTTTAAACTACCAAGCAGGTTAAAGAAGTCCTCTCTGCTACATCCATATTTCTCCATCTCCTCTGATGTTTTCTCAAGCCATTCCTCCCAGAATGACTTTGGTCTTTTAGTTTCAGGAGCTGGTGTTGGAGCAGGTGCTTTCATGCTTTTTACCTTCTCCCATGCTATGGCTAGGCTTTCTCCATCAGTAGGTATGTATCCCTCACCGAATATCAGTTTGAATAAACTCCAGTCATCAGATTTTGTTGTTCCAAATCCAAACACCTCACTAGCAAGAACAGCAGATGGACCCATCCATGCTTCTGATAGTTGTTTTTTGCCCGGTATATCATACCCAACTACCACAACTCCATTTTCAGCAGCAAATGTTGCCTCATGATATGTCCCATCCACCTTGAGAAGGGCTATCGTTGGATTGCACAAATTATTCTTAAGACATAAATATGCAAATAGAGGTGCAAAATCAGCACACTGACCCGTAAACTTACCCTTCTCCTCATATTCCTTAAGCAAAGCATCAACAAGTTTTTTCTTATCACCGGAAGGACCTACCGGTACAACCGAGAACTCCCAGTTTGCTAAAAGCCAGTCCCTAAGCTGTCTTGCTGATGTGAAAGATGGTATTGGCATCAACAAAATATGGATGTGAAGTTTATAAATCTACAGACTTTTTGTTTTGATCGAAAAGCTTATATATTTTTGTTTCCTTATTTCAAGGTGATCATATGAACGGTATGTGGAAGAAGGTTCTGGCTGTATGTATTATAGCCCTCTCCCTAGCAGTTGGCTATTTGTATAAGCCCGCATCCGATACAGCAAAGTCAATAGCATACCTGTGCTTCATATACCTCCTTGGAAACCTCGGATCTACAGCCAAAAGGCTTGCAGATATACCTGCATTATCAGCATACAGGACAGCTCTCCTAGTTGATTACTACTTAAAGGTCCTTCTTGCGATATGGTTTATTGCAGTGCTGGCAGGAAGCTTAATAGGAATAGTATCAGGAGACCTAGTTGAAGCGACATTCAAAGTGGTGGCTGGTGCAATAGCAACAAATGTGGTTGTAACAGAAGGACTGAGCATGAAGGTGATAAGATGAGCAGGATGACAAAGGAGGAGTTCATTAGGAGATGGACCTCGCTTAAGCTTAGCACAAATAACGACAAGCTAAGCATACTGAGGGAGTTCCTTGAGCCTGAGCTTGACAAGGAGTACATGACTCTAGGTGGAAAAGTTGTAAAACTGAGAGATATGTTCGAGAACCCTGAGTGGCATGGGTACCTAATACATATAGGTAACCTGATAGCAGGTGTTGAGTAAGGTGATGACATGAGGCTTGTGCTCTCTCTCCCCAATAGTGATCGGGCTACCGCTATATGGACCAATGAAATGCTTAAAGATATTTACATAAACAAACTAAAGGAAAAGTATGACGTTGTTACTCTGGTTGGAGGTGCAGCAGTAGCACAGAACTGGTGGCAGTACAACGATCCAAACACTGTTTACGCAGGAGTCGGTCATGGAAACTTCTTCATATACACAGGACAGAACATGTCCACGATAATGACAAACTCCGATGATGACATAAGGAGGTTCAATGCAGCCGCATTCTGCCCTGCCAGCTGTCTAGTCTGGAATGGAAAGACATCAATATGCCAGAAGCTCGCTGAGAAAGGGGTTCCAATAGTCATAGGTGAGGAGACCGAGTACGCACTTACTGACTTTGGTGTAAAGTACTACGTGAGTGCTGAGGTAAATATACTTTATAACCTACAAAATGTCTATACATATGATGATCTAAGGAAGCTGATAGACTCAAGCTACGATGAGCAGATACAGGCTGCTGAGAAAGCAGGTGATTACTTTGATGCAGGCATACTGAAAGATGACAAGATACACAGGCTATGTGCCCTCAACAAGCCAATAGGTCAGCCTCCACAGCCAACCGAGAGCTACATAACCCTCTATTACAGGGACAGTGCAGGATACCCGATAACAGATGTGAAGGTTACATGCGTGGAGCTTAACATAACAAACGACACTGATGGATACGACTGGACTGTCTTCAGAGTTCCCTTTGGAAGAACATACACGTTCATATCTGAGAAGGAAGGGTACTGGGATGCCCACACATCGGTTAAGGCTGATCAGGATAAGATAATAGTTACGGTGTTCATGGTGAAAAAGGAACAGCCACCTCCACCATCACCACCTCCACCACAGCCACAGCAGATAGAGGGAGAGTTTGAGGGAGAGCTTACAGGGGTTGCACAGGGTGCTGTGTGGATAGGGAAATTCCACCTAAACACGACAATGAGGATGGATGGAGTAAAGATGAAGGGTGTTATAAAGGGTAAGATAACACAGAGGAAGTGAAATGGGGTTCAGACATAAGAGGGTTGGAAAGAGGGCACAAGCTGTAGCTGAAATACTGAGGAGAAACGGAAGAATGGATGAACTTTCACTGATGAGAGCACTGATGAGAGAAGCACTTAATGAGGAAAAGGTTCTTCCTTCAATATACTCAATAAGAGATGCGATAAGAGTAGCTGAAAAGCAAGGTTTAATAAGGAGAATAGATAACGACAGAACATACTATGAGGCGATATGATGGACAAAGAGGAATTCGAGCAGTTCATGGAGGAGAAGTTTAAAGCCTACCAGAGAATAGCCGATGAGGATCTAAAGAAGATGATGGAGGATTATGTTGAGGAAGCACTTCTCATAGCATCCTATCTGTCCTCAAAGGGCACAATTGACATGGTTTCATATGGAGGTATATACCACCTTCTATCCCATGTTCTTGAGGTTCTTCAGTCAATAGAAAGTGAAAGTAATGTTAAATGAAGTCATATACTTGAGGGCACAGCATATTATATGCTCCCCTTTCTTTATACTATAATCCCATCATCTCCCGCCACATATAGGAGCATCCTATAACATCCCCTATATATATTTTTTGTCAGTCTGTTTAACATTATCTTCCTGTGGATAGTCAAGTGGCTCAAGGACAACAACCTCAGATCCCCTGACCCTGTAGTATTCCACAATATAATTGGCAACTGCGAGCTTTACTATGCTGCTGACGCTTGTGTTCTCCTTTTTGGCTATTTCCCTAAGAGTATCAGCCATCTTCTTTGGAAACTTGAACGTCATCTTCGTATTGCTTGGACCAAACACATTCCTTATAGCCCTAAGAGCCTCGACTATGGACATAGGAAATAGTGAACCACCAGCTTAAAACTTTTTGTTTTTCATCATGTTTTTTATAGTTCTGGCTCACTATATCATATGTCCTGCACTGATGCTGACTTCATGGATAGGTTAGGCTCATTAAAGGGAACCAAGACAATCTACAAGAGAACCGTTCAGGGAAAGGAAATAGAGGTAATGGTAGATTATACAAAGATTTTGAGGATAGAGAAGACAACATACTCAGGGGAGAGCAATCCACCACCAGCTTTACCTATAGAGCAGCAGTATGAACAGTGGAGAAGAGGATATTCGGCTAACAGAATGTACTGTCCAAAGGATGGCTACTGGTACTGGGTTTACTTCCCCGCCAAGATAATGAATCCACTTGACAAGGTGGTTCTAACAATAAAGAATATTATAACAACCCCAATATATGCAATAGCAGGTCTCATACTGGCAGTTGTAATAGCAGCCTTCATCCTGATGAAGAGGAGAGGCTGACTGAAGTCAGACCTTACTAAAAGTCAGACCAAACCTATGTGTTTAAATAGAAGTGGTACCTTCATTTCATATGAGCGACGATATAGACATAGGTCTTGATGAGGTGGAAGAGGAGGAGAAGAGAAAAAGAAGGGGTGTTGTAAAGGCTTTTAAGGAAAAGCCTGTTTCCACACCTGTTGAGGAGGATGAGACCATCACAGTGTCCTCTTCAGATGTTAAAAAGCTCATAGAGACAGCACCATCAACACAGCAGAGGAAGGCATATGAGTACATGTGGGATCTTCTTAAGAGGCTGGATAAGATAAGGAAACAGCAGTCTCAGGTGGTTGATGTAGGTGAGATAGGGTTCCCAGAGGAACCGTTCAAGACCTCAATATTCAAGAAAGCAAGCAGAATGATGGAGGATGCTATGGCTTTTGCAATATACATGAAGATGATGCAGCAGATGGGCCTGACAAACTTGATAGGTTCACCTGTCCCTGAGGATAGAACAGCAAAGGAGCTTCTAGATAGAATAGCCAAGTTGGAGGATGCGATAAGAAAGAAGGAGGAGGAAAGCAGGTATGAGGCAATAAGAAAGGAGATAGAGGAGCTAAAGAAGACTTTCTTTGAGAAGCTTGAGTCAATGAAGCCAAAGGAGGAGAGCGAGCTTGTAAGGAAGCTTGAAAGCTTAGAATCAACTATGAAGGATAAGAAGTTTGAGGAGGCAATTGAGAAGCTGATGGAGAGGCTTACACCACAGAACCAGAAGAGCGTTGCAGAGGATCTTATAAACAGGCTGATAAACACAACAGCAGAACTTCAGAAGGAGGTCGCACAGGCTAAGTCCGATGCACTCAAAGCAGAGATAGAGTTCCTCAAGGAGAAGCTTGAGGAGGTCAAGGCAGCAGCTCAGTCAGATCCGATAGAATCGCTTAAGAGAAGCCTAGATCTGTGGAGCGATATGGCATCAAAGATAAGAGCAGCTGTAACGGGTGAGAAGCCAGACATAAAGGAGAGGATAGCTGAAAAGGCATCAGATGCAGTGCCAGACATACTGAGCACGCTCCTGAGGATAGTTGAGACAAAGGCAACTTCACCATCAAATCCGAATGAGATGCTTGTTGAATGCCCGAAATGCAAGCACAGGTTCACAATAGACAAAAATCAGGAGTGGGTCATATGTCCAAGCTGTGGAGCTAGGCTCAGGAACAAGTACGCACCTTCAGCACAGCAGATCGAGCAGACACCTATTCAGGAGGAGAAGCCTGAGGAGGGGACTAAATGATATCAATAAATGACATAATAATGATGCTTGAGAAAGTCCCAAAGAACATGGTCATAGACTACATAAACAGAAATAAAAACCTTACAGATATACTGAGGAAGTACCCATCTGTCTTGGATATGCTGAAGTCAGAGGCAAAGAAGGTGAACACACAACTGGATGAGGAGAAGATATACAGCGAGATCATGAAAGAGATGAGGACAAGAAGACCCGATCTTTATCCCCTGTTCACAGGAGATCCGGGAAAGGGATGGTTAAAGAGGCAGATAAGGGAGATAGGTAGTCTGCTGGGGGTGATATGATGGGGGATATGGAATCCCTGAAGAGAAGTCTGGATCTGTGGAATGATATAGCCTCAAAGGTGAAAGAAGCTGCTGAGAGTGTACCTGAGAGCGAGTGGGATGTTTATCACTTAAGAGAGGCTATAAGGGAGATGATAGCTGCTGAGGAGCACCTTGTATCCGGTGGAAAGCTTGAAATGGCAAGGGAGATAAGGGATATAAGAAAGAAGCTTGAGGCTTTCCTTGTTGAAAGGCTCAGGAAATGAGCGAACCAAAAAGATCCCTGTATCCTTGGGAGGTCGAGCTTCTAAATACTGAGAGAAGGCTATGGGTAAAAGCCAGAACAGGCGAGTGGGTAAGAAGGTATCTTATGTTTAATGGTCCATCCTCAGTGTATGAGATGTTCAACGAGTACAAGCAGTACATACTAGCAGCAAAGGAAGCTGGATACCTGAAGAAGACTAGGAAGATGCCCACATTCTCATCATTCGCTCACTTCATATACAAGCTCAGGAAAGCAGGGTTTATAAGAAAGCTGACAGATGATGAGATGAGGAAGATGGGAATTGACCAAACTCCTTTGATGAGGGGAGGTTCACCGAGCTACTTTCCGAGAAGCTATGTTACAATAACTCCTTTAGGGATGAGGGCAGATTCATGGCTGAATGTCTATCACAGGATGAGGAGGGGTGAGCTGTGAAAGAGGTTGAAGACTTCCTGAGGAAAAAGATAGGGATGTCCGAGACTACAAAGGAGCACTACAGGTACATACTTACTTCATTCTTTGAGACTGTTGGAAAGAAGCCCGATGAGGTAACAGAGGACGACATAGTGAACTTCATAAAGAGGGTAGAGAAGAAAAGCTCTCAGAGGACCTACTTGCAGATTCTGTCATCATTCTTCAAGGAGAGGAATCCAAAGCTGAGCGAGTTTTGCAGGAACAGTGCTAGAGGTGTTAAATATCCGTTCAAAAGAGTATATCTGACAAAGGAGGAGGCTGAAGCCTTTTTCAGACAGATAGACAACTTCAGAGACAAGCTGATGTTTGCCATCCTTCTTTTTACGGGTGTGAGAGTATCCGAGCTGATAAACATAAGAAAGAAGGACATAGATATGGACGAGCTTTCAATAGAAGTTGTGGGAAAAGAAAGCAAAGCAAGAAAAGTATTCTTTCCTGAAAAAATAGCAAATGCTTTAAGAAAATATATTAACAAGCTAAGGGATGATGATCGTCTCTTTCCTCTCACCAGAGTGGAGGTGTTTCAGCTGTGCAGGTATTATGCAAAAAAGGCAGGTATAAAAAAGAGGATATCACCACATGTGTTCAGGCATACATTTGCAGTGAATTTTCTAAAGAAAGGAGGTTCAATACATACGCTACAGCAGTTGCTAGGTCATAGCTCCTTAGCTCCTACTACCGCATATTTAGCTATGGTTGGAAGGGATCTCAGAGAGGAGTATATGAGGGTAATGAGGTGAGTTTAATCCTGCTCAGATTCCATCCTCCTGAAGTCCTCCGATATTATGTCTTTGAATATAGCATCTAACCTGTCCTTCTCGCTCTTCAAAGATCTAGCAAGATCATGCATTCCTCTTTTTACCAAGTCATTTATAATTTTAGATAGATAGGTGGATATATGCTCAGCTCTCATCACGTCCTTCCTTATCCAGTAGAATATACTTTTCTCTTCATCCATGCATCTCGCCTTTATGTCTCTCAAGCCATCTTTTATAAAAATGTTTTGTTTTATCCTTTAACCTTGCTGTATCTGCACACATGTGAGCACCAAGGTCCCAGAGAACAAGCCCAAGCTATTACAACCTCTCCATTCCTCTCATCAACAGCGACGGGTGCCAGAACAACTGTTACCACTTCCCCCTTCTTGAAGTTATGGCATGGAGCTAAGGAGGGTCTCAACACCAGATGGATCTCCCTCTTCTTTAGCTCCACGCTCATCTAATCACCCCCCTCAAAAACCACCTTACCCTGTAAAAAACATATATAACCATAAGGACTATCAAGCACAGCAGTAAGCTCAGGTACTCTTTTGCTGATCTCCAGATTCCCGTTTTCCCTCCCCCCTTAAACGGAGATCCGTCAGACATCTATCAGCCCAGTATAAGGTTCTTATCAGCTGGCTCCTCAGTATCATTAGGGATCTTTGATCCCTCTCATCCAAGTTTGATATTGTGTTGAACAGCTGGTTTAGTGAATAGCTAAGCCTCTTAAATGCATCCTCGCTCACTCTTCCACCTCCTTTAACTTTTCCGCTTTCTCAGCCTCTTCCATAGCCTGCTTTCTGTACTTAGATAGGACGAAGAACCATCCGTCTTCAGTAAATCCAATGTCCTGTATGTCGTCCTCGACAGCCCTCCATGCGACAACTATCTGGTATGGTGATAATCCAGTTACCCTAGCTAGCTTCTCTATCCTTATCCTCCCGTATTTCCTCACTGTGTCGCATACAAGATTTGCCCTTTGCATTAATGTCATCTGTCTTTCAGCTCTCTTCTCCGACTCAGTTTTCCTTCTTGGCATCTAGATCACCTTTTTTCTTGAATATAAAGCATATGTCCATCTTGTAGCACATTACGGATAGCTTTACCTCGGCATCCACCCACCATCCCTCAGCTATCTTCTCCAGCTTGTAGAAGTGGATGAACTCTATGCTCTCCCTCTTAGCCCATATCCTCACTTCCTTATCATAGTATGCAACTCCAAACCTTGGATCTATGTCAAAGCCCTCCTTTTTCAGGTAAGCCAGAACTTCATTTATCGGAAACTCAGGTTTCCTCCCTCTTAATATCTCAGGTTTCTCCTCGCTCATCACACCACCTCCAGCACGATTTTCTTTCTCTCATTTTCTTCCACTATTTTGATGGTTAATTTGTTCTCATCAAGCCATTTCCTGACATCTTCATCCTTAAAGAAGTTCCATATTGTTGATCTTTCAGTTTCAGGTAGCTGTCCATTGAACCTATCCACCAGAATATTAACAACAGCTCTTCTGGTTGGATAGTCCAGACATCTCCTGAATGTCTCCGTAAGAACCTCAGTATCCCAGTTCACAAATGTAGCCTCCCACCTCTTCACAAGATCATCAAACTTATCTGTTTTCTTAGCCCATGAGAAATCACCAGATACCTCCTGAACAGGTTTTGACGACGGCACTCCTGCTAACGGTATCTCTGTAACAGGAAACTCAGGCTTAACAGGCTCAGATGTCTCGGTTGCGACCTCCTCCACTATGGATTCTTCCTTCACCTGCTGGGTTACTTCCGGTACCTCTGGTGGGGGTATATTGGTAGAACCTGTTAAGTTAACTGTTTGTTTAACAGGTATGTTATGTTTAACATCCTGTTTAACTGTTTGTTTAACATCACCTACCTCCTCCTGTTTAACAGGTATGGTGGCAAAGAATTGGGTGAGTATTTCCGTTAGTGCCCTGTTGACCGTCATCCTGTTCCTCTTCGCATAGTCCTTCAACTTCTCAAACAGATCATCCGATATATAGAAACTCCTCAGGTATCCGGGCATGAGTCTCACCTGTTAACTAGGTTAACATGTGATATATAAGGCTTATGTTAACTTAACTGTTTAACAGTTACCATTTGGGTGCCATTAATTTGTCTCGGTTAGCTTCGTAGAAATCCAGAAGCCTCTTTATTACGTCATTGAATGGCTCTCTAGGATGCACCTTCAGGGACGCCAACCTAGAATGGATCTCATCTGATACAACTATCTGCTTTCCCATAAAACCACCTCTACTAAGATAGGAGTAAATCTAAATTTAAGCTTTTCGTTTTTTATTTTGTATTGTTCTCGCTCATAAGCTCCTCTATCAGTCTTTTGACAGCATATTTTACAGTATAGTGCATTGAGACCTCATCCACACCGAACTTCTGCTTTAGCAGGGATGAAGCCCTCTTCACCATGTTGTAGGTCTCCCTCGAAACCCTGATATCCTCAGCTGGACCCTTGAGCTTCTCCCAGAGCCTCTTCTTTCTAGTCATTTCACCTCCCTCCTCTTTAGCTCCTCCTTTATAAGCTCAGGGTACTGAAGCAATAGCGTTACAATATACGGTTTTCCCCTTCTGCCTCCTCCCGTGCCTATTAACCCCTGCTTATCAAGGTCATTCAGATAGGTGAAGAATGTTGGCTTTGACACATCCCACTTTCTCCTGAACGTATGGAAAAGCTCTGTGGTGCTCATCCCATCAGGATGTGTGGCTAAAATGCTCAGTAAATCTAGGCTCTCATGTGAAAGGGTAGCTAAAAGGAGAAGCTCTAGATCCCTAACACTCTTCGCCACAGCACTGTTTACGGTCTCCTCATCCCATTTATTCTCCTTTCCGAGGTGCTTTAAAGCTAGAATTCCGTATCTGGCATCTCCGTTGAATCTTGACGCCACTATGGCTGATAGGATCTCTATTCCCTTCTCATCATACTCATACAGACCAAGCTCAGCCCTCTGTCTCAGTATCTCAAAAAGCTCAGTCGCACTGTAGGGGGGAAAGATTATCGGCTCCGGTTGGAATGAACTCTGGATGGAGTCCTCAAGTTTTTTCACCCACAGGGGATTTGTAACTATAGCCAGAACCATAGCATTTGTCTCCCTAGACAGGAAGTACAGGATCTCCATGTCCTCAAGAAACTCCAGCTCATCCAGTGCTAGTATTATCTTCTTTTCCTCCAGCTTCTTTTTAGCCTTCTCCGTGAGGGCATCGTAGGGAGTCCCATGTTTGGATGATGTTATCTCCTTGAGTATTGAGTAGGTGTTCCTGAACCTCCTGACGGGTATGTAGAAGACCTCAAGATCTATTCCCCTCTCCATCGCAAACTTCCTGCTTTCCTCTAAGAGATACCTCACTGTCAGGGTTTTTCCAGTTCCCCTAGTCCCTGATATTAGGAGATGGCTACCTGCACCTTTGCCCATGTGAACTCCTATTTCCCTGCCTATTACCCTGTACTGCTCCCTCTCATATATTTTCTCTGGGATGTAGTCAAGCCGAAAGACGGCATTGTTCTTTATGTTCTCTCCCCTTCTTATCCCCTCCTCAAAAACGAGAAAGGAATCCAATGTCTTCTGTTGTCCCATAAGGTATAGAAGGAAGGTAAAACTATATAAACTTTTCGGGGTATTAAGCTATAAGACCCCTCTTAATACCCAGACACACACCCCGCTTAATACTTGAAGGGGGGATGGTAAGGATATAGGGAAGGTATTCTATATTTATTTTGGGGTATATTTCCACTCCAGCCCCTAATATATGGGTAGGGTGGTGAAGTATTAAGTGGGGTGTCTGTGTCTCTTCTTTAAAAAGTATAAAGCAGAGACCAAGGGGATCTGAGGTTGTGCACCTATGAACTACCAACCTCTTCACTTCCGTGTCTCTGCATCCCATGAAAATAGACCGGTTGCAGTATATAAACCTTTTGGAAATAATGGAGGGATCAGTAGGAGGGATTATTTCATTTCTCAACGGTGTGCAACTCATCATCTCCCTCCTTGTTTTAAATGGATAAGTAGATGGTTCTTGACTCTTTCCACCACCTCCTCGTATGTGTAATACCCGATA
>NZ_RCOS01000140.1 GCF_003947435.1 Candidatus Methanodesulfokora washburnensis
AGATTAAGACTAAAGGTAAGGTTACAGCAGGTGGGTATGTTGAATTTTAATACCAGCCTTACAATTTTATTTTAGCCTCTTCTTGCCTAAAACTGTCGCTTTATCGTCAATATTGCGACATATGTAGGAGGATATCTTATAAGAGGTTATGTCCTGCCCAAGAGGTGTTTCCATAGAAGTAAAATTCAAGCTTTTTCTCGCATTCCTCTGGAATCAGCTCTTCGGGGATAGCACCATCAAGGTATAAAATGCATAAAAACAGAAGATTCCTTGAAATAAAATTTTGGGGAGCTCTTTTATCTGAAAGCATCTTAAGGGCCTCGCATAAATGCTCTGCTGCATTCTTTTTATCCTTCTTCTTTAAAAGGATGCAAGCGATCTCAAAGTGACTTTTGGATATCAAACCCCAGAGCCATGGCCTATCAGAGAGGGGTTCTAGTACTTCAAGGGCCTCTTTATATTTGTCCATTGCTTCATCAAGCCTTCTCCTCTTAGATAGGGTATCTCCGAGGTTGTTCAGCGCTGCCGCAAGATCTGGGAGATATCTTTTGTCTATGCTAACAAGCTCTTTGTATATCTTGATAGCTTCGGTAAGTTTGCCTATTTATTTTTTGTCTTAATTATCGTATTTTAACGATTATGGCTTATACTAAGGTTGAAAACAAAATACTAGATAAAATCCTGACCTCAAACTTCACTAAAAGACAGCTAAAGATTCTGCTTTTCATAATTCGCTTCTCCCATGGGCTGGGAAGAAAGTATGATGTTTAAAAAAAGAAGGACTTCTATTTTGCAGTTACGCGCAGCGCGCAGCTTTTGGATGCCCTGAACCTTTACTCAGTAAAAAATAACTATCAAAAGTTTCAATAAAATAAGGCTATACCCAATAAATTTATTGGGTTATGGTGATCGAGTGATGCCTAAGAAATTTCATGTTATCCGGCTTTTACATACCTGCATTTTCCCATCAGGATCTTTGAGAGCATAATTTCATCTATCTCGGCACAACAGGAGTTTATAACCCTAAAACCATAAGAAAAGAGTTATGTTTTTAGAGGCTTTCCTTTAATACTTGAAGGTATAAAGTCTCAGACAAATACTAGAAGCTTCCGACCTTAGTCATGAAGTAGCTTGTATAGGATCCAGCATCCTGCTAGAGATAGAGATTGAATCTTAATTCAGAAAAACTACATGCCTTAACTATCTAATTAATGATGGACTTTTTTAATGCTTGAAAATTTCTCTAAAAAGAACAAGATTTCACCATTTTTCTACAATCCTCAGAAATAAACTCTTCAGAAATCCGATCAAGAAGTTCCTTACAGAATGGCAGAAGTCTATTTAAAATAGAGGTTGTAGGAACTCTTTCATCAATGAGCATTCTAAGAGCCTTGCATAAATGCTCTGCTGCACCTCTTTTATTCTCCCTTTCAAGAAGGATTGCGGCAATCCAAACTTCAGAAAGGATTGCTCCTCTCTTTAAAAAGGATTGCGAATCTCTTTCGGATAAGTCTCTTTCAGATAAGAGACCCCAGAGCCAAGGCCTATTCGATAGAAGTTCAAGTATCTCTAGTATTTCTTTGAAGTCATCCATAAAGTTATCAGGCTCTCCTCTCCATGAAAGGAGAGCTTGAGAGACTCCCCCTAGCTTGATCAGAACTCCTGCTAGAAGCAAGGAGTAGCTCTCATCTATCGAGGATAAATATCTGCAGATTTTCTCTGCCTCTTTTAACTTCCTTATAGCATCATTTGATATTCCTTTGCCATAAAGAGCTACTCCTAGGTAGTACAAAACTTCTACTAAGTATAAAAGGAAATTCTTATCTATCGAGGATAAGTGTCTATATATGCTCTCCGCTTCTTCGAGCTTCTCTATTGCAACGGAGAGGTTTATGTGAGTTTTTCTACGCCCAAAATACTTCCTTAAAAATGCTTCCTTAAAAAGAGCTATCCCTAGGTCACGTAAAACTTCTGCTAGAAATGGAAGGTAAAGCTCTCCTAGAAGCGGGTGGTAATTCTTATCTATTGAATAGAAGTGTCTATATATGCTCTCCGCTTCTTCGAGCTTCTCTATTGCAACATCGGATAGATAATCTCCATGAATTCTCTTCTCTAAAAGGGCTCTTCCCAGCTTAGTCAGAACCCTTGCTAGAAGCAAGGAGTAGCTCTCATCTATCGAGGATAAATATCTGCAGATTTTCTCTGCCTCCCTGTAATTATCTATGGCGTGAATGAGTATTCCCTCACAATAAAGGTCATTTCCTAGGCTATACAGAGTCTCTGCTGTTGCATGTAGAATCAGAACTCTTCTGTCTTTCCATTCATCCTTTTTCTCTATCTCTAAAACATTTTCCGTGAGATCCGGAAAGTTTTCGAGAGCTCTTTTAACAAGCTTAGCAGCATCGTCTGGTCTCATCTCATTTATACTGTTAAGTGATTTGCTGCATGCTTCTCTGACAAATTTCTCGACATCATAAGCCTCTACTCTTCTTATCGCATCTATATCCTTGATTATTGAAGCAGCCTCCTCTGGAACGTCTTTTCCTGTCATCAAGTCCCTGTCTATCTCATGTATTATCCCGAAGGATCCGTCAAACTTCGCAAGAAGTCTTTCATATATTCCATCCCTTTTATCCCTTTCATCTCTTTCATCCCTCTCATCCCTCCTGAGGCCAGGTATTTTAGTTTTCAACATCTCCTTTAGTATATCGAGCTGGGTAAAGTGAAGCCGTCCTGTCCTAGTTTTGGCAACACAGTAGAGCAATGCAATTGCGAGATCATCTCCACAGTCTCTTATTGCCTCAGCTCTATAAACATAGGCGTTCTCAGGAAATTTTAAGGCATCTTCCCTACTAATTTTCCTCCCTTTGTAATTATCAGCTATATACCGCAAGTACACCGGTATGGGATCCTTTTTCATCACCTCATCAACAGCCTCCTCCGTATACTTCACATTATTTGCTTTGAGCATAGAGATGAACATCTCCCTCAGCTTTGGCCTCTGATCCTCAGGCTCTATCTTTATCTTATGCCATCCTCTGGGATTCTTCCACTCGGATTCCCTAGCAGATGCTATAACTGGGGTTGTGCAGATCTCAAGCTTTTCTAAAGTTTTCTCCTTGGCCCCTATGTTGTCCACAACTAGCACGCCTTCCCCCCTTATTCCCGATGTCCTGAGCTTTATTCCCTCGCTCATCAGGCGTAAGCAGGCCAGATACAGAGCGGTTGTCTTCCCAATTCCTGGATCGCCTACTATACATACCTTCTCCCTTTCCTTGATGTATTCAACTGCTTTTTCTATCTTTTTCTTTAGCCTGTCGCTTACAACAGGTTCTCTCACCTTTACCCATTCCATATTCAGCTTTTTTATGAGATCATCCTCATTTCCCACATACTCTGGCTTGATGTATTCAACTGCTTCCTTTATCTCCACAAGCTCTTTCTCTATTCTATCAACCCTATTCTCGAGATTTTCCAGCCTCCCCTTGATATCTGGAAGCTCCTTCTTAAGTTCGTTGACTGCCTGATATATCGCTTCAAGATATCCTGATTTCTCCCTCCCCAGCTCCTCTAGAAGCTTCTCATCTATAAGCTCACTTACCAGTTTAGCTAGGCTCTCCCTCACATCCTCATCCTTTTTTGCCATCTCGAATATCTCTCTCACATCCTCCTCGCTGTATTTCCTTGCACCAAGCTTCCTTTTTATCCTCTCCGCTAGCTCCTCCCCCAGAACATCCTCTAGAAAGGACAGGAGCCCCGAAGCTCCAAGGGCTTCAGAAACCGCAATGTATGGGGAGGCAAGCAAAAACGCTGCTGAAAGGGTTCCTTTGACAATTGCCTTGCTTATAAGGTCCTTCAGCTTGTTCCTCACTTTCCCCTTTGCCTGCTCATCCACACCAAGCCTGACAGGTGATAAAATATAACCCTACCTTTTTTAAAGAATAGAATATTCTTCTGATACCAGAGATTTCTGGGGGCTGAGGAAGCTGCATAAAAGGAACCCAATAAATTTATTGGGTCCTCCTCTCAGCAATTTATAGTATAATCAAAGTTTATATTATAATTTTAAATTTCTTGAAACATATTGTTCCCAAAAGATTCTCACATCTTTATAACCCTTAACATTATCAGAAGAAAGCTTTTTTATTAGCATCGAGCTTTATTTTGTATGAGCGCTGCTAGGAAGATACTTCTTGCGCTCGTGATTGTGGTAATCCTGTTTCTTCTGTTGCTGATAGCAGGAGCCCTGACATACAAGCCAGCATTTGAGATCAAAGGCATTGGAATAGTTGATCACGATGGGTATCCATGCTTTAAGATCCCGTTCAAGACCAGCAACTATCCGGTAACTTTCCGCCTTCTCACAAAGGATGGAGAGCTCATAGATACCTATGTGGCGGATAAGCCCGAGGAAGTAGTTTATCTCCACCTAACTCCATTTAAACCCTTCACCAACGTAATAGGACCAAAAAGCTATGTGATAAAGGCTTTTTATGGGGATAAAGAGGTATACAGCAGTAGCTTTGATGTAAAGGGAGCAAAGGCTGACCTAAAGATAAAGGATGTCAGTTTTAATACATCCATCTTTTCACTAGATCTGAGAAAGCTCACTCTAGAGGTGAGAAATGAGGGGGACGTTCCCCTGTATCTGACACTAATTCCGATAAACATCGAGCTTTATTTGGACGGTTTACATGAAGCATTTGCCCCTTATCCATCAAGTTTGGCAATAGAGCCAGGAAACACCTCCAGTCTCAGCTTGGAGCCCGTTGCCTTAGCAATAGATCCGAATTATCTTGATAAAGAGCACAGGGTGGATGTTGTGATACCTAACGTAACGAGAACATCCTACATTATAGAGCCCCTAAAACCAGAGCTGAGGATAGAAAAGGTGGGATTGAGTCCCTTCCTCGATAAATGGTCTCTGAACAACATCACTCTGATAATCTCGAACAGAGGAAAGTATCCGATAAACATCAGATGGCTTAAGATCTATGTGAATGAGGAGCTTAATGCTTTGTGGACTCCTTCTATCGAGGTAATAGGACCGGGGGAGGAAAAGAAAGTGATATTAAGCCTTGCTGCAATTACATCAAGGCCCTTCACGTTAAAAGTAAAGCTTGGAGCAACTGAGGTTTCCTACTCTGGCTGATCTTCTAAAAATCCTTCTTCTATCGATTCAGCAGATAACTATAAGTCTCTTTCAGCTATTGTAAACACAGCATTCAACCTGCTCTCATCCTATGTTGGGATAAAAGAAACTTTCCCAGTTCCTTCTTTCTGACAAGCTCCCTCAGCAGGGCCATAACTGGATCCTCCAGCTTCCCCACTCTTCCAGGCTTCTCTTTCATCTCCTCCTCGATGGATTGAATTAGCTCATCTACAATCTCCTCTAACGTAAGTACTTTTATCCCTTCATTTTCCAGCATGCATACAGCTTCCCTTGGATAAGGATCCTCCAAAACAACTGTCCTAACTATCCTTGATTGCTTAACGCTTTTGGCAAATGTAGATCGATTTTTTATGTAGTCCTCTGCCTTTTCAAACCAGTTCAGGATCTTTGAGACACTTTCCTCCGCCTTCCTCTCTCCTAAAAATGCCTTACACTGAACTATGTGAAGTTCCTCCCCGTTGAAAGCTAGAACATCTATATCGCTCCAGCCACCGACCTTCTTTCCTGTCTCCTCACGAAGGAGGTAAAAGAGGTGATCTATCTCAACAAAGAACCCCTTTCTCCAGTAATACCTAGCAACAAGCTCCTCAATCTATGAGCCCAATGCATCACCATGTTTTTGATTTACTTTCTTTCTATTTTTATAAAATTTTCCTGAATCCTGATTCTAAAATACCAGAACAAAAGGGCCACCACCATGAGATTCCATTATATGACATTACGGTTAGTGATTACTTGAATTGTTCAAGTTTTCTGCCTTAGGCTTCTCCTCCTCACCAACCAACTCCTTCATCAATCTTTCCAGCCTTCTTTTCAGCTCCTCTTGCTCTTCTTCTCTTGTTATTAAGAAATCATAAAATTGTTTTGGTGTAACTATCTCTATTTTTTGACCTTCATCCTGATATCTATCCAGTAATCTAGCTCGATTTATGCCCTCAAGAAAATGGCGATCCGCTGTCACCAGAAACACTTTTTCATGCCTTGAGGCTGCAGCAAGGGCTATTTTAAGAATCTCTTTGTCCTCCTCCTCTGCCAAGCCGACATCATCGACATTGTAATGTTGAACTCGAGTTTTCTCCAAAATATGGAACTTAATGCCCTCAAGTTTTCTTAATTTAGTACCTTTCACAAGCATCGGTAAAATTCTGTGAAGACTTGCTTGAAAGGGAGGAAGCGGATGATGGTGTTCCAATTCCGGTTTAACTTTTGTGTTGTAGACTCTAATTAGATGTGATGAAAGGTAGATAACGCAGTTGAGCTTGTGGAGCATAAATCCAAGCTTTTTTATCGCCTCCTTCATCTCCTCCGATTTCTCACCACAGGGTATCAATGAGCTGCAATCTAGCACCAGACCGAACAATTAAATCGCCTTAAAAGAGGTGGGTTATCAGCTCTTCTATGTCCGGTAGGCTCTCTATCGTTCCATCTTCATATACTTTGATCTCAGAAACCTTAGTCCATGGATCGCGTTTGAAATAACACACTTTAATCTCCTCTGGCCTCAGAACTTTCTCCGTTATGAGCTTTCCCATTGTGATAGGAGGTATATCGGAGTGAGTTGTCATTATAAGCGTGAGCCTCCTATCAAGCACTCTTTTCACTATGCGCTCAGTGAATTCCCTCACCATTAATGGGTTCTTGTGGATTTCAGGCTCCTCTATCACGACCAAGCTGTTTTCAGGGATCCTTTGCAGCATTGAGTCGGATATGCTGAAGTCGAGCAATCCATCAGGGGCTAGTTCCACAGGAAGTTGCAACTTGATATATGGATCTTGAATAGTGAGTTCTATTAGAGAAAGGAGCGGGTGAATTGTCACCATGTAAGAACCCATATCCCTCAGCCCTCCCTCCGCGGACTCGGGCCGAAGTCCTGTCAGAGCCCTTATATAATCGAGGGTAAATAAACCAAATGGGGGTAAAATGGGAAGAGTCTTGAGCAATTCAAGCATGCCTCCGGCAAAACTCCCGATGAAAGCGGCCTCTGGCCTACCTTTCAGCTCACCTATTATTTTTGGCAATAACATCATAAGTTGAATATAATTAACTCTTTTAGAAGGAAGCAGGAACTCATCCGTCCAAGGGGAGCTTGAGGGCCTATTTACCTCAAATTTCTGCTCCTTTAGCTCCACAGAAAACTCTGAGCTGTTTATTTTGATGGATACAGGAAATTGAGGCTTATTTTCCACCAATCTGGCGATTTTATCAAAGCCGCATCCATATAATTGGGTTGCCAGATACTGGGGATCGTAAGCTCTGGATTTAGAGGCGAAGTAAATAGCATAAGCTAAGCTCGATTTACCGGTCGAATTTGGGCCTATAAACACGTTTATCCTCGACAGTTCCAATTCCAGATCCTCAATACAACGCCAATTTACCACTCTTATCATCTAATCCCCATAATTATCCAAGCCATCACTTAAATAATTTTGTGAAACTGCTCCATAAATCCTTAACTGTTTCTTTTTTATATCAATTATTTGTATCTTAGGATCTGTCGCTCGTCTGGAAATATAATTTACATCATCAAGAAAAAGCTAAAATAGGGAAATTCTAATAATCCAGATTAATTCTTGGATTATCGTTTAGCCTCTCTGAAGAGAATGATGCCATCCAAGCTTTTATCCCATCTGTCATTTAAAGAACCCATTCAGATTCCTGACATACATAAGATAGTTATAAAGGAGGCCTCCTGACATCTTCTCTATGGATTCAGCGTTCCCGACAACTATCAGCTTCCTCCTAGCTCTTGTAAACGCAACATTCAGCCTGTTCTCATCGGAAACAAAGTCCATGTTTCCCGTGCTTGTAATGCTGAATATTATGACATCCTTCTCCCTTCCCTGAAATGAGTCAACTGTGTTGACCTCAAGCTTCTCATCCTTTAGCTCCTCAGCTATCCTGTTTCTCTGAGCTTTGTAAGGCGTTATTATCCCCATCCTCTCGCTCCTTATCCCAAGTCTTTTCAATGTCCTGGCTATGCGGACAACTGCCTCTACCTCAGCCCTGTTTGCCCTAGATCTCCCCTCGACAAAATCCTCTCCCCTGACATCCAGGAAGACAACTGGAATATCTGGGTTGAGGAACTCCATCTCCCTAGGATAATTCCTTATCTCAAGCTTTATCCCGTCGCACTCCTTGACAGGACTTATCATCCCGTTGTACACATATCTGCATGAGAAGTTTATTATCCTGCTGTTGCTCCTGTAGTGCTTTCTGAGCCACACTTCCCCTTTTCCGTAAAATTCCCTCATCAAGCAGAATGCACTCAGCTTCTCAACAAGCCTCTTATCCCTGATGGACTTGAAAACAGGTAGGAGCTGCTTGTGATCCCCCACAAGAACCCATTTCCTCGCTTTTATCATCCCAAGAAGGGCTAGTGTTATTGATGCTTGGCTGCACTCATCTATGAGGACTGTGTCGAACCTCTCCAGATGAAGAGGGGGCATATTCGATTTTATCAGAGTTGATCCCATTATCCCAGCTTTCTCCACAAGCTTTTTGCTCTCATCGACAAGCATCTTGTTTCTCTCCTTGTATAGATCTCTGATTCTCTTTATCTTCCCCTTTATAGTCCCCTTTAACTCATTGTACTTCTCCCTTGAGACCCTCTTCCATTCCTCAGCTAAACCATGAAGCCCCTTTATCTCCTTTTTCAGCTTGGATATCTGGCTCTCTATCTGCTCAAGCCTAGATCCAAGGGCTGTTCTAGCCTTGTAGCTGAGAAGATAAGGCCTTATCCCTTTTAGAACCCTCTCAGGCCTCCCGACCCTGAGGGAAATCTCCACTGGAAGGGCCTCTAGTGCATTGTCAACTGCCCTGTTTGTGTGGGATGTTATTAGAACTCTCTCTCCCCTCTTCCTCAGCTCAAGAGCTGCCTTTGCTATGACCCTAGTCTTTCCAGTTCCTGGAGGGCCGACAACAATTAAAAGCTCCCTATCTCCTAGGCCCAAGATCCTCTCAACAGCCTCTATCTGGGATTCATCCAGCTCGATCTTTCCGGTTGAATCAAGTTTATCCGATAGGCTTATCCTCTTAGTACCTGTATTTCCTCCTCCGAATAAGCAGAGAACTGCATCCCTCTCAAGATCATCTAGTTCATCGTTCAGTATCCTGTCTATAAGGGATATCTGGAGATCGTATCCAACAAGGACCTCCCCCTTGCACAGATCAATTGACTGTCCCTCCTCAAGCCCGATCTCCCTGTTTGTCCCAACTGTTATCACAGTTCCCTCCGCCAAAACCGAGCCAATTGGCTTAACATCCCCCTCCTGAGTTATGCAGCCGATAATATCCCCCTCTCTGAACATTGGAAATTTGCACTCAAGCGTAACAAGATCCTCTGTCACATCCAGAACCCTAGCCCTGACCCTGTCCTCATAGGCCTCCCTTTTCTCAACTTCTCTCTCCCTTCTTAAAAGATCCCTTATGCCGAGGAGAAATTTCCTCTCATCCTCAATTGGACTTTTGCTCATCGGAATTTCTTACAAAGTTTAAATATAAGGTTGCATTAACGTTAAATATATATCCAAATGTTGAAAACTTAGCGATCGATAAAAGACATTCGGATCGCTTGACCAGCTTCTGGCCTTGTAAATGCTGAATAATGGTGCATGGAAAGTTTTTGAATAGAGAATGGAAATCTTTATTAATAAAATCTGAGCTTTATGAGCAGAATGGATCTCAAAGAGGAGGAAATCCTGAGAGAATTTGTTAAAAGAGGGATCTTAAAGGGAACGTTCTTCATGGATGTCGGTATCGGCACAGATGATTACTGGGGCGTAATCGATGCAGTCTTTGTTGAGAACTTAGAGCCTGAAGCTGAACCCCGAATCATGAAATCAAAATGGTGGAGAAAGCTGCAAGATGACATAAAGAGGAGGACAAAAAGGATTCTGGTGATTGAGGTTAAAGAAACCCTCAATTATGAGGCATTAGGGCAGATAATGGTCTATAGATACCTGTTTCCTAAAGTCTGGGGATTTCCGACTGTCGATTCCGCAATACTCTGTAAGAAATCTATTAAGACGCTAGAGGAGATTTGCAGAGCCAATGATGTTCTTGTGTTCAGGATATGAGTGGCCTTCTGCCGTTAAGAACAACTTTGTGCAAACAATGGCATACCCTTAAAGGTGAGCAAGCTAGCTTTCTATTTCACAGATGGTAAATTGAGCCCAAAGGCATCTGATAGCTTGTTGAAAACCCGCTTAAAATTTTGTTCGGACATCCGCTTCGTCTGCACAGTAGCGCATGTATATCCTGTTTAAGCTCTAATAATTTATTTTCAGGAGCAGTTAACTATTTAAATGATAAAAGCGAGTTTGATCGATGAGCTCTCAGCTCAAGCAGAGATTCCTAAAGCTTCTAAAGGAGGATGAGGAGTTCAGATACGCTGTAGCTGGACTTTTAGGCCTAGAGGAGATTCTGAAAAGGCTTGACAGACATGAGGAGCAGCTTGTTAAACTTAGAGAGGATATGAATAAGTTAAGGGAGGATATGAACAGGGGATTTGAGCTTATAGAGAGGAGGATATCAGCCTTAGGGGCGAGATGGGGCCTTCAAACTGAGGAGGCTTTCAGGGAAGGCTTAAAGGGAATAATGGAGAAGGAGTTCGGTGTAAAGGTGGAGAGATGGGTTGAGAGGGATAAGGAGGGAATGGTTTACGATCATCCAAGTGACATAGAAGTGGATATAGCTGTTAAGGATGGAAAAACCATGCTAATAGAAATATCTTCTCATATAAAGGCATCTGATATACCAATTTTCAGGAGAAAAGCCGAATTC
>NZ_RCOS01000124.1 GCF_003947435.1 Candidatus Methanodesulfokora washburnensis
CTTAGAGACCTCTTTCATAGGTCTATCAGATGAATAGTCAACTTCATAGGCCTCTATCCTTTCAATTGATTTCTCGATGAGTGAACTGAGGTTATTGAATGCTTTTACAGCCTTTTCATCGTTACTATAGCCCCTTGCCAATACAACAACTAGAATGTCATTTTTGCTTATGGATCTTCTGAGAAGAAATCTAATAGCGAACTTCTCATCATAACCTAGCGTGAGCAGGTAGATCAAATTAATCCTCCCGATCGCAGAATGCATAAGACATGAAAAGTTCCTTTCCTAGTCCCTTAATAGGGTAGCAGGAGGGATTTCTGGATATTGCAGCTAAGTTGTCGCACACCATTAAAGGGTAAAGGAGGAGATATACTTTTTTCAGCAGTCTAGGCTCTTCTTTTTTTAGTCTGTCCATCCGTTCCTTTACTTCTCCCTCTTTTAATGGAAGGAACTCGTATTCTTGGAATCCATTTCTAGTAAGAATGTTATTTATAGCAAGCTTGCATCTTTCACTCATATCAAAACTTCCGCTAATCTTTGTGCCTTTCATTGTGTGGTGATGGTGAAGTATGGCAAGAGAAACTGCGTTGGTAATCTCGTCCGGGAATCCGTAAAATTTACAGATGTCTAATGCGATGGCACTAGAGTAAAAAGCATGTCCTCCGAATCTTCCTTCATCTTGAAATCTTTTATTAGTCTTTCCTATATCGTGAAGTATAGCCGTGAGCAGAATAAGCTTATTTGCCATTTCTTCATCTATTCCAAACTCTCTTGCCACCCTTTTTGGATATCCTCTCCTGATAAAGTATCCTTTGATACAATCGATTACCCCATCAATATGTTCTTCAATTAGCTCTATAAACCCATCCCTTAGGAAAGAGATGCACATAATTTCACTTCCTCCAATCTTGGTTTTACTGACCCTCTAGATGAAGTCCAAACCGGTCATTATATATTTTTCTAGCTACATTATCCTCAAGAGATAGTACCCTCTTCTTTCCTAATGCTACCTCCCGCTTTATCCTTTTAATATCTTCCTTTGATATGGGTTTTCCATTACAATAAATAGATCCGGGATATATATCAAGTAGCTTCTTCAATATATATTCGCTAATTGGTACATCCTCTCCATTTATTGTTAATAGAAGTGGATATTCCCGAAGAAATGCGCCCTTCTTTTTTATTTCCTCTTTTAACTCTCTCAGGACATCTTCAGCCCTATAAAAAGGGTTCAATATGATGTCTTCTATATTGTATGACTTGTACATGATGTTCCTATATATCTTGTCTAGCATAAATTGATACTCTCGGGGAATTCTGGGGTTAATGTTAAGCTCGTCATCTTTGCTATTTTCTTTTATTACTCTTAAGGTGAGATCAAATACATCATTTGAATAGGGAAGACTTGCTTTTTTACCTAGATAACTCAAATCTATCAGATATATTTTACCCTCTTCCTCCTCATACCTTGCATTTCTACCCATTCTCTGGATCAAAGAGGAGAGAGGTGCAAAATCTGTGATCAGCACGTCACTTGACATGTCCACGCCTGCTTCTATAACCTGTGTTGACACGATGATATAAGGTATTCCTGATTTCTTAAGCTCAATTAATTTATCCATTATTCTATTTCTATCAGACGACTTAAATCTCCCATGTATAAGAAGTTTTTCACTTCGAACATCCCTCTTTTCCAGCTCCTTATAGATCTTGATAGCCCTATCTACACGATTTACTACAATGAGGTTTATCTTCCCTTCTTCTATAAACTCTAGAGGGTGCCCCTTAACAATTCTTATCTTAAACTTTTTATTCCTTTCTCTTTTAAAGAAATCATCCTCGATCTCTTCATTGAATTCTGGTATTATCCTGAAGGCATATCCCTCATCTTTTGCTCTTTTCTTTAGCTGTTTTGCATAACCTGAGCTTATAGTAGCAGTCATTACGAAAATAGGAGTTCCAAACTTTAACAGAACGTTTAGCACTGTAAGGAATGCCCCCGCCATATATTTGTTCTCTAAAATCGTATGCGCTTCATCAAACACAATAGCACTAAGTAAGACACTTGCCTGTGTGAAATAATCGTATCCGTGTCGCTTGTGACTCTCAATTTCCCATATTTTTGCTGTATTTAGTTTCATAAGGTCGTATGTGAATGTATCTACAGTCGTGAAAGTGAGATGTCTGAGAAGAAATGGATCTCTGGAGGAATCCATCATCTGGTACCCAACATTGCAGCCAAATAAACTAGACGCACTCTTATATGCATCCTCTATTATAGATCTCATGGGAAGGACGTGTATTATTTTTTCGAAATATGAGTTATCCGGTAGCGAGAAGAGAAGCAGAGAATATGAAAAGGTGGTCTTTCCATATCCAGTGGGTGCTCTTATTATATAAAATGGTTTTCTCTCGCTTTCGAGATCCTCCTGAAGGGATTTTAAAGCAGTTTCCAGTATAGCTCTCCTTCCTATTTTCTTTCCCTGTCTCTCCAAAATACCGAGAACTTCCCTGTAACAATCAATCAGGTTCATGAAGGGGCCCCCTTATCCTATCTCTGCAGCTTTGAGGAGACATTTTATATTATTCTCATTTGAAAATTCATGCATTGTTCTCCTGAGAAGCCAACTTACCCTTTCTTCTGTTTTTTCTATTGCCTTCGCCTTTCTTAGCGTTCTGTAAAGGGCTTCTTTTATTAAAGAAATTCTCACGTTTCCGCTAGAGTTTATTGCTCTATAAAGATCTTTGATTAATATAACAACAATCATCTCATTATCTCCACTAACCGGCCTTGTTAGCTCTTCCTCTGCTAATATTATCATAGCTTCAAGGGGATCTGTTTCTTCCTTTTCATCTTTTCTTCCTATATTCACAAAAGGTTTTTCTTCCAATTTTTGATACTCTTCTAGGTATTTACTGCAGAAAGATACTAGACGGTCAAGATCCAAGTCCAAGGTTTTTTCTGCAGTAAAAGCCTTCCCTACAGGAGCCACTTTATATATCCTTAAGGGCCACTCGTATCTCTCCACCACTTTTTTGGTGGCTATCCTTTTAGCAAGCCCCATTGAAAGTCTAAGTTCATATATTTCCTCATTTTCAAGCTGTATTCTCGCCTGTATGTTGACGTCCGCTACACTCCTTATAGTCTCAAGTATGCTTCTGCTTCCTAAATTTTCCTCATAGGATGGATATGTAATCAGGTAATAGGCTCCCCCGTGATATCCAGCATAGCTCAATAGGAAACCAACAGCTAGCAAACTAAACCAAATGGGATCCAACTCTACCATTGATTTTCCGCCGGTTGTGGGCTTGAGAAAGTGGGTCGATTCTTCATAGAATTCCATTTGTTTTATTATAGATGGAAGAATGAAGAATGAGCCTGCATCTCCCAACCTGTTGTCTCTTACTGTCTCTAGGGATCTGATTGGAGATATTTTTCCGTCCTTTAAGAGTGAAGATGTCTTTCTAATAATATCTAGAAACAGTACTGGATACGTAACATCTTGAGGAAGATCTGTTCCAAATAATTCTAAGTAAGTCTTTCTATAGCTTTCTCTATCATTCTTCAAGAGCGCACTTCCTGGAGATGATTTTACTTTGCTGGATAAATCCCCATAATAATTGCTCAGAAATTCAGAGAAGTCCCTTGAGAGATCTTCATCTTCTCCCTCAAATATCAATGAAGCATGCTCATATGGATAGATATCTACTGAACTGGCAAAGTCTAGAAAAGCGGCTACTCCCAAGAAGATCAGTTCTCTCATTATTCCTTGGACAGGAGGTCTTATTTTTATTATTATCACAGAATTAACACCTCCGTCTTCCCAAATACTTCTACCATGGCCACTTTCATGGGCTCATCTTTGGCTCTGACAATCATATAACCCTCTGGATAGACATATGGCTTTCTTTCACGCTCATGGTAATCCCCTATTTCGCTCTCTCTCCAGTCTACTGCATACAATATGGTCCCCTCTCCCGATATTTCCATTCCGGGTCTAAGTAAGAAGGAGAATCTAGTTTTAGCCTCTCTTTCTCTGGTTTCGATGACATCCCCTGTTAACACTTCCTCTGCTGAAAAAACAGACTCCCTAGATCCTACTCTCGTTATCCCCCATGCAGCTCTTTCCAGCTCGTGATTTATTTCATCTACTACATAAATTATATCCAGAAAAGAATCTTTAGCGGAATATGTAATAACTGCTGGAAGAGCTGTTATTCCATAGTCTACTTCTCCTCTATAAAATCGGTTTATCCTTAAAAGACTGCCATATATCGTGGAATCACCGATAAAAGATGTAGAAACAAACATTATATACTTTTTCACTATTTCAGCCGCGCTTAAAGGTTTTTTATTTCTGTAAATAACCTCCACTCTTCCTTCTGTTCTGGATAAGAGCGGATATGCCAAGGCTCCTATTAGAGATGTTGGTGGAGGATATCTAAAGGCCATTCTCATCTTACTTTGTGGCTGTAGCCTGCATGCAAAGCCCCATGTTGGTCTTAACCTCACAAAAACAAATTTCATTTCTTCTCTCCCTCTAGGAGATGCAAGATAGCTTCCTCTGGCGTTTCAGATATTTTCACAAAGCCGAACTTCTTAAGATCCTCTACGCTTCTCAGGGATTCATACAGGTAAAATCTTACTTCTTCTTTAAATATATTACTTATTACATTAAGCCTTTTAGCCGTGGTTAGAGCTGCTGTTTCATATATTGGAGAAGTGACACTAAACGGACTAGAAGTAACTGCTACGTAAAGGCTTACTATGTCTCCTGCTGGAAAGAACCTACTAAGCTTTGCACCAAATTGCCTGCTACTCACCAGCCTAGCAAATGCGCTTATGGCAACATTTTTCCTCTTTTTGATCTCCTCATCATTTATTACGGGTTTTCCGTCATAAGAGCTCTTTCCTATAGCCTCAAGGTCTAGATTGAAAACAAATCCGTATATCGCAGTTCCAGCCTCAACATAGTAAAGCATCTGTTCCTCAGCCTTTCTCTCCTTATTTTGAACTTCTCCCTCTGTGCTTTCATCTTCTTTTTGGGATTTCTTTTTAACTTCTATCATTCTGGCATGTCTAGCATGAAGCTGAGGTTCTACTGTACTTAAAAGAGCTGTTGTCTTTACAGGAACTGCATAGCTAAATTGAAACGAAGAAGATCTCTTTATGGGTGGTTTTTCTGCATACAAAAAGCCGCCTATATCCTCCACAAGACATTTTTTGATTATCTCCTTCTCAATATTATCCGGAGATGTCTTGCTGGGATCGCCCTCGAACTTACCCCTTAAGTGAGCCTTATTCATTGACTTGAAGAACTCCCCTGTCTTGCAATCAGGGCATACCGGTACTTTTTCTTCTCCCCCGTATATTCTGGTAGCTTCTTCCACCAATAACTCTTGGTATGCATGAGCAAGGCTTTCACCACTAATTGCTGGTACATATATTACCCTGAATTCCTTTGTTTCTTGATCTCTCCATATATAAGGAATTTTTCTATGCCTTGAATAGTTTCCAGTGGTTTCAACCAAATTAAGGGCCTCTACATTCGCTTCAAAAGCTACTCCTGCCGATAAGAACATACATATCCCTCCCGTTTAAAAGGATAGAGCCATAAGAGCCAAGGTTTTCCTCTCAGGTGGATTCTTTCTTATGATTTCTAGTATCTTCTTTGTGCACTCTTGATCTGGTATCTTGGGAAGTGTCAGTATCTTGCCGTCTACCTCCACTTTCCTTAATCCCCCTTCCTCTTTAGAAGAATCATACAAAGATCTCAAGTGTCTGTATGCCTCAACTAAAGCAGCTTCTGCTGGATCTGGTGTCAAGGCATTGGCCATCCTATCCACGTAGCCGTAATTTCTCATTCTCACAAAAAATCTCAACATATTCGCCACCTGCTCCATGCAATCCTCCTCCATACTTGCACCTAGAGAAAGGGGTGCTTTTTCTATTTAAATTTATCTCATAAGGGATGATACAATGTATCTTTTATTCGAGACAAAGGACTCAAATGTTCTGCTCTGTTTAGACGCTGGAATATTAAAAGTGTCATCAGCTTTCTTAAATAAATTTAAATCCTTAGGCATCCATATATACTACATCTTCTCTCTTGAAAGTAGCTTCTCTTTTATCTTTTTAAATGTTTAAGAATTCATAATCATATATGCCTTTGCCTGTTCGATAAGGGTCATTTGGTATCTATAGTTTAACTTTCCAGGGAAAAGCGATCCTTCTGTTAAAGTGATATATAACCACCATAATGCTGGCAATGTTTTTATGCAAAAGGCTTTTAAAGACAGTGAAGAAAGATATATAAGGGAAACTAGGAGATATTGAATGAATTGTACCTCAACCTTTCTCTATGGTTCTTGGAAGATGAAGGAAGGTGGTTTTCAATACACTTAATGAATCGCTATAATATCTTACTAAGATCTTCTCCACTTTTCATTTATCTAAATTACTTCGACATTAAAGGGACTACCTAAGAGCTTTTCCTCCGCCTCCCGACCAGGTAGGTACCTTAATATACTACCGAAGAGGTAGTCATCATATGGGTTACGTGACAGTATCCACGAAGGTCAGGAGAAGCCTAGTGGAGA
>NZ_RCOS01000114.1 GCF_003947435.1 Candidatus Methanodesulfokora washburnensis
AAGTTTACCTATACTCCAAGTTCTGGCTCCAGTTCTACACAGTGGCAAAGTATGGCTTAGAAAAGCTTGGAGTTGGAGCGGATAAGCTCTTTGAGAAGGAGGAGGCTGAGCTCGCCATAAAGCATGCTGAGAGATGTAGGTATGTAGCACAGCGATTATTTTACGAGGTAAAATATGAGGAGAGCTCTTAATAGAGCTTTGAAGCTTCGTGAACAACAGAAATTTCACCTGAACCTTGCGCGTGCATTTTTGATGATATAAAAGTTTTTCCATGAAAGAGCAGAGCACAAATTAGGCTGATGAACAAACTCTGACATAGATGGTTGTGATCGTGGAGTGGATATTGATAGTATCGATAATCTATACAAGAAATATTGATTCAAATTATATATTACTATAATAATGCTGAAAACCTTAGGACTTAAACTTATGAAAAAGCTTTTATTTTAGTTCCCGCTTAAAATCACGATGAAAAATGGATAAGATGTTATCCGCCCTTATCCTAATAGGGATTGTTATACTCGCCATTCCTTTCGTAATGATGTGGGAAGCAATGGAGGAGAGCTTCTATGGAAAAACATTCCTCTATTGGCTCTCTCGACAGCACTTAGGAGATACAGGATGGGTTCTTCTCTTCTGGTCCTCTCTCATCATAGGGTTCATCATCTTGCGTATATGCGCGTATCTTTATCAGGGAAGTGAATCCCCTCGTGCACGCGCACGCATAAAAATATAATTTTAGGATTGATGTGCATCTCGTTGCTTGTGCAGTATACTGCCCCAATGACGATGATTTTCCTGAGATAAGGTCATTGCTCAACTATTCTAGGAGGATCCTCATTATTTCTCTCCTTTTTAACCTTATAAAATTTTCTTTTGACTGGGTAAGCAACCACAAACTGATGCTAGCGATGTGCACCAAGCTATGCAGAATGTGCATGGGGCAATTATATCTCGAGATTTCAACATTAGTTTAATCTCCGAAAGATGCACGCTATAATGTCTACATAGTTCCTAGAATTCATCAGCTTAGGTTCTCTCAATTCATGGAAGCATTTTTCTCGTGCTGATAACACCTTTATATTAAACTACTTTTTTAGCAATTATCTCGGATATATCGAACATCAGCTCCGGGACTCTGTGGAAATCGATCCCCTTTTCAATTAATTTCTTGAGATCCAATTTATAGAGATGAGGCAATGTGAACGTGATTGCGTTATATCCTCCCTTTCTTACACTAAGGTCGATTTTATTATGTGGGGACCAAGGGTTCGCTGAAAGAGGCCCCTGGCTCTCAAAAAATTCCGTGACCAGCTCTATTAGATCAGGATCGTCTTTTATTTTCTCCAGCATTCTCTCACTATCCAAACTCATCTCTATGCCCGCCAATTCCGCGCCTTTCAGTGCCGCCTTTATCATCCGGTAAATTTGAACATCCACAAAACGACTAGGCTTTTCAAGCCCCTTAATTATCGCTCTTATCTCCCCCTCGAAATAGTTTACACCACATGGGAAGTAGAACTCTACGGCTATCGCTCTTTGACCTTTTCCTGCTTCATTAGATCCAACTACTGTATCCCCGATCCGGCCACCAATTAAGGGGCTGTTCTTGCATGTGAATGATGTAGATGATGTAAATAAGCCTTTTTCAACAAGTTTAAGCCCAATGCCCATCCCCAATAAGGCCTGCTGTATGTTTAGCATGCCTGAGAGCTTCTTGTAGGTTTCTCTTGAAATTTCCAAGCTTTTAATGTACTCTGTTCTTTTAACTGCTAACCTCAACGGGGTATAATCGAGCCAATCAAAGTATTTCCAGACAGCAGTACCAGATATGAAATATTCCTCAGGCCGCTCGACTATATCATCCAAACTCTTAGAACCGGACATAGATATCCTCCCCTTAGGTCATCATGTAGCCTAATTTTCTGTAGCTTCCATATAAAATTTGTAGGGAAAAGTTTATAAATTTCTTAGAAGGAATTCATATAGGGATAACATGGGAGGCATCCCTCCTGATGAAAAAGTTATCCTTAAGTATGGTGGTCTCTCTGAGGGAAAGCTTATCATCACGGATAAGGCGGTGTACAGTAAAAGGGGATATCCTTTGAAATCTATGATATTTTTAATTCTTCTTTTCATCCCTATTAGTATTGCCATCCCTATTAAACATCCTGATCTCGAGATGATTCTGGTCTTAATGACTCCTTTTCTTATATTCATTCTAGGGTTCCTTTATGTTCTGATTCTTCCCCTAAAGAGGTATGATTTTAATGAAATATCACTGATGTACTGCGATGAGAAGTATATACCTGGGCGCTGGGAGACACATTACTCAAGCCCATCCTATCCAGGAGATCGTGATACCCGGGAGGAGAGAAGTGAGTGGGTTCCACCTAGTACTAAAGGAAAGGTGGGAATAATTCTCTCAAATCAAGAAAATATAGAACTTTTATCATATAAAGTAGGAGGAAGAGGAGGTCTTCGAGGGATGATTCGTGATGCTATTGAGCAACTGCCTCCGGGCAGGCTTAATTTTCTACCGTATGACCCTGGAAAAGCAGCAACTGGCATACCTGTAAAACCGGCAGAATCTGGCTTTTCTGGAAAAGCAGCTGTGGCTGGAATACTGAGTTTTATCATCCCAGGCCTCGGGCAGGCAGTTGCTAGAAGGCTATTGAGGGGATTGGGATTCTTCCTCGGCGCTGTAGCGTGGAATCTTATTGTTTATATCGTGGCTCCGAACTTTGCAACATTGCTTGGGCCAATCTACAACATCTTTGCTGCATATGATGCATACAGAGTTTTTAAAATGAGAAAAATAGAGGGATTAGAGGAAATAGCGCGAACCTCAGAGGGGACCTATCGGTGATAATGCACGCATGACCACAGGATACTTCCATCTGATCCACTTGGCCTCCTTCCTTCTCCAAGACCCGATAAATCCTGTTTCTCTTTAGGACTTTTGAGTTTTATGTATCGGTAGAATTTTCACAACGAGATGTAGCTTATTTTAGTAGAATTTCCATGAGGATCAGCAGCACTAATGAGGCTATTGCAAGGTAATTCCACACTCGTTTATCCCCTGTGATTATAAGAAGCACTGATATTGATATTCCAACCAAGGATTTGAAGAGGGATACAGAAGATGCAGGAAAGAAAAGATCAAGGACATAAAAAATGAGGATAATGAGGGGGAGAAGGATGCCCAGCTTCGCGCGCAACTACCTTTTTAGGGGGCACTGCCCATACCTTAGGATTTAGGGTATGAGAGGGTTTAATGGCATAGAGGATCCATAGCCCTTGTCACTATAAAATTATGGAAGAGCTAAAATATGCCACTCCAACTCTATGGTCAGCCACTCTCAAAACTTAAATATTAGGATCCCATGTAAACGAGGGGTTCATTATGGTGAATCTGGAGGAGTGGGATAAAGAGGAGATGAAGAGGACGGAAGAAGTCATTAGTTCATTAATAGACAGAGTGGAAAGAGGGGAGGAAATATCCCTGCTGGATCTTGCACCCGAGTACAGGGAGATCCTGAGGGAAGGGACATATGGCCTATGGGTTCCTCCAGGCGGTATTCAAAAAATGCTTCAGAGACCCTTGTTAAACCTAGCCAGCATGCTTGACAGAGGGATGCCTGTTCCATCGGTTCTCCTTGTTCCCTTAAATTTGTACAGAAGCAAAGCGGGATTTATTGGTGAGTATGGGCTTGTTCCGGAGATAGGAGGCCCTTCCTACGATATTTTCCTTCAGGAGATAAGGGAGGGCAGGATTCTTCCGGTTATCACACAAGCTCCCACCCATTACAAGGGGGACTTCTATCAGGAGATACTAAAGGCATGTGAAGAGGGAATACAACAACTTCCTCCCTCTATGCTTAGAATAACATCGTTCATGGGGTGGTTCTCGCTTATAGAATCAGCTATTCAGGAGGGAATTCCACTGGAGGAAGGATGGATAGATCTTGTTCTGCAAAGGCACCCGGAATATAACGTTGAATCATGGAAGGAGAAGGCAAGGAGCATTCTCTCCGATGAAAGGGTGCGGATTATACAGAAGGAATACCCAGAGTTGAAGGATAAGGAGTATGTGGCTTCTATCATCGGAACTTATGCCTATAATCTGTCAATATTTGGCTTTTCCGGCTTGGCTAATCTCTCTCTGGGGCTTCTTAGGAAATCCCTCTTGAGTTTTGATGTTTTGAATGCTTATTACGAATACTTGGTTTCTGGTTACTCAGTAGGTTTAGGCGGGGTCAGGATGTACGACAGATTTGATTTAGAGATGATGGCATTTTTGAGAATCATTGAAAAGAGGGATCTGCCGCAGGAAGGGGAGTTTGTTATAGTATCCCCTGCGCTCTTCAGCGTGGTAGGAACGACAATCAAGATTCCCATTGTGATGAAGTTCGATGAGGATGACCTGAAAAACTCCCTGAAGAGGGAGAGGGACGAAGAGCTGGAGAAACACATGCTGGACTCGATAAGGGCATTCCAGAGGTATGATTTCAGGGAATTCCGCGAGAGAAATGAGGCAATTAATGAGATTGTAACTGAGAGAATCGTCAAGGAGGCAAGAGGATACTATAGGAGGAGCAAGATAGTGAAAGGGATTATAATTTCAGGAGGGACTCTTACTCTAGCAGCAGGGGCAATAGAGGCATATCAGTATCTTCAACCTCTCCTTGGAATAATTCCTGGAATCCCTGGAATAATCCCTGAAGCAATGATTGGAATGATTTTTGAAGAAATTTTGAAAAAAATTCCTAAAATAACGGAGAAGAGGGAGGAGATGACGAGATGGCTTGTCTCTAGGTGGCCATTCCAGCAGAAGGGGCTTCCATTTCATCTGTGGCTTCACGAAATAAGCTGACTCAGACCCCATCGGTATCCCACCAAAAATTCCGGCATTAGCAGGTGGATCCATCTAATAGTATCGGATAACAAGTGCATATATACCGTTTACAACAAACCTATCATCGATCCCAGGTCTTCCAACACCAGCCTTAGGAGGGAGGGGAAGCCTTATGCGTGCATGTTTGAGAATTCTGACTTTCACCATCCTACTCCAATCTGCAGCGCGCAGAATATCTAGTTTGATTAAATCCCCTTTTTTAAGTCTTCCTAAGCTTATGCTAAAGGAGGGGTTGTATACGGAAACATGAAGGGATCCTTCATAAACAACCTCCTCGGAGGTCATGGGATTTCCCTATTTCCATAGTACAATTATGCTTGTTCTATAGTCAGCTTAACTACAGGTTTCTGCGGGTTGACTAAAATTATCTCCTTGCCGGCCTGAACTTCTATATATCCTTGAGATCTGATATCTTTGCCATCTATATAAGTGCCATTGGTGGACTGATCGTCTCTCACAAGAAACTTTCCGTTCTCAAACTTTACCTTTAAATGGACACGTGATATCGTATCCGGATCTCTCCACGCATAATTGGCTAAATCCTTCCTTCCCAAAACAAGTTCGGAACCACCTTCATAGATTTCTGCTACTTTAGTTTTTTTACCATCATTCATAATGGTATATACTACAGCTTTTTTGACTGCCGGGGGGGCAGCAGAAGGTGTTGGGGGGGCAGCAGAAGGTGTTGGAACGACACTACCGCATTTCGGGCAATAAGGATCGTTTGGATCATATTCGAACTCCTCTCCACATACTGGGCATTTAACTTTTGTCATAAATATACCCCAAAGGAGAGAGAAGGGGATATTATATAAACTTTTTTTTGGAAAAGTTTATATTGAAACTATTCAGTTAATTGCTTATGTCGAGCGTTGCAACACTCGAGGTTAAATTGAATAGAGGTGAATTGCCAACAGAAAAAGATTCCATAGTTTTTGCTCGGGTGACAATTAAACCAACGAAGGAAGTGGAAGAGCTTGTTAGAGCGCATCCCCGAAAAGTTCATTTGGCTATCGTAGTTGATGCAAGTAGTTCTATGTGTGGTGAGAAACTTGATACAGCTAAAGCAGCTGCATTAAGAAGATATGAAAGAGACCTTGGAGATGAAGACTATCTCTCGTTTATCACATTTGAGAGCAGTGCATATGTCATAGTGGATACTGCATCCAAGAAGAGCAGAGGAGATATAGGAGATCTAATAGAATCGATTCAGTGTGGCTTCCTGACCAACCTCTATGAAGGAATAGAAAAAGGTATTAGACTACTTCAGAAGACACCTCAGGGTTACCTCAGAAGGATGGTGATAATGACAGATGGTATGCCAACTACAGGCATTACAGATCCCGAGAAAATAATTGATTTAGTTAGAAGGGCTAGAGATATGAACATAGAAGTGAGTGTTTATGGGATAGGTGATGACTATGACATGGCTCTGTGTAAAGCTATTTCAGAAGCCGGTGGAGGTTACATAAGACACGCAAGCAAGCCTGATCAATTGGAGGGTTTGAGTAAGACGACAGTAGACAAGGCCAAGTCGACAATATTGGACAAGGTTGAGCTTAAGGTAGATCTAGCAGATAAAGTTGAAGTTCAAGGGGCAGTACAAATGGCCCCGCGTGTTGTTCTGATCACCCTGTCTCCAGAGCAAAAACATTATAGTTGGGATTTGGGAAGCTTATCGACGGCAGAGAATGCCATTGTTGCAATGAAGCTAAATGTAAAAGCTGGATTCCCCGAGGGGAGACAGAAGATAGGTGAGGTATCGGTGGGGATGCTAAAACATGATATTTACGTAAACTTTGCCAGAGAAGTTCCTTTTGTAGAGGATCCTGATGCAAGGCTTTACTATACACTTGGGGATCTTATGGGAAGAATTATCGATAAAGCAACCAAACAAATGGATGCCAGCGAAGAGTACAGGGTGCTTAATGCTCTAGTCAATACCCAAGAAGTGAAAAATTTACAAATGAAAGACGTTGTGTTTGCAGTTATACTTAGCAGAATTCTCGAATCAGAAAAACAAACAAGAGTAGAGCAGGGGATCACAAGACCTGACTACGGCACGAGAGTTGATTCTCTAATAAATGTATTAGGAGGGTAAGGGGAAGGAAGGATGGGCCGTGGCGGTCTTCCCTTTGACGTCGGAGATATCGTACTCGGAAAGTATAGATTGACTAAGTTTATACATATGGGAGGCATGGGTGTTGTTTTTAAGGCTATGGAGATAACAAGTGGCAGCATTGTAGTTGCCAAATTCGCAAGATTAAATGGGCATCCTGATATCAGGCCCTTGCTAAATAAAAACAAACTGGAAACTGAGGCTGCTATTCTGGAGGATATATGGAAAAAATATGGCGGCCATCCCTATATTGTGAAATTTATAGAAAGAGGTTTAGAAGGTGACCATCCGGTATTAATTATAGAGTTTATAGACGGGGAAAGCCTTATTAATTTTGCCAGAAAACAAGGAGGTCTTGATGCCGATCTGGCTTTTGATATAGGCTTTAAGTTAGCTGAAGTGCTCGATTTTCTCCATTCAAAAAACATTCTGCACAGAGATTTTGGCCCGGATAACATAATGATAAGGAGGAGAAACAATGATCCAGTCCTCATAGACTTTGGAACTTCTAAATATGGATATATACAATCACATACTATAATAAGTGGAAAAGATATTCATCCTCCAGAACTAAAGATGAAAGGCGAGGCAAGACCTTCAACGGACGTTTACATGTGGGCTGCGACTGTTATGAAAATAATGAAGCCTTATGCAGATGATTTTAGTAAGTACCTCGAGTCATCTACATTTAAACTCATATATCCACCATGCAGATTAGTTGATTGTAGGACATTAACAAGAATCGATAGAAGAAAATTTGATGATATATTAATAAAATGCCTCGATCCAGATCATTCCAAACGCATCACAAGCGGTCATGAATTGCTAAGTATGCTAAAAGGTATATCTATTCCTCCTGTAGTACATAACTATATAATTGTTAATGGCAGAAGAATAGACCTCGATCCTAACAAAAAGTATGTGATTGGAAGAGAGGGATCCGGAGCTAATATTGAAGTTGTTGATCCCCAAAAACATATTAGCAGAAAGCATGCTGAACTCTGGTTCGATAGGAGAAGAGGTAAGTGGATCGTTAGCGACCGTCATAGCACTAATGGAACGCTGGTTATCAAGTCCGATGGGCCGCATTTAGTTTGTTCTGGGAATAGAGGGAAACCTGTATCACCACCTGTTTATCCGGTAGAATTAGACCCGGGAGATAAAATTGTTCTTGCTTTTAAAGATAAGGGAGGTAATATGTATGATCCTTACATCGAGATCCCCTTCTATTAGTGTAGATGCTGGTACTGATAGAGGAAGAAGGAGAGAAAAAAATGAGGACTCATATAACGTAGTCCAACTAAAGAATCCTCTGATGAATGTCACTCTTGTAGTGGTTGCTGATGGTGTTGGAGGACTTGAGGCAGGTGAGCTGGCCAGCAGGATTGGTTCGCTAACCTTCTCTTCCGATATCATAGATAGCTTAATTGATGCAAGAATAAAAAATTTGAATATTAATGATATTGATATTGTAAATTTTATCTATCAAGCGGTTAATGATGCTAATAGTAAAATAAGGAATGCTTTAAGCAACGCAGGTACTACATTGGTTGCTGCACTGATGATTCCTGCCGAACACCAAGTTTTGACATACATAATCAACGTCGGCGATTCAAGAGCATATTTGATTGATAAGGAGAGCTGGGAAATTTACCAACTAACAAGGGATCATTCAGTAGCTTGGGCTGATTTTGAGGAAAAAGAGCTCAAAAAATTCTGGAGCAAATCAGTTGATGGACATGAGCTGGCTCAAGTGAAGTTTAATTATATCAAGACACATCCTAGAGCACATATGATAACTAATGTAGTCGGTTACTACGGTAAGGTTGGGGGAATAGAGATCATAAAGATCGGTCTAGACCGTAAAGATAGATTGTTGCTCTGCACAGATGGATTGACGGATATGTTAAATGACTATGAAATAGTAAATATAATGAAAGAAAGTGAAGATCCCGTGGGAAAGCTGATTGAAAAAGCTAACGAGCGTGGAGGAGAGGATAATATAACTATTACAATAATAGATATTATATAGATATTTATAAAAAACTTTCACCAGACTTGCGATGCCACTCATAAGGTGGTTTAGCTTGAGTAGTTACAAGGTTATTAGGAAGCTAGATGAAGGAGGGATTGCTACAATTTATCTTGTAAAGTGCATTGAAACTGGAGAAATAGCAGTTGCAAAAGTCCCTCGCCATAAATATGTAGATTTAATAGAGAAAGAGATAGCTATATTAAAACATCTACGCCCTGTTGAAGGAGTTCCTAGATTTATTGATCGGAAGTGGTATTATGAGGAAGGAGTCCCAGTGCTAATACTGGAATACATAGAGGGAGCACCTCTGGCACGCATAATGAGATATATGTATAGCAAATCTAGCTATATTTTAAAGATTTTTCTTGATTTAGTAAATATTGTACAGCATATACACAAACTCGGAGTTGTGCATAGAGATATAACCCCAGATAACATAATAGTTGGAATTAGTGAACAGGTTAAGCTGATCGATTTTGATGCTGCAGAGTTCATAGGATCAGTTAAAGGTGTCAGAGTATACCACGGAAAATATACAGCACCTGAAGTCCAGAATGGCGCTGTAACTTATTCAAGCGATGTGTGGTCATTAGGTGCCATTCTTAAAGATCTTGCTTTTCTTCATTCTCTACCTATTAGTATGAGCTATTTGAATAATAGGCTTCTGGTTAAAGATCCGCACAAACGTATTAGTCTAGAGGAACTCAAGAATTACTTAAGTAAATTATACCTAAATTTATACTAATAAAATTATTTACTATACCTAATTTTATCTCTTCTTTGTTATCAGTTTCCAGATTGATTCCAAAAAGATAATACTGCAGAAGTTATCATTACCGCTAAAGTTATTAGAGCACTATGAAACATTCCAATATAGTATAATATATCTATGCACGCGCAGGCGCTCTTCGATCATCTCAGCGCACGTCTCATAACGATATTGCAAATCACCTAAAAACAATTGTTTCTTCTTCCTCTAACACTATTGTTCCTTCTCTTTTCTTTTTGTGCGCGTAGTAGATCGCAACAATGACCAGCAGAATCACAACAATGACCAGTGGAATACGCAGATGATAGAAGGCATCGATTGGTGTTGTTGTGACTGCCGGGCTTTTTTGCTCCGGAGGTTGTGTTTGTTGCTGAGATGGAGATGAAGAAGGCTGAGATGGAGATGAAGAAGGCTGAGATGGAGATGAAGAAGGCTGAGATGGAGATGAAGAAGGCTGAGCCTCTGACGAAGGCACAGTTACCTTCACAGTTTCGTTGTCCGTCAGCCCATCGCTCTGATAGGCAGTCACCGTGATTACATAGGTTCCAGGTTTTTCATATACATGAGATGCAGGAAAATGTATATCCTCCTCTATTCCATCCCCCCAGTTGCAGTGAATCCTCGTTAGAGTGACAACTGACCATCCTGGATTCGCAATTCCATCTATTGAGACATTAAGACCGGTTATTTCAGGATTATAAAGGGTTAGAGATGGGGGTCTTGAGATGAAGACGGAGAATGTTTGTACATCCGATTGTATCCATTTGTTCCACCAGTCGCTGGGCGTAGTCTGATACATTGCTATGATTTTATATTCCGTATATCCAGGCTCTGATGGGACCTGAAAACTTGCCCGATAAGTTATACTTTCCGATCCGCTCCTTGGGATGGCTATGTCGTTGTTTGTCCATACAGTGCTCTGCGATCCTGGATGTATCTTCAGGATCATTATATATATGTGGGAATTAGCAGGAAGGCTATACTGTATGTCCAAGCGAACTGTTATGGTTTTTCCCACTACAAAAGTGGATGGAGCCTCAACTCCAGTTATCTTAACCCAGTACTGTGCTGTTACGGCATGCGCAGTTGTTGTGCACAGAATGAGTATTATGGTGAGCATGGCAACTTTATGGTATCTCACATGATTCCGAGCACTCTGTTTAATAAATATTTTTCTTCTAGTTGCACATCCACACGCACAAGCACTAAAGTCCCTTCCGGGATACCCCAGCCAAGCACGCGTGTATGGAAAAAATTTTATAAAATTTATAATACAGAAGGTTTTCGGTGAAGAAAGGTTGAAGAGCTTGAGGAAATCCTCCGCTGCAGGGGACAGCTGAAACCGTTATACTTTCCGGTGGCTTTAAGAGCTATAAAGCTGGAACTTTTCCACCGGCGTGCCATGTTTCTTTGATGATATAAAAGTTTTTCCATAAAAGAGCAGAGCACAAATGAGGCTGACGAACAAACTCTGACATAAATGGTTGTGATCTGGAGTGAATATTGGTAGCAGTATCGATAATCTATACAAGAAATATTGATTCAAATTATATTACTATAACAATACTGAGAATGCTGAAAACCTTAGGGCTTTTGAGTTTTATGTATCGGTAGAATTTTTCACAACGAGATGTAGCTTATTTTAGTAGAATTTCCATGAGGATCAGCAGTACTAATGAGGCTATCGCAAGACATCTCCATATCCGTTTATTCCTTGTGATTAGGAGAAGTGCTGATATGAATATCCCAACCAACGATTTGAAGAAGGATACAGCAGATGCAGGGAAGACAATATCAAGGACATAAAAAATGAGGATAATGAGGGGGAGAAGGATGCCCAGCTTCATAACAGGAGAAAAAGCCTGAGATTTCAGCAGGAAAACTGGGAAAATTCGCAGAAAGTTTCCAGAAACCTTCCCAATTTTCCCTGTCCTAATCCCATCCGTTCATAATGGTGTGCTAAGGAAGCTGATGAAGGCAGCAGTCATCATATCGCTTCTCCTTTTCCTCAGGTTCAGAAGCCTCTACATCCTCTTTATACCTGTTTCCCTCATCTTGATATCGGAGCTCATTGATTCGGATGCGATAATCCTGAAGGAGTGGAGAAATGGGAGAATCTCATATACTTTAGGCTTTTACAGCTTCAGGAACAGGAGGAAGGCGAATGAGAACGTGCTAATAGTGGGGACATCGGGGAAGGGGAAGACCAATTTGATGGATCTATTGATATCAAAGTACTTCGACAGGTTCATCGTTTTCAACTTCAAGAAGGGGGATCTCCATTTAAAGCTAGATGCAAAAGTAGTTGACATATCAGAGTATGGCCCATTCGATAAGGACTCGTTTGTCGAGGCCTTCATGCTCACATTCCAGCCAAGGATAATAGGTGAGGTTGTGAGCAGGTATGCCGGCCTTCTGATAGATCTTGTGAACAGGAGCGAGGACTGGGCAACCCTTCTCAGGAATCTCGATGAATCGATAAAGAGGGAGAAGGACAGGATAAACAAGACCACATTGATAAGCCTCAAGGAGAAGATACATCTCCTCTTGCCTAAGGGAACGGGGGATATACCGATTGCGGACAGGGTTGTCTACGATTTCTCATCCCTAAACGATTATCAGAAGTGCTTCTTCGCTGAGATACTTCTGAGGAAGCTTAGGGATGTGAGCAACATAGCTATAGGTATAGATGAGGCCTACAATGTGTTCAGGAGGACTGAGCACCACTACAGCATAACAGAGGATCTTTTGAGGGGAGGGAGGGCTAGGAAAGTTGCGTTCATAGTCGCAACTCAGAGCATCCTTGACATGCCAGCACCTCTAATATCCCAGTTCGACACGATATATGTGTTCTCAGTATCCGGACCAGATCTGGAGAGGGTAAGGGCGATGGGAGTTCCAGAGGGCCTTATAAAATCCTTAAGAAACTATGAGTGCATTGAGATAAGGTCAGGATACAGAGTTCTTAGGTTCAGGAGGTTCAAGAAGAAGGAAAAAGGGGAAAGAGAAGAAAGAGAAGGAGAAAAGGAGAAAGCGATAATAGAGTATGATGGAAGGGGCTTCAACATAGGGAAGTGCAGGCTTGAGATGAGGAATGCAGGGGATCTAACCGAGATAGTATTTTCTGATGGAACTAGAACTGAGAGATGCTATGTGAAGAGGCTTGATGAGATAAGGGAGAGCAGGATCTGGAAAATAATAGAAAACAGGTTCTCAAATGCGGATGAGGTAATTGACAGGATAAAGGAAGTGGATCTCAGAAGGGGAATAGACTACAGGGATGAGATAACGAATGCACTAGCTGAGAATGGAATTCTAAGCTCATCAGCAATAGCTAGGATTATAGCGAGGAGGCATGGATTAAATGAGGACTCTGTAAAATTTGCATGCTCAACATACCTGAAGAGGATGGCGGAAAAAGGAGAGATAGTGAGAAACGAGCTTTTGGATGAGTTTGGAAGGAGGACTGTCTATTACGAGCTTCCATCTGCTTCTGAAAGCAGATTTCACGATTTGATAATAAAGAAAATAGAAATAATTTGCAAAAGGCTTGGGCTAAACGCTGAGAGGAGGGAGAATGTGGATATAGCTATTGGAAACATTGGGATAGAGGTTGAAACCGGGAAGAAGAGCAGAAAGCCTGCTGAGAGAAGAGGATATGATGAGATAATAGTTGTCGTCCCGAATGAGGATGTGAAAAAGAGATATGAGGGATCATTAACTTTAAAGGAGCTTTTCATCAGGCTCAAGGGATCGGATAAATGGGTAAGGGGGTCAATCGAGGCATATCTGGAGGGAAAGAGGGATATAAAATGGCTTATTGGCGTGATAGAGAGATCCGGATTGAGAGGTGAAGGACTGAGAAAGGAGATGGAGAGGATGAAAGAGGGAAATGAGGAGAAGGTGAAGATAATAGAGGAGGAGTGCAGAAGGAGGGGATATATCTAATACAATATTTTGTTAAAAATGATAAATTATCCTCATAGCAAAGGGTTATATCTATCACCTCCTTGAGCTCAGTGTGGATGAGCAGACAAAGGAGAAAATGAAGGAGAAAGCAGGGGATTGGCTGAAAAAATTTATCAGTAAAGCTGTTGCCACCGGAACCCTTTCAGCAGCAGCTCTTCTCGTCTCCCCATTTATCGCTGTATTTGAAGCTCTTGGAGCTGTGGAGCCCGCACATCTCTTTCTGGAATCGATTATAGGTGAGGAGCTATTCGAGAAGATAAAGGAGAAGCTTGGAGTGAAGAAGTACAGCGAGAAGGACATCGAGGAGATATATGAGCTGGCAAGAAAGGACGAAAAAGTGAGGAATATGCTTGCTGAACTGGTGAATGAGCTTATCGATGAGAAACTTCTTGATGAATTGGGAAAGGGCTCCCTGGAGGCAATATCTCAGGCAGTCAATGAGCTTAAGAAGGAGCTTCCAGATATCAAGGGAAGGCTGGAAAAACTTGAGAACGAGATCAAGGAGATAAAAAAGAGGCTGGAGAAGATAGAGGAGAAGGTTGAGCAGCTCGTAGGGCCAAGATATTTGAGAAATGAGGATGAGTTAATAGAAGTACTGAAAATGGGATGGGTAAAGGGGAGAAAACCTGTTGTAAGCAATAAACTGAGGAAGAAAATAGAAAAAGCAGTTGAATGCATCAAGGAAGGGGAGAAAGTTTGCATAATAGGCGATGCAGGAATTGGGAAGACAACAGCCCTGTATCTGGCCTGCTTACGCCTGATGAGCGAGGGGATAAAGCTCAGGGTATCGGGAATAGAGGGAGAAGGTGTGCTAGTTGTGGACGACATAGGGGCCAAGAGTGATCTTCTGAAAAAGCTTGAAAATTGCAGAACCCCTGTTATAGCGTCTGCTAGGAAATCCGAATGGGAAAGCCCAAGGAGATGGAATGAGGTAGAGATAGAGCCTGAGGATCAGAGGCCAAAGCTTAGGGAGATGTTCATCTCGATGCTCAAAGCAAATAAAGTGAAATATACGGAGGAGGCAGTTGATGAGATAGTGAAGAGGGATCCAACACCGGTGTTCCTGAGCATTATAGCTGAGGATTTCAAAGGAAAGGAGATGGACATAAAAGATGTCTCAAGAATTCCTAAAGATCTCTATGAGTACATAGCTGAGGTGATAAAGGATTGTGAGGATGATCTAGCAATTGCTCTGCTCTACTGTGTTGCCAAAACTGAGACAGGATGGCTTCACTCCACTCAGCTTAATATACTGAGGGATAAGCTTTCTAAGTATTTCAAGGGAGATGGAGAATATGAAAGGCTTCTTGCTGAGTTCTATGGATCCTATGGGATAAAGCACGATGTATGGAGGGATTTGATAACGATGGACAGGGAGAGGGTCCCCAAAGACGTCTTGTCCTCGGTTGAAGAAATGGATGTGATGAAGAGGATAAGGGCTTATGATGTCGAGGAGCTCACCAGAGAGGCATGCAAGGAATCACTAAACTATATAAAAATTATGAAAGCAACCGATTCTGCAAATCTTGCAAAGAGGGTCCTTGAGAACTTCCAAGATCTCTCCGAGGATGTTTTTAGGATTGCTTTAGGAGAAAAGGGGGACAAGAGGGATTTCATCCTCGATGTGATAGCTATTGAGGCACCTGATCCCTTTATGAGGATTGAAATTGACAAGGCTGAGAGGCTGGCATATGGGATAAATGCTCCAAATGCAGAAGCGGTGCTTTTCGGTCGCCTATCCTCTTACTATGGGGATCTAGCCAGCAAAGACAAGAGATTCCTCCCAGATCTAGCAGGAACATTGAACAACCTAGGAGCTGCCCTATGTGAGAAGGGAATGCTTGATGATGCAGTAGAGAGATATGAGGAGGCCCTTAAGATATACAGGGATCTAGCCAGCAAAGACAAGAGATTCCTCCCAGATCTAGCAGGAACATTGAACAACCTAGGAAATGCCCTATGTGAGAAGGGAATGCTTGATGATGCAGTAGAGAGATATGAGGAGGCCCTTAAGATATACAGGGATCTAGCCGAAAAAGATGAGAAATTCCTCCCAGATCTAGCTATGACATTGAACAACCTAGGAAATGCCCTAGGGAAGAAGGGATTGCTAGATGATGCAATAGACAGGTTAGAAGAGGCCCTGAAAGTGATGGAACCTCTATCAGATAAGCCATGGCTCTGGAATATAATATCCGAAAGCCACATCGGGATTGCCCTTCTGAAAAGGGATAAAAAAGGTGCAGCAGAGCATCTCTGTGCCGCTCTTAAAATGTTAACGGATGGAAGAGCTCCAAAAACCTATGATTCAGAGAAGCTTTTGAAAGACTGCATATCCCATCTCAAGGAGATTCCTGAGGAGCTCATCCCGGAGGAGTGCAGAAAGAAGCTCATTGACATTCTTCACCGCCAAAGCTAGGAGATTCTCGGTTATGCGCGCGAGTTCTGGGCTGTGTCAAGGCTATGGGCATGTACCCGCTTAAGCACTTCATGAGTGACTCGCTCAACACAACGTTGTCAGGCTATTAAAGCTTGGACAGCTCATCATGGTTAAAAACGGGCTTTCTTGTCGAGTTTTATTGGTGGATGAGATATCCCCTTCTGAGGATGTCGCAATATTGACGATAAAGCGACAGTTTTAGGCAAGAAGAGGCTAAAATAAAATTGTAAGGCTGGTATTAAAATTCAACATACCCACCTGCTGTAACCTTACCTTTAGTCTTAATCTATTACCTTTCTTGGATGATTTGGAAAAGTTATTGAAGAAGTAAAAATTAAAGCCAAAAATTTGTTGCTGATGTTAACTATTATAGAGTTTTTACAAATATTTGAAGATGAATATAAGAAATTAAAAAAATGGAATGTTCCAGAATATTACCACATAATTTGATGAAGAGAAGAGAGTAATGATTATTCCGAATCCTTTGTAGGTAAGTAGAAAGAGTAAAATTAAGCTATGATATAAATTTAAATTGTCCTTGAAAAACTTTAAGAGACGCTATGCCTAAAACTCTATGATTTCGTTATTAGGTAATACAGCTTGTAGAATTAATGGACTTCCATCAGAAGCGTATCCAGGAGTATATATGCTCAGCATCATGCCAGGTGCATATCTTCCACCTTTTGGGAGTTTTCTCAAAATATCCTGTGATGCAGGAACCCCTATGGTTTCATCTCCAGCCCAGCCATATTTTTTGCAGTCAGTAAATATGAGTATTCCGCTGTAACCTAAAGCTTTCGCATAAAGGGAGTATAAGTCTACTCTCTTTTCGCGTTTTTTGTGAAGTACTTCAGTTACATCTCTATGGGCAACTGCAAGAGTGTATCTCATCCCTAAATTCATTCTTTTGTCCTCTTTAATAACAGGTAGATAATTTTCTAAGAATTCGTAGATAGGTTTGCGATATACATTAGAGAAAGGTGGAGTTTCAGCCATGATTTTAGCTTCTCCGTAATCGAAGTAAAACTTTGCTATATCCTCTTTCCCTTCCTCGAATATTTTCATTATTCTCTCATATATACTTCCATCTAGCATTAATGTTAGATTGTCAGTTATAGCTCGCACTTTATCTTCCCATGTCCACGAACGTCCCTCATACTCATCTTCTCCAGTTTTTGCGTTAAACTCGAGGAGAAACGGATAAAGTGCTCTGCTTCGATTAATAATTTCCCTGTCATCTTCCTTAGGAAAGAGTTTTTCCATTTCACTTTTTCTCAGTGGTAATAAGCTTTTTTCCTTTTCATCCAGCTCTATATGGTATTTCAAATCTCTAATCCTAAGTTCGCCAAAATCATCGAATGCAAGTCCCAGAAAATCCCATTGTCTTATATGTGCGTTCAAAAATTCATGTAAATCTTCTTCTCCTTTTAACTCCGGCATGGCTTCAAAATACTTCAAAGCGGATCTGTAGTTTTGATAGTCAAATCCTTTAGCTAATACAGGATACTTTTCTATAAAAGCTTTGAACTCATCTTCTTTTGAAGGCGGAGCTGTGATGTTTGTAGTTGGTGTGACGTTTGTTTTAGCAGTTGGCATGCTTTGAGGCCTGCTAAATTTCTCCAGGTAAGAATACAGTGGCCCATGAAGGATGAAATCT
>NZ_RCOS01000179.1 GCF_003947435.1 Candidatus Methanodesulfokora washburnensis
TTATGCAGGAGAGATATTCTCAGCATATTTCTTCCTTGCCTCACTTGCAGCAGTGAATGTTGTGCCATTTACCTCTTTGCTTGCATTTTTAACCTTGCCTCAAGCGTACAATCTGCTCAGAACTTTTAAGAGCAGAGTTCCTGAGGCCGCCGATCCCATGACTGCAGCTCTTCTGCGGAGCTTCGGTCTATTATATATAATTGGTTTACTTATCGGAGCTCTTCTCTGATTTAAGAGTAAAATCGACTAATAAATAGCATAATACTAAAAACGAAAAACGCATCCTTAACGAAAGGTTTATATAGCCTGAGGTATTATGTGCAATAGCACATAAAGGGTGAGACGATGTGGAGATATGGAAGAGGAGGTTGGTTGGGTCCATGGCCCGGAAGGGGCCCGTTTAGCTATCTGCCTCCCTGGCAGAGGCCCGGATGGATATTTGGAAGGGGGGCCTGCTGGTATCTCTGGTCTAATCCTTGGTATCAAACATATACTGAGTATCCTTGGTCTTATTCCACATATCCAACATCTGCTTATCCAACACCCACACCAGAACAGGAGCTATCCCTTCTGGAGAACTACAAAAAGACGCTGGAAGCAGAGCTGAAAATGCTAGAGGAAAGGATAAACAGCCTGAAAGGGCAACTAGGAGGGCAATAGCCCTCTTTTTTCAAAACTCATATTCTGAATCTTGCAAGAGCTTAATTATCTTAAAGTGTTCTGCATACAGCTTGGGATCAGAGAACTGCTTCTTTCTAGCATAAACTTTATAAACTTTAGTCACTTAAATAACCCCAATGTCTGAAAAGCTTTACATGCTAGCAAGGTTGTGAGGGTGTAAAAAGTGCCATTAGAGACTGTTAAGCTCACAGCGGGCTTCAAACTAAAAGGATCTATCCCAGAGAGCCTTTTCTCGATGTATAGAGAGGTCTTAAACCAGCTCCTTCTTTCTCTTTGCTTTTTCAACTTCCTCTGGAAAAGCTTCAAGATAACCTTTAATTGCCTCTTTTATATTTTCTAAAGCTTCCTCCCTTGTTTCTCCTTCGCTTATGCATCCAGGCAGCTCTAAGCACTGAGCGGAATACCCTCCTTCCTCTTCCTTCCTCAAGATTATCGTGAACTTCATCCTGCATAGCTGTCATGTGCAAACAAAAATCTTGCGATTTATTCTTTGTGTGCTTTTTCCATCACTGTCATGATCTCCCAGTCCTATTCTCTATTTCCAAAAATGAGGAGTATATCATTCTTATTAAAATCATAAGATATTGATCCTCCAGAATAATTAAATAGATCATAATCTATAAAGGTGGTTGGCGAATGTTCCCTGTCACATTGCAACCTCAACTATTACTTCGAATCCCAATTTTGCGTAGCGCATATTCCCTGTCAACATATTTATCCTTCTCCTCAACCTCCTCTGTATCTAGGCTTGGAGCAATTTCCTCCAGTTCAGCGAAGGCCTTACTGATCGCCTCTACGGAAAATCTCTCAAGTATGATTCTATTTCCAACAACCCTGCACACCATCTCAGTCTCTCCCTCTATCCCAAGAGTCTTCCTCACATCCTCCGGTAGGACCACTCTACCTTGCTTATCCACCTTGACAATAATTCCCACACTCACCACAAGCTATTCTTAGAAGGATGCTATGTATTAAACATTGCTGTTTTTGCTAATACTGTGAGGTTGGGCTTTTAAACCCCGGAAGTCAGCTCCAAAAATTTCAGTACTCCCAAAGTGATTAGAATTATGCCGGAGAGAATTGACGGGATTCTTCTGCTCAAATTCTTTATCCAGCTGCTCAGGAGCACTGCTATTAATATTAGAATAGTGTTAGCTATGATAATGGCAACTATTATCCATATAATAGGAATTTCTAAAAATGGAAAACTGATCCCCACAGCTCCCTCATCGATACTTGACAGGCATCCCATGGCTGATAACGCCCAAAAAGACGAGATCTTCTCAAATTTGGGCTGCTCTTCTTCAAGAGCTTCTTTAATTACCCATATCCCGACCAGTGTAAAGACAACTAAAACAATCCAAGCACTAAAGGAAGCAACCCATTTGTATATTGCCAGTCCAATCAGCCAGCCTAACAACGGCAGTAAAGCGGTTGATATGGAGAATGCAGCTGCTATTTTACCTGTATTAACTATAAATTTTTTAAAATTTCTACTTGGCATTAGCAGGCTCAGAGAAAAAGCAAGACCGAAGTCATCCAGAGATAATCCAAATGACAGTAAGGCGAGAGCTAGATAATCCATTCTGCCCACCTTGCTCATTCTGCCTTCATTGCATTCTATCCTGTTAATTCTCGCTTTATAAACTTCTTCTGATGATGCCTTTCATCCAATCTGCCAGCTGCTACAATAGCATGTGCATATTTCTGCTTACAGCTCTAATAATTTATTTTTAGGAGCAATTAACTATTTAAATGCTAGAGGTGAATTTAGTGGATGAGCTCGCAGCTCAAGCAGAGATTCCTGAAGCTTCTAAAGGAGGATGAGGAGTTCAGATACGCTGTAGCCGGACTTCTTGGCCTAGAGGAAATTCTGAAAAGGCTTGACAGACATGAGGAGCAGCTTGTCAAGCTTAGGGAGGACATGAACAGGGGATTTGAGCTTATAGAAAGAAGGATATCAGCCTTAGGGGCAAGATGGGGCCTCCAAACTGAGGAAGCATTCAGAGAGGGATTAAAAGGGATATTAGAGAAGGAGTTCGGTGTGAAGATTGAGAGATGGATTGAGAAAGATAAGGAGGGAATGGTTTATGATCATCCTAGTGATGTAGAGCTGGATGTTGTTAAGGATGGGAAAACCATGCTAATAGAGGTATCCTCGCATGTAAAGGCATCTGATATCCCAATTTTCAGGAGAAAAGCCGAATTCTACGAGAAAATAACCGGAGTAAGGGCTGATAGGCTGGTAATCGTCACCCCCTACGCGGATGATAGAGCTCTTGAGATGGCAAAAGAGTTTGGAATTGAAATATACACAAAGGTATGATTGTCATGATGCCTGCTCTTATCATCCTTGCTCCCACGAAATATAGCAGGGTGGGAGCAACCGTTGCAGCTTTTCACAATGGTTTTATTACTTTTGTAAATAAAAGAAGGGGTTGATGGTGAGGTTTAAAGGCTGCCGTTGTAAAATGAGTGATCAACATACTAGCTGGAGGGTCCATTTCATTAATATTCAGTTTGCTGGATCGTGCCCAATAAATTTATTGGGTTCCCCTCTCAGCAATTTTATCATATAATCGACCCTTCAAGGAGTTCTCACATCTTTATCAGCCTTATCGGAAAAAGCTTTTATTGGCATCGAAGGCTTTTTCATGTGGGCACTACTGGGAAGATCCTTCTCGTGCTCGTGGTTGTGATCATCCTGTTTCTCCTGCTGTTAATGGCAGGAGCCCTGACATACAAACCATCACCTGTGACCGGAAGCATTAAGGAGAGGTTCATAAGCTACTCTGTTTCCAAGGGCTTTGGGGAAAGCACAGCCAGAAGGTTCTACTCTGAATATGAGGAATTGGTCATGGATCTGTATCAAAGGAATGCCTCAGTTCTGCTTCCCTGCTTGGAGCTCTACAGCAGGAATGCGACAGCCTTTGCCGAGATCTATAAAAGCCACAAGGATACTCAATCATTGATAACACATGTTATGCAAAGGCTGGCTTATTACAAGCTACTTGTCGTGGATGCAAGAGATATAAGCGTTCTTGATCCCAGATTGCTCACATTGGTGACCATTCAGGGGCTGGCCAACAGGGAGAGGCCCAGCCTTTACGTGATATTCAAGGACACTGATGCCCTATGGCTAAATAACATGAGGGATCTTGGAATCGATACCGCCTTTGTGCAGCTGGAGGATGCGATCAGAATTTTTGCTGAAAAAGCCTCAGGCTATGTTGTCTATGATCCCTCTCTTCCAGATACAATAAACGTGGGCACAACGCTGTGCGGGGTTTACAATGCAGTTCTTGTCCATCCAGGATGGATAAGCTGGCTTGAGGATCTGGGTGTGAGGAAGAAGCTCTTTGACCTCAGGGGCAACTTCAGCGACAGGGTCTCAGCGTATAAATGGGCTTTTGAGAGGCTTTGGGACAAGGTTGATCACAAGAAGCTGGCTGTGGCATGTCCTGAATATAGAGTATATCCAAAGTACACAAGCTGGCCTCAAGTTGCATGCAGGGATTATGCTGTAAGCCTTAAGCTGCTCACAGTCTATCTGAACCTGTCCAATCAGGAGGAAAAAGCGTTAATGGAGAGAATACTGGCTGCGATGCCGAACAATTCGATGGTGATGGGATGGAACGAGGAGGGGGAGGGGGCTTATGTTGACCTAGCGACGAGATATGGGAAGTTTGTGGCCGTGATGATGCACAACTTCGGCCCGAAGAACTTCGCAAATCCAACTGTTTGGATGCACCTGAAGCCTCCAGCTCAGCTGAATTTCTCCCTTCCACCTGTTAGACCTGAGGTACTGGGAAAAGGAGGGGTTTACATCACCTTCTACATCACAGATGGGGACAATCTGCAGTTCGACCAAGAGATGATAAACCTCTGGTCTCTCAGAGCCGGAGTTCCCGTCGCTTGGACTGTGAGCCCATTCCTGATTGATGTTGCGCCCTATATGGCTTATTACTATGCAAAGACAATGAGCGAAAACGACACATTTGTCTGCGGCCCATCGGGAGCGGGTTACATCTATCCCGTCTCGAACATTCACTATCTGGATCAGTACCTGCCTCACACTCTGGCCTATATGAAGCTAAGCGGGCTGAGGATAGTCGAGGTTCTCGGCTACAGCGATGATGCAGCAGCAAAGTACAAGAGATATATGGGAAACATGCTTCTGGCTATCAAGCGGGATTACAACGAGCAGCCAGGACTCTTCAAGATATACGGCCAGTCGTTCTACTACATAGAGGCAGATGGACACTATATGCCCGTGCTCTTCGGTGCACTTCACTTCAGGAACCTTCATGAATTTGAAAAGAAGCTGGACGAGGCCCTGAAAATGTATGAAAAGGGACCTCAACCCAGATTCAACCCAGCTGAGGACCTTCTTGGCTTTTCCAGAAAAGTTGATGATCCGAGCTCTCCAACAGGAATGGCTAGGTATGCAGCTCCGGGGGAGAGGCTTGAAGGGGCCCATACATTTGGTCCCTATGTCACTCTTCCAGCAGGCAGGTACACTGCACGCTTCCTTCTGAAGATAGACAGGATGACAAGCGAGAAAGTGGCAACGCTTGATGTATGCACCGATATAGGGAGGAGGATAATAGCCAGCAGGGAAATTTCAGGATCTGATTTCAAAGAAGCGGGGAAGTATCAGTGGTTCGAGCTGAGCTTTGTTCTGGACAGAACAACATCAAACATCGAGTTCAGGATATGGTACAGGCCCGAGAGCAATGTTGGCCTGTACTGCGGGCTGATCGATGTGCCATCTAATCTGGGAGGAGGTCTACCCTTCCTTCTTGTGATCTCTCAACCCTGGGATATTTCGGACTGGAAGGGAGTTGCAAAACTGCTCCATGAGCGCTCAAACATAACCCCGATAAACCTCCATGAGTTCATCTCCTTGGTAAACGTTGAGTATGGCTATGGAATAGCCAAGAGCATAATGGATGAGCGCATCACTGCTGGAAAGCTGAGCAAGGATAAGGCTGCTGAGCTTCAAGCCCTGCTGGATGAGGCCCTCTCCCTGTACAAGCAGGGGAACTGCTATGAGGCTGTGAGGAAGATGATAGCATTCTACAGGGAGCTCTCACACTCCTAGTTTACCGAAACTCGGCAAGAAAGCCTACGATTTTAGCCGTGGGATGAATTGCCGATAAGCTTAAATATAAACTCACGATAGTTGTGTTGAGCGTGTCGCTCGGATGTCCAAAGGCTGGAATAAGGCTCCGAGCTGAAAAGGGGAGGGGTTTCAGCAAAGCGGGCTATGGGCTACATGCCCATGGCAGGGGCTGGTGGGGCATTATGCCCTGGTCTTGACACAGCCCTGAACTCGGTAGGATGAGGCCTAAGGCTGACAAACCGGGAATCTCCCGGCTTTAGCCGTGGAGAATGTCAACGAAAGAAATTCAGCGAAGCTAAAAGCTCCAATATTTTTATATTTCCTTTCCAAGGAGCTTTCCAGCAGTCCCCCTTCTTAATCACTTCTATCAAGAGAAGTGCATTATACACAGGAATAGAAAGAGTGCAAAACTGCTCACTGCGATGATGCTGGCGCACAACTCACATAAGGCCTATATCCTCTAGGGCAAGGGAAGGAGAAACTTATAGAAAACTTAAGGACTATATTACAACATTAATTTTCTTGCTTCTTCAAATAAAACTGGTACAATCCATTCTGCTGGTGCAACTATATAATTCTTAGGATATTGATTGAATAATCTTAAATCCATACCTATTCTAAAGGTGTGAATATATTTAGAGGATTCGAGAGGTCTTATCACCTCCTCCTTTATTTCCTCCTCTTGCTCCGAGTAACCGATTATTAGAAAAACCAAGGCATGTTTTTGTAGTTCAGGAACGTACTGATGGAAGGCTCTAAACACCCTTCCCCCCATCCCTGGATATATCCATTCATAATCCAGATCCTCGACATCACCGTGAAATTTCCACAGATAGTGGTAGAACCCATCACCATCGTCATCGGAGGGTTGCTGTTCTTCCCTGTTAATTTTTCTAATCTTTCTGGAATACATATGTTGGTAAGCCTTTTCTATTAAATCATCCCAATTAAGACATATTATTTCTATTATAACCTTGTGATGAAACATTTCAGCAACAATTTCATGAGCCTTGGTAACCTTAACGACTTCTCTTTCCACCATATCTTGCTTAAAAATTTTCTTGAACTCTTCGCTTTTCAACTTATCTTTCAATGCTTCCTTGAAGTCGATTTTGTTTAAAAAGCGTGCCAGTGGAATGCCTGCATCTGAGGAGAATCCAGCTCCAATTAACACAATCACTCTTCCATAAGATTTTATGAGATCCTGAACTCGCTCCCTTCTAAGAGATCTAAATAGGGATGTACTTATTGAAACTACATAATCCTCGAATCTACGTTTAATCTCCCACTCTGGCGGCATTGGAGGCAGTTGTCCTCTCCTTGCTTCTTCATTTAATTCCTCCACTACTTTAGTAACGATAATATCTCTCAATAACTTTTTATCCGGATATTCTTGCAGGACTCTTTCTAAAAGCTTCAGTAATTCAGGGGCAAGAGATTCAGCGATGGGTTCATACAATTCTCAGCTCACCGCATATCCTCTCAGCCATATTGCGAATCTCTTTTTCATATTCGTCATAGTTTATTTCACCATTTATAAACTTATTTAGTAGTTGTATATGAGCTAGTTCAAATTCCGCAAGAGCTTCTGCCCTCAGGTACCTCTTTATTTTCTCCTCCGGGGAAAGCGACTCCAACCCCTTTATCTCTTTCAATGGATCCAGTAGAGTATATTCCCAATTTATGTGATACTTGTCTTCATAGGCCTTCCTCCTCCTGTACACGTCCCTTCTCAGGCATTTTTCGAGTCTTTCTAATGAGGGTAATCGTGAGCTTAACGGCAACACTTCAGTTGCAATAAACTTGAGCTGATCAAAAGTCAAAAGTCTAGGCTGGGCTAATATTTCCTTCAATTTTTCTTCAATCACCCTTGGCACTGCCGTTTGAATAGGGGAAGCCACCTTCTTACCCACCTCTACTTAAAAGGAGGAGACTATAAAAGGTTTTGGGATTTGCTGGGCTTCCCATCCAGAGACTAAGAACAATATAAATTTCGAAATTATTGTTTGGATTATTCTCACTTTTTCATTTTACATGGAACCCGACAAGAAAGCCTACGGTTTTGACCGTGGGATGAATTGTCAATTTAAATTAAGAGTGCTCCTCATATCTTCGGCGAGTCGCCGGTGAACATGCTCAAGCGGGCTATGGGCTACATGCCCATAGCAGGGGCTGGTAGGGCATTATGCCCCGGTCTTGACACAGCCCTGAACTCGGTAGGATGAGGCCTAAGGCCGACAAACCGGGAATCTCCCGGCTTTAGCCGTGGAGAATGTCAAAACTGATACTATGAGTATGATGTCAGCAATCCACCTGATCCAGCCCAGACTCTTCCTTATCAGCTCCAGTGTTTTCCTTATCTCTCTCAAATCCTCCTCGCTCATCCCACAATTATGGCGGGCATTCCTTACAAATCCATCCCCCAGTTCTTCCTAATATTTAAGCCTTATTATATTCTGCATAAAGTTTATATAACATATGGCCACAGATTGTTGATGGCACCCCGGAGAATACTGGAGCTGATAATATTATTCTTTATATTAGTTATATTTTTAATTTTGTTTTCAATTCTATTCTTCATGCCCTCCAGATCCGAGATTCATACAGAGCTCTCTCAAGCTGTCGTCTCACTCCCTCCCAGATGGTCAGTTCCCAAGTGGTCTGTTGAGGAGGATCTCGTGAGCAAGACATACAATCTTGAGGAAATGAGGATCACCTTGCTTGTCAGAAGGCCTTTTGTCTGCCTTTCAGCTGAAATTGGGAACGAAAGCCTCGTGAATGAGTCCTCCATAAAATCTCT
>NZ_RCOS01000148.1 GCF_003947435.1 Candidatus Methanodesulfokora washburnensis
GGACCTGTGTGCGGCGTCTCTATCTCATCCGATGGAGGCTACATAGCAGCTGGATCGGATGATTTTTACGTCTACCTATTTGACAGAAGAGGAAACCTAATCTGGAAGTATGGGACAGGAGGCCCTGTGTGGGGCGTCTCTATCTCATCCGATGGAGGCTACATAGCAGCTGGATCGGATGATTTTTACGTCTACCTATTTGACAGAAGAGGAAACCTAATCTGGAAGTATGAGACAGGAGGCCCTGTGCATGACGTCTCTATCTCATCCGATGGAGGCTACATAGCAGCTGGATCGAGAGATTATTACGTCTACCTCTTTGATAGAAGTGGAAATCTAATCTGGAAATATGGGACAGGAGACGCTGTGCTTGGCGTCTCTATCTCATCCGATGGAGGCTACATAGCAGCAGGATCATGGGATTTTTATGTATATTTATTTACGAGGTCATCTTCTTCACCATCTCAGCAACAAACACCTCCTTCTCCACCTCCTCCGGAACAAACACCGGAGCAGGAAAGCCCAGTGACAAAAACATCAGCTGATATCCTTTATCTACTGCCAATCCTTCTTCTAGTGATCCCTCTTGTTTTCATCTACAGAAGGAGATCAAAGGAGAGGAAGGAAGAGGAAATAGTGAGGATCCTACTCAGCGAGTAGATGCTTTTTAGCATTTCTAACTTTATTTTCGCAAACTTTTGGGATAACTTTTATATCTTTCCCTTAGAGCAGTTCATGATGATCAGCGGGGGAAGCTTTATCCAAGGAGGAAGGGGGGTTTATGTAGTAGAGGATCTGATCGCTAAGGGAGGGATGAGCCTAGTCTATCAGGCCAGAGGACCTGATGGAAATCAGGTCATTGTAAAGCTCCCAAATAGCCTTGGGATTCCATATAACAAGCTCATATTCGAGAGGGATCTACTGAGACAGCTATCCCATCCCCACATCGTTGGGTACCTTGACTCGGCAGTTGTGCGCTTGGGATCAGGAGCCCTTCCTGCTATGATAACCGAATATGCTAAAGGAAAAACATTGGAGCAAGTTGCTTCGGAGAAACCTATGGATGAAAAAGAGGCGAAGGTAAGGCTTATAAAACTGCTCCTAGCGGTTGACTACCTATCCTCAAGGAACATCATCCATAGGGACATAAAGCCAAAGAACATAATAGTATCAGACGACATCAGGTATCTGAAGCTCTTGGATCTTGGAACAGCAGCCTACTTCAATGCAGCAGGGATAAACGAGGCTGTCATATCCCCCGGAGGCTATACTCCTCCTGAGCAGTACAGGTATACCTTCTCAATTCAAGGAGATATATGGTCCTCTGCCGCAACCTGTTTCTTCGCTCTTACAGGAAAGCATCCGGCGGCCGCAATGCCCGGATATCCGAACATGGTGGTCGAACCTCCGGATGTCAGGAAGTTTAATAGAGATGTGAGCGATGATTTCGCTAAAGTCCTGATGAAGGCAATGGAATGGAATCCTTTGAGCAGATTTTCAACAGCAAGAGAGATGATAGAGGCAATTGAGAGGGGAATTTCAGCAATTTCATTGGAGGAAGGCCCTGCAATTGAGGTAATGGGGACAAAGATAAAGATAGATGTTCATAGGGTGATAGTTGGCAGGATGCCAGAGGAGCAGCTTCAGACAACTATGACAAGCCAGGGGGGTGTTGCAAGTATCCCTAGCGAGAGGATTAGAGTTGTGAGGGAGGGCGATACAATGTATGTCTACGTCTTTGATCCCTACAGATGGATATCGAGAAGGCATTTCGAGATATTCGAAAAGGGAGGAAGCTGGTTCTTCAGGGATCTGGGCTCGCTCAACAGAAGTGCTGTGCTTATGGGAGGAAGATTAACGGAGGTATGGGCTGGATATAAGAGGGAATCAGTCCCGTTTAAGCTGGAGGAAAGAGCTATAATCTATGTGGCCTATGGCAATCAGCTGGGTAATCCACCGTACCTGACGGTTACATTTAAGTCCAAATGACAGCGATAGTTGAAGGGTAATCTTTATATTTTTCCAGTTCGACTATCCTTGTGGTGAGATAGTGGATAGATCGAGAGTTGTAGTGCTCCTTCTTCTTGCAATGCTGATCCTTCTCTGTCAGCCTCTCTTGGCTCAGCAATACATAGCAGGAGCAACATTCTTCACGACAAAGGGAGGGGTTAGAACAAACTTCTTCAACCCGGGAGATACTGTTGAGCTCAGGGCTGAGGCTGAGAATCCGGTTGGACCATATATAATAGATGTATATCTTGCCTATCCTCCTGAGACCGGAAGAGGAGAGATCTTTGTGTGGAGGCAATCAAGCGTGACTATTCACGCCACCATAATAGTAGCTGCTTACTCACTCGATCCCAATGCACCCTATGGAAGGTATTCATTCCACGTAAGGGTATTTAACGCATGGGGATCACTAGTGCAAGAGGGATATGTTGACTTTCAGGTTTCATCTCCTCCACCACCTCCTCAACCCCAAACTCAAACATGGATGTATGTAGCACTTGCTGGAGGAATAATAGGAATAGCAGCAGTGATATCCGCTCTAATTCTGATGAGAAGGCCCAAAGCACCATCAGTACCGGTAACCCCTCCAGCTGGAGGCTTAGGCGTTGGTGGAACACAGACAATGCCTGGAGGGGGAATGATAGGAATCCCAAGCCCTGGAACAATACAGATAACGGGTCCAGGAGGAGAAACAAATGTTCTTACTGCCATGTTTCAAGTTGGCGATAGAATTATACCGATAGGTTCCCTTCCCCAGTCATTCGGAAGAGAGGACTTCACTGGAATTGCTCCTCCCGATGTCCTAAATGCAATAAGCAGAAGAATAAAGCCTCAGTTCACAATAAGCTTTGATTGGGTGAATAAGACATTCATAATAGAAGACAACAACAGCACAAACGGCACCCTGCTCAACGGGGAGAACATAAAGGGTAAGGGCCCGAGACCTCTCAGAGATGGGGACATAGTAAGCCCTGCCGGTGTGCTGAACATGAGATTTACCTGCAGGTCTGCAGCCTAAACTTCTGGGTGTCTCGATGGATGTTGCAGCGACTTTCAGCAGGAAATTGCTATCCTTTCTTTTATTTTTTATAATTATCTTTTCCTTAGCTCAATCTTCAGAAGTAGTTAGTGCTAATGGTGAACCGAAAAGCGAAGCTCAGATAAATTACGCTTTAAAGTATGAGCAGGGAGATATAACTGAGATAAATATAACGATAAAAGGAGAGATGAGAAATGTAGTTATGAATATATCCTCAGTGGGTCTCAATTTTCAAGAAGGGAAAATAACTACAGGGGAAGGCAAGATAATAAATTTGTTAAAAAAAGGAAATAATTTAATTTCAGAAAATCCAATTAATTTAGGTTTACAGTGCAATATATCGATTAAACTCAGATCTCAAGAAGGAGTCAAATTTGGATCCATTAGCATATCGATTTTTAATGAAACTTTTAGTGGAGAGAAAATTTTAAGTAAGACAGTTGAAATCCCACTAAAGGATCCCCTAAAGTTCAGATACCTATACAGATATCTCGGATCCGGTAAATGGGAAATAAATGCTAGCATTAATGCTACTGTAGATAGCATAACAATAGAGAAGATTGAGTTTCTCAACGCAAAAAGCTGTTCCTTTAGTGGCTCGGATAGCTGCATAAAAAGTTTAAGTAAAAAATTAAATAAAATGGAAGAGTATAAGTTCAATGTTATATTAAATGAATTAAATAAGCTATATTCTTTACTCTTTATCTATTATACTATGGAAAATGAATTAGTTGTCAGCAAGTGGAACCTTTCCTTGGAGACTTTGGGAGTTAAGTGGGAGAGGGAAGAAGGAAAAGGAATCAATAGAAGCATCTTAATTAGCATTACGAACAAGCAATCTGATTTAAACCTCAGCGAAACACCAATATATGTGGATAGCTCTTCTCATGGAGCTCTGAGCTTTACTAGATGTGAGATCATAAAGGAAGATGGTAAAAAAATAAACTGCTCCAACTCTATTATGAAAGATTCAGTGCAGCTGAAAATTAATAATATAATAAAAAACAATGAGACTATAAAGTTAAATATCTCTTATAGTTTGTATGAAAATACCTCTCTAACTGTCAAGTACAGGGATAGGGATTTTGGGAGCAAATCCCTTAATATTACACCATATTATGTGCCCGAGCGCGATGTAGAATCTCCGTTTCCTTATTACGTTAAGCTGAGGGGAATAGAGTTGGAGGGCATTCAGGGAGCTATAAAAGTGGGGGATGGATATCTTCTGCTCAAGCAGATATTTTGGCCAATTCTCAGCAGTGATACCATAAGCCTAAGAGGTACTTGTAGCAAAGAGGGGGAGATATATCCCTGCTGGGGGGAGATCTCAGTTCCTATATGCGGAATCGGCACATTAGCTGTGATTGCAGCAATAGTACCCATCTCGCTGTGGGCTATAACCAGAAGAAAGAGGGCAGAGAGGGTTCCTGTGGCAAAAGAGATACTGATACCGGAGCACGTAGACCTAGGATAAATTTATATCAGTTGCGGGTGGTGAAGATTATGCAGGCTAGAACTGCCTGGCTCTCCAAGGTGAGAAGCTTCAGTGGGGTGGGATCCTTCTCAAACTGTGAGATGGAGAGCCTTGCCATGAGCCTGAGGGTAGGATTTGAGGATGAAAGCCACAGGATCTTCATCCTTTCATCTGCCTCTGATGGAATCTCAGCAGCTGAACTGATAAAGATGGCTCTTAATTCCCTTAGAAATGCTCTTGTAAATAGAACAGAGGTTCAGATTCCCATTGAGCCGAAGATCAGCGGATATGGAGGTTTGGTTGTTGTTCTCGATGGTAAGCTGACCTACCGGCACTTCGGGGAAAGCCCATTCATCCCCTCCCCTTACAGAGGGGGGGTGAATTCTGTCACATCCCCATCATTTCAGGGGATGCTCCAGAAGGGATACATAGTACTTTCCCCTTCCTATCTAATTCATCTGAGCAGGAACATGATGCCAGAGGATGTGCTTGAGGAGTGGACAAGGATCAGAGGAATATCTGTCTCTGTGGCCGGGGATAAGATCGAGATATCGGGCCTCAACCTGAGGGGGAGAAGGGCAATTTCATCCATGTCGGACAGGGGGCTCGTCAGGAGGAACAACGAGGACTCAGTTCTCTCCTCTGTCCTCGAGATATCAACGGAGGGGAAAAGGAGGAGATATCACATATTGTGCGTGGCTGATGGGGTTGGAGGGGCTGGATACGGTGAGATAGCGAGCAAAGAGGCAATTTTGGAGGCGTACATTCAGGTGATAAACGGAATTCTTGAATCAGGAAGCATGGAGGGAATAGTAAGGGAAGCTGTGAGATCAGCCAATGAGAGAGTTCTTCAGGAGAAGAGGAGGAGGGGAGAAATGGGGACAACAATGACGCTGGCTGTAGTGGATGGGGATGATGTCACAGTAGGGCATGTTGGTGACAGCAGAGCATATCTAATAGATGGCGGGGCAATGCAGCTAACGAGGGATCACAAGTATGTGGAGGATTTAATCGATAGGGGACTGATAACGAGAGAGCAGGCAAAAGTTCACCCGCAGAGAAATGTGATAACAAGTGCCCTTGGGATGGAGAACCCTAGAATAGATGTAAGGACCTTTCCGGGGATATTAATGGGAGGAAGATCCCTTCTTCTCTCAACGGATGGTCTGACAGATCTAGTCGATGATAGCGAGATAGCTGAGTGCTTCCTCAGGTATCCGCCTCATCCGGATCTCATAGGCAGGATCTTAATAGGGATGGCGAACTCAAGGGGAGGACATGACAATACATCCGTCTCCCTGTTGACCCACTTGGTGTAAAAGTAAGAAGGAGCTTTAGGGAGAGATAATGGGTTTCCTGAGCGAGAAGCTCACTGGTGCAGCTTTTAGGGGGGATCTGAAGGAAGTGAAGAGGCTCCTCGATGGGGGTGCGGATGTAAATGCAAGAGGTGAAGATGGCTATACCCCGCTCCATGGTGCTACTTGTTGGGGACATCTTGATGTTGTGAAGTTTCTAGTTGATAGAGGTGCAGATATAAGTGCAAGGAGAAATATGTCTGATGGAGGTCTGGCTGAATGAGCTCCTCGGAAGCGGTTTCAAGAAACGGAAAGTGTATAGTCGAGCTAATTGAACCATTAAAAATGCCAAACAAGGCTGTAGTGGAGCTGGTGGAGGAAATTGGTTCGAAAAATAAGCTTGAAATTGCCAGAGCAGAAGGACAGACAGGACAGGGCAAAATCTGTCCATATTGTGGAAGCCCTCTATATCACATTTCATTAACCGATGAATACTACTGCTTTGTGTGCAAGAAGTATGTTGCCTGACCGTGAGAAAACAAAGGACGGTCTTCAGCAATATAGATGCATTATTGGAGGTTTAAAAGATGATAATAAAATGAGATCTTATGACTTCACATCAGATCTGAGAAAATACATCGATATGTTCCATTGAAAAAGGAGCTAGAAGAATAGTGAGGCCAAGAAGGTGGAGGAATATCTTGAGAGGCTAGAAGAGCTTCTCAGAAAGAATGAGGTCAGTGATGAGGCTTATAAAAGGCTTAAGGCTGAGTATGAGGGGAAACTGAGGGAGATAAAGGGAGGAGCTGAGACAGAGGTCAAAGCGGGGAAGACGGAAATACTGGAAGGGACGATGGTCAAGGAAGAGGGATGAAGTTATTCCTTGAGGATGTCGAGAAGGAGGCTAAGGATCCATTATCTCACATCCTTGTTCCCTTAATCCCATTACTTTTCTAAGCTAGGTGCAATTTCAGATAACTAATCATTAATTAATTTGCATGCGACTTGGGGAGAGAATGAACTCCCCGAAGCTTCCCATGGATAACTCAGATAAATTCGGGAATTTGGCTTCTCCAAGTAGGGACGTTTGGGCATCTCCCCGTCATAGGGGGAGCTGTTGAAATATCTGATTTATGTATAGACTATATCTAAAAACTAAACTAAGTATGGGGCAAAAATTAAATAGAACTGGTTGAGTGTCCATAATTGATGAGCTCCCCGATCAAGTGGTTTAGAATGAGTTCCCTGAATGAGGGTCTCATTGATGCAGCTAGCAGGGGAGATCTGGAAGAAGTGAGAAGGCTTCTCGATAAGGGTGCAGATGTGAATGCAAAGAGTGAATATGGCGGGACCCCTCTCCATTGGGCTGCTGCTCGGGGCTATCTCGATATCGTCAAGCTTTTGGTGGATAGAGGTGCAGATATAAGTGCAAGGGACGTAGATGGCGAGACCCCTCTCCATCGGGCTGCTGCTAATGGTCATCTTGATGTCGTTGAGTTTCTATTGGATAGAGGTGCAGATGTGAATGCAAAGGATGAAGTTGGCGGGACCCCTCTCCATTGGGCTGCTGCCTGGGGCCATCTCGATATCGTCAAGCTTTTGGTGGATAGAGGTGCAGATATAAATGCAAAGGATGAAGATGGCGAGACCCCTCTCCATTGGGCTGCTGATAATGGTCGTCTTGATGTCGTTGAGTTTCTATTGGATAGAGGAGCAGATGTAAATGCAAAGGATATATACGGCTGGACCCCTCTCCATCTTGCTGCTTATTATGGTCGTCTCGATATCGTCAAGCTTCTATTGGATAGAGGTGCAGATGTAAATGCTAAAAACGGAGGTGGGAAAACTCCTCTAGATTTAGCTAGGGAGAAGAAATACTGGGATATAGTTAACTTCCTCGAAAAAGCTGTGGAGGATGCTGAGAATATATTGGAAACCAAGATATCTGGGACCTCAGTTATGGCTACCGTCGTGAAGAGCGAAGGTGA
>NZ_RCOS01000167.1 GCF_003947435.1 Candidatus Methanodesulfokora washburnensis
CCCTTAATAAACCGAATGTGTACTCTATATAATTGTAGGGACATATAAATGGATGAGGCCTCCATATATCTAGATCCTTGTATCTATGTATTATTAAACCAAACGGAGCTTTCCCTCCTGTCGCTGAGCTTTCCAGCGAGGAGTAGAATACCACCCTTTCTATGAACAATCTCTGATAATACTCCCCAAATGTCCCGTAGGTAGTTGCCCACCCCGTCTCCCCTATTATGGTCGGAGTAGAGGTGGCGCCATATATCTCACCTGCGGAGGAAGCTGCTCTTGTTGCTGTAATTTCTACTATTATGAAAGGGATGGGAGGATAAGGAGGTGAAGGAGGTACTTGGTTAGTTGGGGGCGCGAGAATCCATCCCGGCATATACGAGTTAACAGCCATGTAGTCCACCAATCCCTTTCCCTTAAGATCCAAGGCTATATTGGGGATGACGCCGAGGCTAAGGTACCAGCCATCTATCGAGAAGTCGAAGTATACTTTTACATTGGAGACATTCAACCCCTCTCCAGCAAGCCACTTTATGGTGTTTATGAAGAGCTTGTTCCACTCCCTCCTTCCATACCATGCCTCTCCCCAGACCTGAGTCAAGCCGTTGCATGGACCTAGAACAACTCTTCCCTTTCCGTAGTTTATTGCCACCATGCATGCATAATCGGAGCTGTTCCCTGAAGGAAGGTTTTCAGATGTTAAATTGCCGAATGCCAGATTTCCAGTCGCATTTCCGGGATCTGCCAACAGCACTGTTGCATTAGCAGGATATCTTCCTATTACTGCATCCCAGAGGATAAAGGGCTGGAATACATCGCTCTGCTTCTTGTCAGCAGTTATTGGGTGGTTAAATGTGGCTATTGTGCAGCTTTTCACAAGATCACCGTAAAATCTGGCTCCAAATATCTCAGCTATCTGATTTGGCGTCTGATCGCCGTAATAGAGCTCTGTATCAACGGCCAGAAGAAGGCCTCCTCCATTGTACACGAAGTTTCTGACGGCATCTATCTCGGCCTGGCTATAGCTTAGCCACCTAGGCTCATCTATTATCAGAGCATCGTATTGGGATAGATCTACCTTGTCTAGGGGCTTGTCCTTGTTCACCGTAACCGTATATCCAAGCTTCTCCAAGAACCAAGATATATTGTACTGGGGGCCATATGCAGTTATCGGTATGTTCCCTCCTCTATGATATGTCTCTATCAGTATCCTGCCACCTGGACTGCTCTTTATCGCTTTTGTCAAATTGTGAAGAAGATTGTATCGAAAGTTGTTTTCATCGGGATGTTGCCAGTAATAGCTCATGGGCCTGAAGTTGAGAACTGTATGCCAATACCATGCGTCGACCTCTATCTCAGGCTCATAGTTTAAAACTCTTGCAGGAGTTCCATTTAGATATTTTACTTGGGTAGGCATGAAATACGTGTATCTCCAAACAATCCTTCTGACAGCCTCGGTCACATGCTTTATATACTCATCCGGCAGTATACCGTAATACCAATATGATTGTTCATCGATCCCTGGACTCAGCCGGTTCAACCAGTTACTGTAATTGTGAGGTCCTACTTCAGTATCTGGCGCAACAGGCATCCCATTTATCCACGGGACCATCCACGCATATCCAGCTCCGACTATCAGCAGCGGGGTCAGGTTGTTCTTCACCATATCCTCGATTGCCTTATCGTAAAAAGTCCATGGATATGAGCCCCAAGGAGCATTCCAATCCGGGTATTTGCCCCACTCCCTCTCTATATCTCCCCAGAAAATCATAAACCTGACCATCTTTATTCCTGCACTTGCAATTTTTGATGCAGCTGATCTATCCCACTCACTGGGCCCCACATACTTAGGATAGAACTTCGATAGATCCGGGTCATGAACAGTTATGCCCCATATGAATGGATCCGTTGAGTTCCCCTTTTTCACAGTTTTCTTCGCAGTTGGAATAAACAGCTCTATATCGAGGGCGTATAGGAGAAGGCTTGCGTTTCCAGCAATGGATTTATGATGAAATATCCATATGAAGAGCTTCTTCCCCTTCACCTCCCCGAAGTAAATGAACTGAGGGAAAAAGGTGCCATGCAACACCGTCAGGTTGTAGAACTGAGCTCCATTCCCATTTACATGCGCTTTTACCTGTATAACAGACAGATTACTTGAGTCGCTGCTCACGCCAGCCATCAGCATTATGTAGCTTCCCTTGGGGAGCTCAAAGGGAAGCTCTATCTCATATTTGAGGAAGCCATGCAGTCTCAGAACAACAGTCCCGTTTGCCAGTATTTCAGCCTTTGATGAGACTGAAAATCTGCTTGCTTCCCACAGAATCACCTTCCACTCATACATTACCTCGTTTGTAGAGACCCTCTCTGCAGACGCAGGAATGACTGGAAAGACAAGAAGGAGGACCAATATCGGGATGAGCAACTTTCTGTCCATAAGGCTATGTCAAAAGAGGGCTCTAATATAAACTTTTTTTTTTCAAAGTTTAAAACTAGCCTTGTTGCTAGTTCTAATTCAAATTGCTACATGATTTTCAAATTCTCGTACCGCTTAATCCAAAATAGATCCTGATAGAAGGAGATCGAGTGCCACATGATCTTCCCGCTAAAATTGACGAGGAAAAAGATAAATTTAGAGGGAGACCTGAAAATAGAAGTAGATCATCATATTCACTCTGAATGGTCGATTATATCTAGATTAGCATTTAAGCAGATCTCAAGATTCTACTACACCAAGATCGGAGTTCTGAAAGACTCAGCCCATGGAAAACAGCAAAGGCAAAGCCTGAGCAAGAGAATCGCTCAACCTCCGATAAACCTCACTGCATTCTCATGTATTATGCTTTCCGCCTCCTCATATTTGATCGATTTCTCTCTAGCTATTATCCCCACAACCTCCTTCACCATCTCAGGCCTCAGCTCCATCCCCCTGTACACATAAGGAGCATCGCTTTCCGTCAAAAGGATCTCAACAGGGGCAGCCCTCAATACCTCCATGTGCCTCCTCTGCATTGAGACAGATGGATTTATTGATATAAAATAGCCTCTCTCCTCTATCTTCTCAAGCAGGTCGATGGGACCTGTGTACCAGTGGAAGTTCGCCCTCTCTATTTCATACCTGTCAAGCAGATCTAGGACCTCATTCCAGGAGTCCAGAGAATGCAGATTCACCGATAAATCAAGATCCCTAGCTATCGAGAGCATATACTTGAAGAACTCTAGTTGCTTCCTGTAGTTCGGCCTTCTTTTGTCCAAGCCTATCTCCCCCAAACATCTCACTTTTTCGGCCATCTTCTCTATCTCCCTGAGATCCTGCTCTCCAGCTTCCTCCACCTCCCAGGGATGTATCCCTATGCATGGAATCACGTTCTCTTCCGCAAGAGAGAGCGTTATCCTTGAGCTCTCGAGGTCATCTGATACAGCTATTATCATAAAATCATACTTCCTTTTTATTTCATAAAAGTGGCAGTGGGCATCTACAAGCATCTCATCACCTGGAGGAGCAGATTCCAGATGCAGGACATATGCTACATTTCTTCTTCTTGCAGTAATCCCTTCCAAGCCTAACAAGAGCGGACTCAAGGTCGACAAAGTTTGTCAGATCCCCTCCCTCCTCCTCCCACATTGAGAGCAGTTCCTTCACAGCCTCCCTCTTATCCCCAGCTCTTATTCCTATGTTCTTAGCTGCAAGGAAGGCAAGAGATGAGAGAGGGGGATTTGCCTTTTTCCATATTCCCCTCAGCTCCCTGAGGAATATGACAACTGTCTCAGGACCTATCCCCTTTGCAAGCCCTCTCACCCTGAACTCCAAGCTGATGCTGTCCTCAGCCTCATCGTGCATCCTGTTTAGGGAGCTCCCATACCTTTCTATTAAGTTGTTGCTCATCTCTATCAGCTTATCCGCTGTTTTAAAATCGTATCTTGTGTACCCTGAGATATCAAGAAGTTCAACTATCCTGTCCCATCCCAGTTTTATCAAATCCTGAGGGGATGATGCCTCCCTGTTTATTGCTTTGAATGCTTTGACAGCAGTTCCCTCCCTTATAGGAGCCCCTAGAAGAGATGAAGCTAGAAGCCACCTGAATAGCTCCTTTTCCTCTTTTTCAGCCAGTCTTACACCTAAATAGAGCGAAAATCTTCCTCCTAAGGAGCTGACCAGCTCGGCTAGAGGCATCTATTTTTCCCACTGGATGTTATATTTATCCTCAGCGGATCTCTATGTTGTTTAGAAAAACCTCCACCACATTGTTTTGGGAAAAAGTACCCTTTACAGCAACTAAAACATCATAATCCCCTATTTTTGCAAGCCAGTACTCAGCTTCTTTCATATCCGTCAGGTATTTCCTAGCTAAGTCTGATATCTTAACCCTGAAACCCTTGCTCCTCATTCCCAGAATATCTCTTTCTCCTATCGGCTCAATAGTGCCTATGCTCTCATCTACAGCTCCCTTTACTATTTTCTCATCTTGGCTTCTCAGGAAAAAGTCCAAGGGAAATATCAACAAGTTAAATATCGATCCCAACTCATCTTTGGGTATCTCCCTGTTGTTGATCTTTCCGCTCACAGGCCCATCTTTTGACACCAAAAATTCCGCCTTTTTGTCCATATAGCCCACTTCAATGAGCGCGTTTTCTCCCTTCTCCTCTAAAACGCTCATTTCCCATGCATATTCCTCATTTTCTGTCTTTATTGATATCCCTACTTTTCTAGCGATCTTGATCACATCATGAATGTCCTTGAGAATGGGCATATGTTCTTGTTCAGCTTTAGTATAAAAAGCTAGTCGAACCTAAATCTCTCTCCCCACAAGATAAATGGATATCCCGGCTTGGAGAAGGGCCATTCCCTTGCAGCTATTTTCTCAGGGTCGGTTTTTAGCTCTGAAAGCTGGGATAAGTCCTCTGGCACGTATCTCAACGCTCCTGGCAGGAAGATGAATGTTTTTCCAAATCTGAAGGATCTTCTCACTATCCTGCTGCCTCTCCTTCTTATTTCCTCCTCTAAAGCTCTTGAGAAGTTCTCAAGATCTTCTAATTTTCCCTTCAGATCGTATTTAACCCCATCGGTCATTTTGTCAATCTCAAAAAGCGCATCGGATCTCATCTCTGCCATCCTTTTGAAAAGAGTTGGATCCTTTGGAAAGCTCATCTCTATTTCTCTCGTGACAAAGGAAAGCTGAGCAGGATTATATATGCCAAGCGAGTTCATCCTCTTCATATCCTGTATGCCATAATTCCTGAAGCCAAGAAGAGCTATTGCACAGGGGACAACAAAGTACTCGTTGAACTCCCTCCCTCCTCCACTGAAACCAAGGATATATGATGCTGTTGAACCCTCCGGTATGTTCTCAGCTGTCCTTATTATCCTGAGATATCTGAAGAAGGAGATAACCCTTCCTGGAGCATTTGGAGGAAGGTAACCTGCAGTTTCGCATGCCCTGAAGATCTCCCTGTAGAAGGAGGTTCTGTAGAATTTTTCATCATCAATTAAGATGACCTTTATCCTTCCCATCTCTATGAATGAGAGCAGGTCATCGAAACTGAAGCCGAAGGAACTGCCGAGAGCATAGCTGTACACAAAGTCCTCAACTGCATTATAGGGGATAAGAGGAAGAAGGATGAAGTCAAATAATCCGGATGCAAGCAGGCTTCCTATGTTGAAGCCGGGGCTTTTCGTGGATCTTCCGTAGGGCACTGGAGGATCGAAGAGCACATAGCTTCCCTCTAGCCTTAGCTCTGGGAATAGATCCTTTATCTCCAATCTTTTTCCAGAAATGAGGGATCTTAGAGCCCCTTCTATTATCCTCTCTGATTTTTCATCCACAGCAGAAAGTTAAAGGACAAGATAAAAATTTGCTTAATCTGGAACTATGTGAGTTCCCTCCTTTCCCTCAAGAGCCTTTATAACAGTCCCGAGTTTGGCTATTATCGCCTCCTTTCCGCCGTTCTCCACAAATCTAATCGATGCAAGAACCTTTGGACCCATGCTTCCCTGTTTAAAATGACCCTCTTGATAGTACCTCTTCATCTCACTCAGCTTCACTACTCCAAGCTTCTTCTGCTGTGGAGTACCATAGTTCAGGTATGCACCATCGACATCGGTCAGTATTATGAATCTATCTGCTCTTATCAGCGTTGCAAGCCTCTCCCCAGCCAGATCCTTGTCTATCACTGCCTCAACTCCTCTAGCTATACCCTCTTCCTCTACTATCGGTATTCCCCCTCCACCTGATGCCACGACTATGAAGCCGTTCTCGGCAAGAGTCTTTATTGCATATCTCTCTGCTATTATCTTAGGATCTGGAGATGGAACAACTCTTCTATACCCTCTTCCTGAGTCCTCTCTTATAACCCAATCAGGTCTCTTTTTTGCCAGCTCTTCAGCTTCTTCCCTTGTGTAAAACGGGCCAACTGGCTTAGTGGGGTTTTTGAATGCAGGATCATCTTTATCCACTATGACTCTTGTGATCACAGTTACGACATGTTTATTTATACCCCTTAACTTGAGTTCATTCCCTAAAGCCTGTTGTATCATGTAGCCTATGAAGCCCTGAGTCTCAGCTCCACATACATCCATCGGGAAAGCAGGTATTCCAAACATTTTCTGCCCTGCCTCATGCCTGAGAAGGGTCGCCCCTACCTGAGGGCCATTTCCATGGGTTATCACCAGCTTATATCCCGCTTCCACTAGGTTTGCCAGATCCTTGGCTGTGTTCTTCACATTGTTGTACTGTTCCTCAAAAGTTCCCTTTTCACCCCTTTGGAGAATGGCATTTCCTCCTAGAGCAATAACTAGAAGTTCCATCAGGATCCCCCAGAGCGAATTGCTATCCTTTTAAAATTATTTCCATCTAGCCGCAATAATCAGCATCACAGAACCTCTATCCTCTCCTCTGGAATTCCTCTTTCCATTAGTATCCTCTTAACCTCTCTTCTATGATCCCCCTGAAGCAATATAACCCCATCTTTGAACGTTCCTCCACATGATAACCTCCTTTTCATCTCCTTTAGTAGGCTTCTCATCTCCTCCTCAGGATAGCTTAGTCCCTCGACTATGGTTACCTTTTTTGATTTTCTGAGATCCATTTTCACTTTTACAACAAGCTCCTCCTTTTCAATTTCCTCAAATGGGAGCAATTCTACAGGCAGACCTGTGACAGGATCTATCAACCTGCCCTTATCCTTCTCCATCTCAAAGAAATTCTGAAAAGAATTTATAAAAACTTTTCTGTAGATCAACCATTATTTTATTATATGAGAATTCCTGTTAGAGCTGTTAACAGAGGAACGGAGATATTGTCATCAACCCAGGGCTGATACTCTGCCAGAGTAGCTATGGCTGATAGAAGCAGGCCCTTAACCCCATAAAAGTAGTATCCTATTGCCGAGCAGATGATGAACATCGCTATGCTTCCAGAAATGTGCTTTCCTCTCTCCTTCAGTATCCTTGATCTTACCAAGCCCGTTGCCGAATCTCCAACTGCCATGAAAAGCATCGATAAACCGGCTAAGATTCTGTCCACGTTCCAGAGGATCAGGGATAATGCCGCAAAGCTTGCTGTATAATATACCTCCCCATAGTTTTTCTTCAGCTGAAACCAGCTCAGCTCTCTATTCTTTAAGTGAGGTATCAGAAGCATGATCGTGAAAAAGATAGCAAAAGAAAAGAAGATATAGGGCTCTGTGAATAAGTACATGTAACTGATAACAGCGGGAACTGAGGAGAGATGTATTATCTTCCTGTTCACCCATGGATTGCTGAACTTTTTTGTCAGCATAACTGTTAGAATTATTATAACAAAGAGAAATAAAGCTAGCATAAGGTCGAATAGTATGTCCATGCGAACACCTCTTCTTCCTCTTGCGGGAAAAATAAAAAGCTTTCTGGAATAACCCAATCATAATTGACGAGAAGTCCTATTAGAGGAAAATCTCCGCAACAGAATAGATGCCATTTAGAATGTTTTAAGCACGGTAGCTTCAAAAGGGTAGGTTATGCACAAATTACATCCTATTCTGTCCATATAATCCCCTGATAACCCTCATCGCTTCATCACCAACTTCAGCTTTTCTCTCTATCAGATCTCTCGTCGAGACAAAACCTGATTTAATCAGATCAGCTATCTCACTCTCCGGAATTAAACCCGATAACACTGTGATGGGATACATCTTGCTTTTCTCTATCTTAACCTCCAGCCCCTCTCCGAGAGGGTATTTCCATCCCAGCAGATCCAGCCCATAACACCTTGAGAACTCTATAGCCTGATCAGAGAACTTTGTATTCGTCACAAGAATCACCCCTTTCAGCTCTCTCACCTCTTTTATGTCGAGGAACCTCATGTAAGTGTACATTGCCTCCTTTAAGCCGGTGTATATCCCCCTCTCATTGTGATATTTGCACTCACCTATTATCTCATCATCTATCAGCAGATCTATCTCATGCGTCGTGCATCTCCCTCTGATGAACTGATGGGTCCGCACTTTGTGCCCGAATTCCCTCAGGATCTCAGCCATGTACTCTTCAAAGGGAAAGCCTGTTGGACCTAGCCTCATTATTGCATCCTTGAGCGAGTACCTAGCTGCTACTTCTGGATTTATTCTGAGAAGAGTTCGCCTGACTGCCTCATACAGGTCCTTTGTTGTCCTTATCCCCTCCATTCTCTCCACTTCTTCCGCTATGCTAGCAGCAGATCTCTCATCAAGCCCGGAGAAAATGAGGCTTCTGATCAGCTTTTCCCTGCTGTAAAGCTCTTCCTTTCCGGAGGCCTTCTGTAGATATCTCTTATTCCACTCCATAGCGAACTATGAAGAGCTTATTTAAAAAGCGGTTACCTTCATGATGAGAGCTGTTGTAACTGGAGCTAGCGGAATGCTGGGAGCTCATGTTGTCAAGAAGCTGCTGGAAGATGGATGGGATGTTATCTCTGTTATAAGACCAGGAAGTCTAAGAAAGAGGCCTTGGACAGCCGATATCTTGAGAGAAACAGAGATAATAGAGGCAGATATAACACAACCAGTTTCTCTCCCTCAATCCGATGTCCTAGTGCATACAGCAGGAGTGATGTATGGAAGAACTCTTGATGTGAACTACCGGGGGACATTAAACGTCATAAGATCAGCCAATACCAGATGGTTTGTTCTCATCAGCAGCATACTTGCTCTGGGAGATTCATTGAGGGAATCAGCTCGAGAAGATCAGAAGTGCAAACCCGTAACTGAATATGAGATCTCCAAGTACATGGCTGAGATCGCTGCATTCAAGGCCTTTGGCGAAAAGGTCACGATTATCAGACCTGTTTGGATGTATGGACCGTATACAACAAACCCGGATATAATATATCTTGCAAAACTGGTCAAAATGGGGATCTCTCCCGTGATAATATCACAGGATCTGAGAATAGCAATGGTTCATGCTCGAGATGTCGCCTGTGCTGTATCCAGCCTCATAGGAGAGAGCGGGGTTTTCAATGTCAGAGGACCAAGAATGTACGCTTTTGGCGAGCTCATTCATGCAATAGAGACATTTTACAAAAAGAGAGGGATAAGGATTGTTGTCCCTAGGAAGATAGTCTCTATTGGGAGTATGTTCTTCGATATAGCTAGATATCTTCTCCTATCACCTGATGAAATTCCGATAGATAAGCTTAGAGTCAAATATAGCCCTAAAATAGATCTTAAAGAAGGGATAGAGGAGACGCTTGAGTGGCTGGAGAGTCAAGCAGAAAGATCCTCAAGGTCACTGGCCCCTAAGAGGTAAAAGAGGTACAGTTTAATAGGTAGACCGCCATATTCGATAATGTCCGTATTTGAGCTCCTTCCTGAGAGGATAAGAAGGCTTGTAGAGGAGAGAGGCTTCATATCTCCAACAGATCCGCAAGCAATGGGGATAGAGCCCATCCTCTCGGGGAAAAACGTGCTTATAATAGCCCCGACAGGAACTGGAAAAACTGAAGCAGCAATCCTTCCAATCCTGAGCAAGATGCCAAGTGGCATGCTCCTCTACATAACACCCTTGAGAGCTCTGAACAGGGATCTGATGGAGAGGATCTCATGGTGGGCAAATAAGCTGGATCTTAGAGTATCTGTAAGACATGGAGATACGCCTAAAAGCGAGAGAGAGGCTCAAAGGATAGCTCCTCCCGACATATTAGTTACAACGCCTGAAACCCTTCAGATAATGCTCATGGGAAGAAAGTTGAGGGAGATCCTGAGCTCTGTGAAATACGTTGTTGTGGATGAGGTACATGAGCTAGCCAGCAGCAAGAGAGGAGCTCAGCTTTCCCTTGCCCTTGAGAGGCTAAGAGATCTGACCGGAGGATTCCAGATAGTTGGCCTCTCAGCAACTGTTGGAAATCCGGATGAAGTAGCGAGGTTTCTGGTGGGATCAGCTGAGGAATGTGTTATAGTGGATGTGAGCTCAAAGAAGAGCATGAGCATAGAGGTTGTCTATCCTGAACCCTCTGATTCCGACAGGAGAATAGCCGAGAGGATTTATCTGGATCCTGATGTCGTCGCTAGAATGAGCTATATACTGAAGCTGATGGATAGCGCTAAATCAATGTTGATATTTGTGAATACAAGGCCGATGAGCGAGATATTGGGAAACAGGTTCAAGCTTCTAAACAGCAGAATACCGGTTGAGGTACATCATGGCTCTTTATCTGCAGAGGAGAGGAGAAAAACAGAGGAGTGGCTTAAATCCGGCAGGATAAAGGCAGTTATATGCACGAGCTCGCTCGAGCTCGGCATAGATGTGGGGACAGTGGAAGTAGTTGTCCAGTATAACTCCCCGAGACAGGTCTCCAAGCTAATCCAAAGGGTTGGAAGAAGCGGCCACAAGTTCTATGAGGTGTCAAGGGGGTTTGTCCTTGTTATAAACTCTGATGATGCTCTTGAGACTCTTTCAATAGCTAGGAGGGCATTAAATGGTGAGGTAGAGGCTGTGAGAATACCAAAAAACCCAATGGATGCTCTAATGCATGAAATAGCAGGCCTTCTCCTTCTAAAGGCGAGGCTTACTGTGGACGAGATAGCTGCCCACGTAAGGAGATCCTATAATTACAGGAATATGAGTTATGATGATCTGATCAAACTCTTGGAGTTCATTGGGAACCATCCAGCGAGAATAGCTGGATTTAACGGCATTGAGCTCTACAGAATAAACAAGAGATGGCTTTACAAGTACTTTTTTGATGAAATATCAATGATACCCGACACAAAGCAGTATTTGGTTGTAGAAGAGAGGGAAAAATTGCCAGTAGGTTTGTTGGATGAGCCCTTTGTTGCAGAAAAGGGGAAGCCCGGGGAGAGGTTCATCCTCTCAGGGAGGGCATGGGAAGTGGTCAGCGTCAATGAGGGAGTTTTATATGCGAGAGAGGTGGAAGAAAGTATAGGGGCTGTTCCAAGCTGGATAGGGGAGGAAATACCCGTTCCCAAGGAGATAGCTGAGGAAGTAGGGAGAATAAGAAGATTTATTGAGGAGAACAGGGAAAAGGGAATCGAAAGGATATCTGAGGAGTTATCCCTTGTCTATCCTGCTGATAAGAAGTTTATAGAGAGGGCTATAAAGCCCATCTACATTCACTCCCAGTTTTATCCCGTCCCGACTGATAAAAGGATAGTCTTGGAGAAGTGGAGAGATCTTGTGATAATTCACATAACGGGAGGAACTCTGATAAACAGGGCTATAGCAAGATATCTTGCTGCGAAACTTCCTCCTCCGGTTGCGGTTTCCGAGGATCCATATAGGATCTACATAAAGGCCGAGCACATAAGAACAAGGGATGTTATCTCTGAACTCTCTCCTGAGAACTTCGGGGAGGAAGTGAGAAAAACAGTGGAGTCCAGCGGATTGTTCAAGTTCAGATTCCTTCACACAGCAAGAAAGATGGGGATTATAGAGAAGGGAGCTGATGTCACATCCAGCATGCTTGAGAAGCTCATAATCAGCATGAGGGATTCAGTTCCATATATGGAGGCATTTAATTATACTATAGATATGGATATGGATGTAAGAGGTGCTGAGGAGATCCTGAGGATGGTGAAAAGAGGGGCTATAGAGGTGGTAGATCTCGGCGATCTTGAAAGACCAACTCCGATAGCAGACGAGGGGATAAGATGGCAGTTTGGCAGAGTTGAGCTCATAAAATCGGATAAAAAAGAGATAGTGGAGAGGGAAAAGCTGAGGATGAGGTTATTGTCGAGGAGGATCACTTTGATCTGCACCTCATGCCTATCCTATGCAGATGAGCTCATAATAGGGGAGATAGACGAACCTGTCTGCAAAAAATGCGGGTCTAGGAGATTAGCGCCTGTCAAAATGGGGGTTGATGAAGCAGAAATTCTGCTGATGAAAGCTAGAGATGGAAGAGAGGATAAAGAACTGAGAAAGGCAAGGAAGTGGGGAAAAATCGTGGAAAAAGAGGGAAAGAAAGCTTTAATCGCTTATTCTGCAGGTCTCTCTTTGAGAGAGGCCGAGGAGGCCATATCGGGAGATGACATATATGAGTTCGCTCTAAAAACTATCAGAAAGAAGATCCTCAGGAGGTACTCTGTTTACTAGCTCCTATTACTGTTTTCAGAAGTCCCTTTACATCCACTTCCACAAATGTTCTCCAGCCTAGCTCGAGCTCATCCTCTCCTGAGAGATATCCCTGCTTTATGAACCTCGTTATCAGGGCTCTTGCCCTTCTCTCCGGTATTTTCTTGGTTAGAACATCCAGTATCTCCTCATATCTGGCTTTTCCTCCTCTTCCTGCTATTAGGGAAATTGAAACAGCGAGGGCTGCAAGCTCATCTATCCTCCAGCCACTTCCCCTAATCTCAGGCCAGTCTGGAGGAGATCTAAATGTGACAAAGAAAAAGGAATCATCATAATCATCTTTGGACGATGGTTCATCCCCTTTCTCAGTCTTTATTGCTACTCTCAATCCTATATCAGATAGCTCCTTATCGAGAAGATCAATAATTTTGATGTATTCATCCCCCAAGGCTCTTCTGAGCTCCCAACCCCTAACTCCAGGCTTTGAATGACTCCTCAACATTAGTATATGAGCTGCTCTCTTTACCTTATCCTGAATTTCCATCAGATCACCTCTATCGCCATTGACACCTTTTCCCCAGTCGATGGAGATGGAACTATCGTTATCCTCTCCGTTATGGGATCCTTTCTGAGGGATATATCTCCTCTTGTCGCCAGTATGCTTATAAGATAGGCCCTCCTCAACGGATCCATCCTTATGAACTCGTGATAATCCACCTCTTCTTTTATCTCCTCCCTTATCCTCTTCAGCTCTTTCTCAAGCTCTTCTGAAAGCTCCACACTTATCTCTGCTTCTCTCTCTGGTGAAGTTGATATCTCCTTTCCCAGTAACTCTTTCGATCCCCAATAATCGAGTGCTGTTGAGAGAAAGTTTGGATTTATCCCTCTTGCCTCCACAATTGGTCTCCAGTTTCTTCTGAGGGATTCTGCCAGATCCTTAAGGCTCATCCTCTCAAGCTTCAGCAGAATGAGAAGAGCATCCACATACAGAAGGGATGTCCTATGCTCTAGCACATCCTCCTGCTTTAGTATCACATCTGAAAGGGAGAGAAGTGCTTCCAGATCTAGGTTTATCTCCTCCTCCGTTTTTATCAGGGGAAATATCTTTCTTATCCTATCGAGAAGATCTATTACATTCACCTTGAATGGATCCTCCTGTTCTCTGCATATCTGCAGTATCCTGATGAGCTCATCCCTGTACATCCTTATACCTCCTTGTGAACGCTCACCCCTGATACTTTCTGCACAACTATAACATGAGCTCTGAGGTTCGGTATCATACCGGGTGTTATCACTATGCTCTGTCCCTCCTCTCCAATGATCTCAACAAACTCCCTCAGTATCCTCTCCCTTATATGGGGGTCCATGTGAACGTCGAACTCATCCACCACTCTTATTGGAGATCTGATGCTTCCCTGAAGGGCTAAGAGAAAGCTCACAATCGATGCAGATCTCTCCCCTCCGCTCTGAGAAAGGGAATCCACTGGGAGGGGGGATCCGCCGAAAGAAGCCAGTATCTCAACTCCAGCTCTGTCTATGTCATCCAGATCCCTGAGCCTCACCTCCCCATATCCTCCAAGTTTTTCCATCACCCTCTTATATCTCTCGTTCACCAGATCGATAAGCTCCCTAACTCTAGCTTTCCACATCTCCATCCTCTTGTCAAACTCTTTCAGAACCTCTTCCTTATTTCTCTGGACTGCAAGAAGCTTCTCCTTCAGATCATTGTATTCAGCAAGGTATTTGGCATACATCTCACCTGTTTCCTCTGATACATCGGAGAGAGCTGCTATTCTCGCTTTTACATATTGAAGCTCCTCCTCCAGCTCTTTGGGGTCCTCATCCCCTGTATCCTCCCCTATAGTTGATGATCTTGCTTCCTCCAGCAATTTTCTTGCTTCCTCCATCTTATTTTTCACTCTTTTTAGCTCCAAAGTCATGTACTCCAGCCTAACTCTTCCCACAGCCTCGGCCACAGAATGCTCCACCAGCTCCATTTCCAGCCTTCTTATGCTTTCAGCATCTATTTTTGGGCTGGACCACTCCTTATCAAGCATCTCTTTTGTCTTATCTCTTCTTTTCCTCTCCTCCTCAACCTCAGCTTCAACCTTTTTTATCTCGCTCTCCCTCTCCTTATACATCTTCTCCACCTCCTTGAATGAAAAGAGTGCTTTTCTGAACTTAGCCCATGAGATCCTTCTGATAAGCTCATCCCTGTGAAGCAGAAGCTGCTTTCTCTCATTCCATTTTTCGTACTCCCTTCTCCAGAATGACAGTGTTTCTTCCGCTCTTTTCATCAAATTTGATATCTCTTTCTCCTCCTTCTCAATTCCCCTCAGCTTTTCCACAGCTTCAACAACTCTTCTTCTGTAATCGTGGAGACCAGCTGCTTCTTCAACCTGTTGCAATATCTGATTTGGTTTTAGGGATAGAAATTCCTCTATCATCCCCTGATGCATGAACACAGCCATGTTATCCGGATTTATTCCAAGTTTTGAGAGCATATAAACAACCTCCGCTTTCTCTGTCGTTCTTCCATCTACCTCAAACCAGTAGGAGCCATCTGCCCTTATGTACCTAGATATCTTCCACTCATCTATCCTGCTGAATGGAATTGGCCTTTTTCCGTCAAGAGGAGTGTTGTCAAATATCACGCTCACTCTTGCTATTTCCCTCCCTCTCCTTATCAGATCTCTAAGCCTTCTAGCCCGTTCTGTATAAGTCTGTCCCAAAGCCACAGATATCCCCACTACTATCGATGATTTTCCCGCTCCATTTGGCCCTATTATCAAGTTTAATCCTTTTCTCAGCCTTATCCTGGAGTATTCATGCGACATGAAGTTCTCGAGGATCACTTCCTTTATGTAGCTCATTACATCCCAGAATGAGAGTAAAACCTTAAAGATTTGTCTATCATTTAATCATATGGTCCTCGCATGTAAGTTATTTAGATTGGAGGAACCCATGAGAACAGATACTCTGGTTGAGAAGCTGAAGGGATGGAAGGAGAACATTGAGAAGGAGGTAGGGGAAAAGGTGTTCACGCTGAGACAGGAGGTGTCCGGCTTAGAGAAGTGGAAGGATGGCATATGGGGAAGCATTAGCTACGATCTTCTGGTTCCAATAATGAGAAGGAATGAGTTGCACTATGAGATATCGACTAAGACAACCGGATTCTTTATAAAGAGGGATGTTCTAGCGGTGCTGGATAAGAAGAGAAGGGCAAATAGGATAGCAGATTTGATGAGCAGAATACTGTTTCTATCCCCTGGAAAAATATTGAAGGCATCTCTGCCCGATGAGTTCCTTAGAAAGCTACATGAGGAGGATCCGGAGGCAACGAGTGTTGTGTTTTTTGATCAAGTTGACCTACCAAATGTAAACAAGCTTTCACTATATGGAAGTGCTCTTTCAAGCTCATCCGCATATCAGGAGGGCCTTAAGCATGGAAAGATATATTATGTGGTGTTCAGGGAGAGGAAACATGGCTTTGTCCTAGGGATAACCAGAGACTGCGTCATAACAGCCTTTTCCAAGATAAGCGATAGGGATCTAGTGGATTATATTTTTAATGAAATATTTCCTTTCATAATAAGAAGCAGCTAGCTGTAAAACCTTTAAATGCTATTTGCAATATTGTGCGTGCATAATCTGTTTTCTCTACAAAGCTGAAATTGCTTTGTAAAGTCACTTTCCTTTTTGTAAACCAATGAGGAAAGTATGCTCTTAAAATTTTTAATACTGAGAGGTGGTTTTTATATCGGAAGGAGGCCGATCCCTGTGCTCAAGGCTAAGTTCTTAGGCCTGTGCCCTGGATGCAACGAGGACCTATACACCTATGCTGAGTCCTGTAAGTGCACTCTTTCCTCTGATCTCATGGAGGATTTGAGAAGAGCGGAGGAATTCATGGAGTTCTTCAGGAAATGCACTGGATTTGAGGCATCTGAGATACAGAAAGTTTGGGCTAGGAGGCTTGTTAGAGGGGAAAGCTTCGCAGCAATAGCCCCGACAGGCACTGGAAAGACGGTCCTAGGAATAGTCTCTTCCCTCTTCTTCGCCAGAAATAGCAAATCTTATCTAATCTTTCCGACTCTTCTTCTGGTAAATCAAGCAGAAGATCTGTCTAAAAAGTTCTCGGAAAGAGCTGGCTTGAACCTAGAGATACTAAGCTATGCCTCCGGAAGAAGAGATATTCTTGATTCAATAAGCAAGGGGGAGTTCGACGTACTCATTACGACAAACCAGTTTTTGGCTAGAAATTTTGATCTTATAAAAGACAAGAAATTCGGGTTCATATTTGTTGATGATGTGGACTCTATGATGAAAGCATCCAGAAACCTGGAGAAAGTGCTCCTCCTCTTGGGATTCAGCCAGGAAGAGATAAGGGAGAAAATTCCTGCAGAAGGAGAGAAAGGAATAATATTCATGGCAAGCGCTACTGGAAAAGCAGGAAAGAAGACTTCACTTCTCAGATATCTTCTAAACTTCGATGTTGGAGCTATAAGAGAGGGAAAACTGAGAAATGTAGTTGATATCTCCGTGAACAAGAAGGAGACAGGCTCCCTTATTGATATCATAAGAAAAATGGGAAGGAAAGGAGGACTTATCTTTCTCAGGAGAATGGAGGAAGCAGAGAGAGTAGCCGAGCTTCTCGAAAACGAGGGAATATCTGCTGAAATCGCAAGAGGATCTGATCCGGACATGCTGGAGAGATTCAGAAAGGGAGAAACTGATGTCCTGATAGGAGCTGCAAAGCCCTATGGTGTGCTTGTGAGGGGAATAGACATACCAGAGGTGAGATACACCGTATTCTATGGCGCTCCCATGTATGAGATAAGCATCAGCAATCTAGAGGAAATATCCCCAGGAGTACTCTCAATAGCTTTGGCATCCCTCTCAGGAATACTCGGAAGAGAGGCACTGGTTCTCTCTAGACAGCTTAAGCTAAACCCAGATGAGGAGAAAATTAGAAGAGCCAAGGAGATTTTATCTGATTTTCTCAGCTCAAGTCCTAAGATAGAGAATGTGCTGTTCAGGGATGGAGAAGCCTTCCTCTGCATACCTGATATGCTCACATATATACAGGGATCTGGAAGAAGCTCAAGGCTCAGGCCAGGAGGATTGACAAAAGGCGCATCCTTCCTGATGGAGGATGAGCTTCTCGACTTTTTTGTGAGGAGAGCTTCTGCTTATGACATAGATTTTGTGGATATAGGCTCAGTTGACCTCAGTTCCTTAAGAAAGGAGATAGATGAGGACAGAGCTCGCAAGAAGGAGGAGAAAAAAGAGATACTTAAACACATACTTTTCATAGTGGAGAGCCCGAACAAGGCAAGAACTATATCTAAGTTCTTCGGAAAGCCATCGAGAAGATACTACGATGGAGCTGTCGTCTATGAGACCTCCACAGGAACTGAGGTTCTCACTATAGTTGCCACCCTCGGACACCTAGTTGATCTGACCACAAAAGAAGGATTTCATGGGGTTTTGTGCGAAGGGGATGAGTTCATCCCAGTATACACCACGATAAAAAGGTGTAGAAAATGTGGTCATCAATTTACAGATCTGCAGGCATGTCCCCTATGTGGATCAAGCGACATAACTGATTCAAGAAGCACTATAAACCTGATATTGAGGCTTGCAGCTGAATCAGAGAGAGTTCTCATAGGAACTGATCCAGATACAGAGGGAGAGAAGATTGCTTGGGATCTTTATCAGATGATAAGCAGGATAAAGGGAAACGTAAAGAGAGCTGAGTTCCATGAGGTTACAAAGAAGGCTATAATGAAGGCGATAGCTGAGAGCAAGGATATAGATGAGAACAGGGTCAAGGCTCAGGTTATAAGAAGAATTGAGGATAGGTGGATAGGATTTGAGCTGAGCCAAGAAGTGCAGGAGAAGTTTAGGAGGAAGAATCTCTCGGCAGGAAGAGCTCAAACTCCAGTCCTTGGATGGATCATAGATAGGACGAATGAGCACAAGAAGAAAACAAAGTTCACTGTGATTTCTGGGGATGATTTTGTCATATCAGTGGAGGGAGAGGTCCTTGATGAGGGAAGGTTTAAGGCCTTTGTTTCCACAGTGTCCGAGAGCTTAGAAACAATTGCTCCACCACCACCCTTTAGCACTGGGGAGCTGTTAAAGGAAGCCAATAGAATGTTTAAGATGTCCTCCGATCTTGTAATGCAGATAGCCCAGGATCTGTTTGAGACAGGTCTTATAACTTATCATAGAACTGATAGCATAAGGGTCTCTGATGCAGGTTTAAGAGTTGCTGAGCAGTTCCTTCGGGAGAACTTCAGGCCTAGAGTGTGGAGCAGCGAGGGGGCGCATGAGTGTATAAGGCCAACTAGGCCTCTGACTTCCTCTGACATAATCCAGTTGTCGAGAGAGGGAGTAATTCAAGTCAAGTTGAGCAGAGATCATCTCAGAATATATGATCTTATATTTAACAGATTTATGGCATCGCAGGCGAGGGAAGCCAAATTTGTCAAGAGAAAGTATGTTATTCGTATAGAAGGAAGGGAATTCGAGGAGGAGAGGTATACCTCTGTTGTAGATCCCGGCTGGACAGATTATTACAAAGTAATAAAAATAAGGAAACAGCTGCCCGAGGAGATGGAAGTGGAGGTCAGACATATAAGGAAGCCAAAGGTCCCCCTTTACTCTCAAGGAGATATAGTCTCTATTATGAAAGAAAAGAAGATAGGGAGGCCCTCTACATACTCCACTATTATAGGGAAGATACTCATGAGAGGTTATGCAGTGGAGAGAAATGGAAAACTGTACTCAACAAGCCTCGGGGAGAAGGTTCACTCATACCTAGTGAACAACTATAAAGAGCTTGTTGATGAGCAGAGAACTGCTCTTCTGGAGAAGAAGATGGATGAAGTTGAGAGCGGTAATATGGATTATCAGCAATTATTAAAGGAGCTTTTCCATGAGATAAGGAACAGAAAGAGCTCTAAATAGCATGAGCTTTCCTCAATCCTTTTTAATAACATCACTGTTCAGGTGATATGTGGAAAGCGATTTGATGATAGCTGTTAAGTCCCTGAAAAAGAGCTTCGATAACGAGCCAGTAGTGGATGAAGTGAGTTTCTCAGTTAGAAAAGGGGAAACTTTGGCTATTGTCGGGCCAAATGGAGCTGGAAAAACCACTATTTTGAGAATGATAGCTGGACTTATAGAGCCAGATCAAGGGGTAATAGAGGTTAGAGGAAGAGTTTCCATGGTGCCTCAGGAAAACCTTCTACTTCCTTGGAGAAGTTTGAGATATAACATAGGACTTGGATTAAAGTTCTCTGGAATGCCAGAGAAGGAGAGAAATTTCGTTGTTGAGGAAGTAGCTGATATAATGGGGATAAAGGAGTACTTGGAAATGAACCCATGGAAAGTGAGCGGAGGGACTGCTAGAAAAGCAGCCATAGCTAGGGCTTTAGCAATAAAACCTGATGTTCTTCTGCTCGATGAGCCATTCACAGGTCTCGATATAGATTCTAGAAAAAGCCTTTTCCTCACGTTAATTAAGTTGAAGCCGAGAATAACAATGATACTGGTCACCCATAACATGGAAGAGGTGAACATGCTGGCCAATAGAGTGCTGATCCTCACCCCAAGGCCTGCCAGAGTGTCAAGGGAGATTTTAGTGGAATCTTTTTAAGCTCCTTCAAGCAGAATTTACAGAAAATCGACAAGAAAGCCCACGGTTTTAACCGTGGGATGAACTGTCGATAGGTTTAAATATCCGCCCATGACAATTATGTCGAGCGGGTCGCTCCATGCGGGCTATGGGCTATATGCCCATAGCAGGGGCTGGTAGGGCATAGTGCCCTGGTCTTGACACAGCCCTGAACTCGGTAGGATGAGGCCTCAGGCTGACAAACCGGGAATCTCCCGGCTTTAGCCGTGGGGAGTGTCAAATGATGACAGTCCAGCCAGAATGGGAAGAGGAATGGGCCATAAGCAAGGTAAAGGAGGAGATGATAAGAAACACAAGAAAGCATTACACAGATCTGACAATGGAGATATTCCTTGGAATATCAACTGCTGTTGTCCTTGGGTATTTCCTCTATGAGGTTTTCCTCATAGCTGGGAATCCTACCCTGCTTTTGAATGTTGACTGGCAGACCATGGTGAAGTCCATTCTCATCGCATGGATAATATCTGTCATAATATCAATGGCTATAGCTATCCCCGTAGGAAGGAGATGGGCTGAGTCTGTACTTAAAAAGACAATGGAAGACTATAGCAAGAGAGCATTAAGAAGAAGACTTCTAGCTCAGAGATACAAAGTGGAAAGAGGGACGAATATAGAGATGAAAGGCGGTTTTCTCTATATATATGACTTAAAGCCAAGGATGGAGATGGCTGGCTCCCCGCTCAGCAAACAGCTAGCTGATATAGAGAGCGCAGCCAAGGAGGTAATTGATAGCTTTTCCCTACTGAAATATGAGATAATAAATCTAGTTGTTAAGGTGGAAGACGAATCTCAGCTGAAAGACGCGGAAAACTGGGCCAGAAAAGCTTTTGGAAAGGATATCGATGTCAATGTTGTGGTATCGGAGGAGAAGGATGGTCTCATCTCCCTTGATCTAATTGCCGCAATATGAACATTATGGTTTCAACAACCCTTTCCTGGTCGCTTCCTTCCACTACTTGCACATCCATCTCCTCCAAAATATATCTCTGACTCTCAGGAAGAGGATTTGGAGAGAGAACTATGATTTTCAGTCCTGTATCCATCTTTTTCAGCACAATTCTGAGGGAATCCTCAGGCGATATTCCTCCCCCTGTCACAATTATCCCGACCTTCTCGTCGACCATCGCATCGAACTCGTGATGAACACCGGATAATCCCCTTACCTTGGCATTCTTTTTTACATTAATCCCTTTGCTAAATAGTAAGTTGAATACCTCGGATAGATCCATTGAGAGACACTAAGGGAGATATTTAAAAAACTTATCTAAAGTAATAATTTTTTGTTTAATGGTGATAACTAACCCAGTTTCTTCTTATGTCTTTTCCTGTTACTTAATTTTATCCTTCTGATACCCCTCCTATTTAAGACTATCTTCAGTAGAATAGTTCCGATTCCGGCAGCAGCTATTATGGCAGCTACCGAATAACTGGGTTGAATTCCTCTCCCGCTCTCTATTTTTATCTGCCTCATCTCATCGGAGGACCAACTGCCTAAGTCATCTCTGACTTTAAATCTTATGATATAACTTCCTCCCTCCTTGTAGACATGATTAATCTTTACAGGGACTCCATTTCCCTTAAGGCTCCCGTTATCGGCTGTTCCATCTCCCCAGTCAACAGAGAAGGCCACAACTTGCCCATCAGGATCAGAACCCATCCCCCTGAGCTCTACGCTCATTCCATTAACATTAATCTCTAAAATTGTCGCATTAGGAGGTCTGTTTCCAGATACTTGCACTCTCGTGGAATAAGATGAGATGGCTCCTCTCGAATCCCTGACTCTGACTGTCACGACATACTCGCCTGCCTGAACATAACTGTGTCTTACAGAGAAACCTGAGAGGTATGTGCCATCCCCCATGCTCCATTCTGCTGCAATTATGTCATCATCCGGATCTGTTGCTGAGACGGAAAAAGTGATGTTCTGCCCAACAAGAGGATTTGATGGCTTTACGCTTACACCTTCTATTTTAGGTGGCACATTGGTCTCGGTTCCGGGGACATATACTTTCACTGTGACAACAGCTGCTGTCGACAAGAGGTTATCCTCATTCTTGAATGTAAGTCTTGCAACATAAACTCCTTCCTTTGAATATTTGTGAGTAGAGTTTGCTAAAAAACCCGTTCCCTGATCTTTAGATCCATCTCCAAAATCCCAAACCCAAGAGACTATTTTCTTTCCAAGGGGATCCACCCCGTGGCCCGAAAATATGATGGAAGAGCCAAGAACAGCAGGATTTGGACCAACATAGTCTATCACTGCATAGGGAGGCGCTGAATTTGGAAAAACATTCACAGTATAAACGTATGGCGAGGACCAAGCTCCATAGCTGTCCTCTGCTTTAAACAAAACCGTGTAATAACCAAGATTGCTGTATTTATGGGATAACTTGCTGGGCGGAGATCCTGTCCTGTTCTCCACTGTGTTATCACCATAATCGAAGAACCATGCTACAATGGGATCTCCTTCAGGATCATATGCATGTAACGTAAATGTGACGGTATATCCATCTTGGGATATAGTGATATTCGTTATCGATACAACAGGCGGCTGATTGTAAAACGGACATCTCCAGTTCTCTGCATGAATGAACACTACATTTAAAAGGAGCAATGCGAGCATTATGATGTACAATCTCATCCTCAGCCAATCCCTCTGCGAGCTTATAAACATGGGTTCATATCTAGTCGTATCGTATCACGACTTCAATAGTTCTCTGAACTTTCTGACGATTTCCATCAGCTTCCCCTCATCAAGCCTTCCCAGCGGAGTATCTATCTCAAATATCCTCCTTGGCAACCTAATTCTATCAAATGAAAACCCCAGATCTTCTTTTATCTTATTCTTACTTATCAGGATCTCCCTTCCAATTTCAACAAGATTCTCCTCACTGAGCCTCAAACCCAGCGGTTCCAGACACTCCCTCACCACATCAGGCTTGTATATCTTCCTTGAGAATAGACAGACCACAAGACTGCAGAGCACTTGTCTCCATGATTCCTCTTCAAACAGCTTTATTGCTATATCGGCTGGTGATAACATCTTTCCCTCTTTCAGCATCTCCTGATCAAGGGAGTAACCTGCGGAATCCAGATGACTGTGCCTTGCGCCTGTTATATTTGTTGCATATGCTGCTGGACCTGTGTGATATCCTGCCATTTCGTTTCCTCCAAAGGAAAGTGCAAAATCAAGTCCACCGTATTTAGCAGCTACTGCTTCCACCCCGAGGCCCATATATTTATAAAATTCATTTTCTCCTTTAACTATGAGGTTTACAGCCTCTATATATTTCTCATAATCCCCCCACTTGAGGTCGACTATAACATCCTCCTTTCTCAGTATCCCTCTTTCAAGAGCCTCTGTTGCCCAAGACAGGACAACTCCTGTGCTTATAGCATCTAAACCGAGTCTATCAACCTCTTTTATGAGTTTTAAAAGTCCATCCACATCCCCTATGCCAAGCATTGATCCAAGTGCGTATATGGGCTCATAATCGTAGCTGACAAACTCTGTTTTATAGAAGTAGGGTTCCTCCTCATATGGCTCCCTGAGAGCAGCTATGTGTATGCATGCAGTTGGGCAATGAGAGCAGGCGAGCCTCCTCCCCAATCTTTTTGATGCTATGGACTCACCACTTATATCATAAGCTTTATCAAACCTGTTATGCTTGAGATTCATTGTTGGAAGAGCTCCTATTTCATTCAGAGGCATTACATTCATGGGAGTCCCTAGATCGTGGTATTTCTTCATGAACTCCCCCTTAGATTCGCTGAAGATCTTCTCATATATCCTGCGATATCCTACTTTGTCCTCCACTTTTATCGTCCTTCTGCCGGATATAACAATTGCCTTCAGCTTTTTTGATCCCATTACAGCCCCAATTCCAAGCCTTCCAAAGTGTCTATATGTTTCAACTACAGCAGAAGAATACCTTATGAGCCTTTCTCCAGCCGGACCTATCCTTATTATCGACCTAAATCCCTCTTTTCCTGCTCTTTCCCTTATCACTCTTCCAGTTATGTCCGTCTTCATGCCCCAGAGAGCTCTTGCATCCCTGAACCTCACGCTCTCCTCGTCTATATCGAGATATACTGGATGATCCGCTGCTCCTTTTATTACTATGGCTCCATAGCCTGCCATCCTTATTGCAGCAGCCGATCTACCTCCAGCATGACTTTCCCCATAATTCCCAGTTAGAGGAGACCTGAATATAGCAACGGTTTTTGAGGCAAATGGATAAAGAGCTGTCATTGCACCCACAGCTAACACTATTACATTTCCTGGACCGAGAGGATCTGAATTTTTATCCAATTCTTCCTCAAAAAGTTTTACACCTACCCCCACTCCACCTAGATATCTCAAAAACAGCTCCTTTCTTATCTCAACAGAGAAATCCATCTTGCTCAAATCTATCTTCAGGACTCTAAAAAGGGAATCATCCATCAGGACACCTCCTCAACTATAAGCACATTATGAGGACAGTGCTTAGCGCATATACCACAATAGGTGCATACTATCGGTTTTCCCTTTTCTCTGTCCCAGAAAATCGCTCCCAAGGAGCATGCACTAATACATATCATACAACCCGTGCACTTTGAGCTCAATAGCCTGACTCCTCCATGCTCCCTAACAATAAGAGCGCCCTCCGGACAGGAAGCGGCACATGGAGGGTCTTCACACGCTCTGCACACGACTACGGCAAATCCTCTCTCAAAGCCTCCTAGGCTTTTAACTATCAAGGCCGATCTCTCTAAGCCTCCATCGCCATATCTCATGCTACATGCGTACATACATATCTGACATCCCACGCATCTTTCCGTATCCGGCACGGCTATTCTTCTTATCATCGGAAGTAGTAACGGGGTCCATATTAATAATTCTTTGATATAAATATTCAGTGATTCTATTTAAATAAATATGATACTTAGCTCAATGTTGACGAGAATGGAACCATGAGATTGAATACTAGAGCTGTATCTCTTAAACAATCGCAACAATGTTGCGTAGGAGGTCTTTATATGTTCTAGGATTTCTGCATCCAACTCTTTATCAACGTCATTAAATCATGGAAGCTGTTCTTAGGCCAAAAACGAGAGTTGCCCAAAGAATTGCTATACACTCAGTATTTTTGCTATTAATGCATCAGTATAGAAAAGGAAGCTAGATGACTTTGCTCTATCCTTATAAACCTCGTATACATTTTTAATTTTCCTCTCCCTGAAAAATCTTCTTGGATCTAGCTAGAGACCATACTCCCTCCATCTCCTATCAACCAGTTCCTTTGTTCTCTCATCAACAGAGACCTCCTCAGGCCAATCCCCTCCATACTCTTCTCTCAGTTTTCTTGTGGCATCTATGCCCATCTTACTTCCATACCCAGGTATAGGAGTTGTGTGATCTATCTGATCGACATGTGTCCTCGGGATTATGACAACATCTCTCTGGGGATCCACAGTGGAGGATATAGCATATATCACTTCATTCATGTCATTTACGTTCACATCATGATCCACCACTATTATAATTCTGGTTAGGCTGAACTGATCCAAGCCCCAGAGCCCCATCATCACCTTCTTTGCATGACCTGGAAATCTCTTCTTTATGGAAACTATTGCCATTCCTTGAAATAATCCATGTGGTGGGAGGTTTATGTCAACAACTTCCGGAAGGATCATCCTTATTATCGGAAGAAACATCCTCTCAACAGCTTTTCCAAGCCATGCGTCCTCTAAGGCAGGCTTCCCCACAACTGTGGCATGATATATTGGGTCTTCCCTCATCATGATCTTCTCCAGATGAAAGACTGGAAAGAGATCAGGTGGAGTGTAATATCCCCAGTGATCCCCAAATGGGCCCTCTGGCACGAGCTCACCCGCATTCACCTTTCCAAGTAGAACTACCTCAGCTCTTGCTGGAACCATTATGTCATTCTCAGTCTTTATAACTTCTATTCCCTTTCCTGCCAAAATACCAGCAAAAAGAAGCTTGTCTATTGGATATGGGACGGGTGCAACCCCTGTAAAAGTAGTAGCTGGATCTGCTCCTATCACTATCGCAACTGGCATCTCTTTCTCACCTAATTCTCTATAATGATCGAGAAACATGCTCCCTCTCTTGTGTATCTGCCAGTGCATAACAGCTCTTTTGTCATCTATTATTTGAACTCTATAAACTCCTATATCGTGCACCCCTGTCTTCGGATCGACTGAAAAGACTAGAGGGAATGTGAGATATCTTCCGGCATCCTTGGGCCATGTTCTCAGGGCAGGTATCATGTTAAAAGATGGATTTTCCACTACCACTTCTTCAACAGGTCCTTTTCCCACAGTTTTGGGAAGCATGCTGGAAAAGCTGGCTATCTCCCCTATCATCCTGAGTTTCTCCAGAAAACTTGAGGGCATTACCTCCACAAGCCTTAACAATCTCTCCCCTATCTTCTCGAGTGGTTGGTCAAATGCAACCTCAAAGAATTTCATTCCTCCAAATATGTTCCCCACAATTCTCCATCTTTCATACCCCTTTATTCTCTCAAAGAGAACTGCCTCCCCTCCTCTATACATCTGCCTTCTAAGGATTTCTGCTATCTCCAGATCGGGATCAACTTCCACTTTGACTCTCTTAAGTAGGCCTCTCTCCTCAAGGGCTAGGATATACTCCCTCAGATCTTTGTGCATAAGGCACTTAGAAATGCAAAAAGATAAGCTCTTCTTCGCATTATTGTGTTCCCAAAGTATGATAAAAAAGTTTATCCGATCTTCTGATAAGAGATCTGGATGGTTGTTGACAAGTTTGGTAGGCCTGTCACAAGCCTTAGGATCTCTGTGAACTATGAATGTAACTATAACTGTTTTTTCTGCCATAAAGAGGGAATAGAATCAACAAATAAGCTGATGAGTCCGGAGGAAATAGAAAAAGTGGTCAGAGTTTGTGCAAAATATGGAGTGAAGAAGGTGAAGATAACAGGCGGAGAGCCACTTTTAAGGAGGGATCTCGAGGAGATAGTGAGGAGAATAGCGGAAGTTGATGGAATAGAAGACATAAGCCTAGTGACAAATGGATATCTGCTCAAGGAGAGAGCCAGTAGTCTGAAAAAATCCGGCTTGAACAGGGTAAATGTAAGCATTCACTCGTTAAATCCCGATGCCTACAGAAGAATAACTGGCATCGACGGGCTTCATAGGGTGATAGATGGAGTGGATGAGGCTATCAAAGTTGGCCTAGGAGTGAAGATAAATAGGGTTATTTTAAAAGGAGTGAATGATGAAGAGAAACTAGATGAGCTAATTAAGTTTGCAAAGGAGAGAAATGCTTCCCTGCAGATAATAGAGCTTGAGGGAGATGAGGAGCTTATGAGAGGATATCATGTTTCTCTTGATGAAATAGAGGAAGAACTCAATAAAATAGGCAGGTTAAAGGGAAGAAAGGATTTGCATGATCGTCCAATATATGAAGTCGATGGAGTCGAAGTTGAGCTAGTAAAAGCTTATAGAAATCCGGATTTCTGCATGCACTGTACTAGAATGAGGATAACTCCAGATGGAATGTTTAAACCCTGTCTTTTCAGAAAGGATAACTTAGTTCCCTTTTTGGATAAATTGAGAGGGGGAAAGGAGATAGATTCCCTCTTCTTTCTTGCTGTAAGCAGGAGGGAGCCCTTCTATAAGGGGTGATATCATGGTTAAAATGGTGGATATATCGGAGAAGGAGCCCATTGTGAGGATTGCAAGGGCAAGGGGAAGGATAAAACTAAAAGAGAGCACGATAAAGAGGATAGTTGAGGGGAAAATAGAAAAGGGAGATGTCATAACAGTTGCTAAGTTAGCCGCTATACAGGCGGTGAAGAAGACGCCTGAGATAGTACAGCTGTGCCATCCAATACCGATAGAAAATGTTAATGTTGAGGTAAAATTGAAGGAAAACTATGTAGAAGTAGAGGTTGAGGTAAAAGCTATTGCAAAAACGGGAGTTGAGATGGAAGCCCTTTCCGGTGTTTCAGCTGCCCTTCTCAATATATGGGACATGGTGAAGAAATACGAGAAAGATGAGATGGGGCAGTATCCATCAACAGTAATCTATGATATATCGGTGCTGGAGAAGAGAAAAGATATCCGAACTTTTTCAAAGCAATTGGGCTAAATCTTCCAGAAAATTAAGAGTTGTGCACGTAATTGAGTTGTTGTTTTTGTTATCTATCTGTAGAATTAGCCCTCTTGCTGCGCTAATTCTAGTGGTGATGAGATGCATCAGGTGGTGTCTACTGCCCTAATAATATCCTTAGGGCTTATGATCCTACTTCTCTCAGCAAGCACTGTCAAGGAGATCTTGATATCTATAGAGGAATATAAGGAGAGGAAATGCATAAGGGCAGCTCTCTATGCTCTTGAGGAAGCAGTATCCATCTCCTCTGGAGGAGGTAGAGGAGAAGTTCAGATAAACCTCCCATGCAGAGTAGAGGTGAAGGGGGATAGCTGTGTTTTGGTATCTGCTGGAAATGAAAGCCTGTATCACTGTTTTCCTGTGAAAATAAGGGACTTTGATCTAGAAATTGGAGGCAATGGACTTCTAACAGCAGAATGGAGGGAGGGAGAGGTGATAATAGGATGGAGAGGGTGATGAAGGAGGCTCTTCTCCTTCTCATGACTGTAATCTTGGTTGTCTCCATAATATCCCTGTTAAATAATGCGATCAGCATTAGGGAGGATCTATATCACAGAAAATTAGACTTCTGGAAAGCGTTAATAACCTCTATAAACCAGAAATATGGATTAGATGGCAGTTTCGAGCCCCCAAAAGGTGAGGAGGAGTGAACGACTACCTTTCTTATTTCATCTTAACAACTATATTTATAGTATTAGCTTTCCTCATAATTATGGAGGCGATCCTGCCTTGTTGAGATACCTTATTCTGATCCTTATTCTCTTTATGCTCCTGTTTGTGGGTCTTAATGCATCAGATGTCTGGTTTATTCCATCTTTCTCGGAGGGAAGGGCAAAATGCCTTGCTATATCATCTGTCAAAAATGTATCATATAGCATTAGAAATATTACATCTAAGCTGAACATGAGCTGTACAGCTCGCAGCTGCTATGCGATAGTTCAGCCTATTCCAGGAGGAAGGATTTACATAACTGGTGGATGGCCATGAAGGAACTTCTGTTCATTCTAGCGGGGATAATAGTCATAACAACCCTGATAAAACTTCCCGATCTCTATCCGTTGGATAGCAGAGGAGTAGTGTATAGGATATCTCAAGAGGAAGTGCATGCTGAGATAGAGACCTTCCCAGCTAGATTGGTGATCTTTGAAAGGCTTTACCTGGATAAACTCTTGCTAAATAGGTCTAAAAATCTGACAATTGATCTGAATGATTTCATTTCTGAGCTTAAAAGAGACCTAGATAGAAAGGGCATGGAGGCTGATATAGAATATCTGATAAAAATGGGAACTTGTAATGGGGTAAATGGCACGCTAAATGCTATTTTTGATGGAGCCTCGGATCCCAACTCCATTGGAGTAAGCACAGAAGTACAGCTGAGAATTGGTAGCAAGATGACAGGCATTTCAGGAAAAAGAAGCTATATAATAAATATATGTCACCCTTATAGAAAAATTTGTTTCGACAAAGTTGCTGAACTGCTCCCAAGAAACTCATCCTTTGAGGAGAGCGCAGAGTTCAATGACACCAAAGAACTTGAAAAATGGGTGAGCAATGCGATAAAGCGATACAGAGATGAACTAGAGATATCTCTGGACAATGCAAGGATAGCAGCTAGGAACTGTAGTCTAAATTTAATATATAATGTAGAGATGATTTATAATAGAGTTTATTTATATAAATATATTCTAATATATAGAGTCAATGCGATAGTAGAACAAGAGGACATAACCCTTTACTATTATGGTGGATCGAAGAGGGGTATCTCAGAGAACTTTAAGATTATATGGCAAGTTTACCTCGATGGTGAGCTTTCAAAAATACCAGGAAACACGAATTCAACCGAAGCAGAACCTCCAGAAACTGGACTAGAAGCTTTTATACAGCCAAAATAAAACTTTTCCCTTAATTTCCCCGTTTTCCATGGAAAATCTATTCAGAGAAGGAAATTTCATGAGAAGATGGATCGTGATTCTGTTAATGACGTTAATTATCATAAGATCTCCTGCAACTTCAGCGGAAAATGGTGCATTAGATGACTTCAACAGGAGATTTAGCGAGGCAGTTAGAAACATGGTCAATGCAATAGTGGCGATGATAAACGCGATAAAGGATGCTGCACTGACAATTGGAAGAGTGCTTGGAGGGGCCCTCATTGCAATAGGTGCAGTGTTATGGGCAAGCGATCTATTCAGTTATAAGGGAAAGAAGCTTATAATCTCTGGAATAATACTCCTGATAATACTAGAACTGCTGCTGGGACCATAAGTTCCTACCTTTAGCGGAAGCTAAAAGTGGAGAGACTGGAAATACCAACTGGGGATATCAGATAGAATAGGGCGTATGTTAATTTAGGTTTCCATTAAATAAAACAACGAAAGTCAGTGCTTTGATAAGCAAAAAAGAGGTAAGCGAATTTAGTCAGCCATTTATTCCAAATATTTTGGCAACTGTTTCATCAAGCCATTTCACTGCTGAAACTGTACCATTCCAGAGTTTTGATGGGGCTTGCTCGAATATTGAGACAACATTCATGATAGGAGCTGCTATTATACTGAGAAAGAGAGCTATTGTGAGAATCAGCAGAAGAGCTTGCTCGACAGTTCCGCTCACTCCCTTCCTCCTCATAACATCACCGTCCATACTTGGAAGCAATATTTTTAAGCAGGAAAATTCAGATATTTTTGAGAGGTAATTGCATTGAAAGTATGTCCTGTATGCGGAAGCAAGAGGATAATGAAGATATCACCTTTATCCGGATGGCTTACCCCAGAGGAGTGGTTTTGCCCTGATTGTGGCTACAGGGGACCGATATATGGAGAGCTAGAGGAGGAGAATTCTACAAGTGAAGAGTAATATTTTTATCCTCATTGTCAACAGCAAGCCTTATGGAACATGAAGATATATTCGATATACTAAGAAAGCTTGCCTCAGTTCCTACTGTTACAGGATATGAGCAGAATGCAAGAGAAACCATTAAGGAACTTCTATCCGGCTATGTGGATGATTTTTGGACAACTTCATGGGATAATAGTGTGGCTGTGATAAATCCGGCAGGAAAGAAAAGACTTCTCTTTGCAGCCCATGTAGATCAAATAGGTTTTATCGTTACAAGTATAGATGAATCGGGCTATCTTAAATTCTCGCCGATAGGAGGCTGGGACGCAAGAGTAGCTTACGGAAGCAAGGTCACTGTGATAACTTCAAAAGGAAGCATAAGAGGAGTTATAGGAACTATTCCTCCTCATCTTATGAAGGAAAAGGAGAAGAAGATAGATTTCAAGGAACTTGTGATAGATATAGGTGTTGATAGCAAAAAAGAAGCTGAAGAAGCTGGTGTTAGAGTGGGAGATTATATAGCGCTTCACTCGGAGCCGGAATTAATAGGAAAGCACAGAGTTATAGGCTCAGGCATGGACGATAAGGCAGGCTTAGCTTCAATAATATATGCAGCAAGAATGCTTGCCACTAGGAAAAATGAGCTAGGAGACATATCTGTCTACTTTGTGGCAACAGTACAGGAGGAGATAGGATTAAGGGGCGCAAGCATGATAGGATACGAGTTAAAGCCTGATGTAGCAGTAATTGTGGACGTGACTCATGCAAAATCCCCTGAAACAAAGGAAATAGCCTTCGTAGAGCTTGGAAAAGGTCCTGTTATATCTATAGGTCCGATATATCACAGAGAGATAACGGAATCCCTCATAGAGATTGCTGAGAAGCATGGGATAATGTATCAGAGAGAGGCAGATCCAAGAGGAGCAGGAACAGATGCATGGGCAATTCAGATAGCTAGAGGAGGAGTTAAGACAGGTCTTGTTTCAGTACCCAATAGGTATATGCATAGCGGCGTTGAGATGGTGGATCTCAGGGATATGTTCAATTTAGCTAGGCTTCTGGTTGAGTATTCAGTTTCTATGAAAATTTGAGCGTGAATAAAAAAGTATTTAAATTTGCCGAGGATGCCCACCATATGTCAGTGAGACTTGCTATACCCACATGGTCTGATGAAGGACTGGATTCAGAAGTTCATCCCAGACCACTTGGATCCCCTTTTATGGCAATAATAGAGGTAAGGGATAAGGAAGCTAAGCTAGTGGAGGTAGTGAGGAACCCCATATCTTCTCTTTTGATTCCTAGTAGAGAAATAAGCCTCGCATCTTGGCTTAAAAGCAAGAGGATAGATATCCTGATTTCCTCAAAACCATGCAGTTCTTCCGTCGTTGAGAAACTAATGGACTGGGAGATAGGTTTTCAGGTAATCGAGGGAAAAACTGTCAAGGATATTATAGATAAATACTTAAAGGGAGTTCGTTGAGGTGAGCTGCTCCACGACTAAAGTCGGGAGCTTCCAGCGTTTAGAGCAGGCTTTGCGCCTTTCCCCTCATCTGCTGGTTCGGGGGGCTCACAGCTCCCCCATCCCATGCCTCTCGTTAAGGC
>NZ_RCOS01000173.1 GCF_003947435.1 Candidatus Methanodesulfokora washburnensis
TGTGATCCTTCCAGTAGAATATCTCCCAGTCTGCATTGAAGTAGCTTTTTCTTCTCATGAGCTCAACTGCCACCAGGTTTTCCATGAGCCTTCCGAAGTTCTCAGATATCCTGAAGCCCATCGCATATGCAATTCCTGTGTCAATTGAGTACACCTTCTGAGGGGCTATGAACTGCTGCTTCAGCTTTGGGGAATACCTCATCAGAGTTATTATCAGGTATGCATCTCTGGCACCATCTATCCACTCTCTCACCGTGTGGACATCCCTTACTCCAAAAACTCTGCACAGCTTGGACATCGTGAACTCACAGGAGAAGTTTGACGTCAGATAGGCTATCATATCCCTGAACACGGATCTCTTCCTTATCCTCAGCCTTTTTAATATGTCCTTCTCCACTATATCCGAGTATATCCTCACAATTATATCCCTTCCGAATAAATAGGTCTCTGGAAAACCTCCTCTTTTCAAAAAATCCTCTAGCTTGCTTTTTATTATGCCCACCTTTCTTGCAGAATATCCGTCGAAGTAAATGCCCTCATAAGCCAGAAACTCCCTGAAGTTGAATGGAAATAAAGTGAAATCGACATATCTTCCGGTAAGGGCCGTTGACAGCTCTCCAGATAACATCCTTGAGTTAGATCCGGTCACCACAACTCTTTTGCTCTCCCTCATCCTGCTCACAAAAAGCTCCCATCCTGGCACGTTGTGGGGCTCATCAAGCAGCAGATAATCGAAATCCCCATGTAGCTCATAGAAGGCCTGAAGCAGCCTATCAAAATCGGCTGAATTAAATCTCAGCAGCCTCTCATCATCGAAGTTTATGTAGCATGCTTTTAGATCCCTCAGAATTAGATGAGAGAGGGTGGATTTCCCGCATCTCCTGACTCCCAGTATTGCTAGAACATTCGGAGCCGATATATATCTTTTCAGCCTTTCATAGTCTATATCTCTTTCTATTATCCTTCTATTCCTGAATTTATCCTCTATTTCCTCCTTTTGAGCCGTTATTATCCTTTTTAACTCTTGCACTTCCACACAGCTATATCCACAAGGTTTTTTAAAAAGTTTGTGGATAGAAGAGTAAAGAGCTGCAGAGAATAGAACAGATTTCTGAGCTAGAAAATCAAAGATATCAGCTTACTGCTTTTTGTAATGCTGTAATAATTTTTTTGTGGTCTCTAGAACCCTGAATGCCATATTAAGTGCCTCTCTTGCATCTTCCTCGGAATAAAGCTCCTCTGGAGGTATAAAAGCCTTCTCATCGCCATAAAAAGCGGGTCCTCTTCTTATTGCAAGATATGTGCTTATTTTCTTCAGTTCATCTATCTCTTTCTTCAGCCAATCTGGAAGATTAACTTCCTCCTTGGCTTTATCTAAAGCCACTGAGACATCATGAGATCTCGGATACTCTATCCCCATGAGACGCAACATTCCCTTCAGGGATAATTCAACGCACTCCTGCGCTCTACGCACACATCTATGAAAAGCTCCCTCGTCCAGATTGAATTTTGCCTCCCTATAAGAGCGTTCGGCATCCTCTATATACGCCTTAGCCATCGCATAAGTGTTCAAATCTCGATCACCTCTCCCACATTAAGGCCCGGCTTGAGAACCCACATCCAGCTCCCATCTTCAAGCTCAATTCTCTTTGCTCCCAGCTTTATCAGTTTTTTCCACAGATCTTTCAGCACCTTTGTCATAAATTCGTCCTTATCGTGAAGTATTATTGCATCTGTCAGTAGATCTAGGTATATAGGCCTGCTTTTCAATGCCTCCTCCACCCTCAGAGGATAAAACTGCAGAGGATGTCCTGGAATTCTGTCTCTTACTCTCTCAGCTATTGGAAAGAGAAGATCCATCCTTCTGGAGTATTTTTGTGGAAAGTTCCTTGCCACGACCAGCAGGTCTATGTCACTGCCCTCCTTGAAATCCCCTCTTGCCACGCTTCCAAACAGGACAACGGATATCAAGTTATCGCCAAAAAGCTCTTTTAACTCCGATAGGACATCTTTTAGAACTTCCCTGAAATTCGGATTTACACAATCCAGCCCATATCTGAGGACGAGCTCCATGGTCTGCTAAATGTAACTCAGTTGAATATATAAACTGGCTGGAGATTTCTGCTCAAAAAATATATTAAAAGTTGGGAATTCATCAAGATCAATGCAAGGAGACTCCTGACTTTAGTTGTGGAGTAGGTTACTAGGAAAGATCAAGGCTGATAGTCATAGCTCTCTCCTCCAGCTCCATAGTAACAGGGATGTATTAAGAGGTAGACGACCTGTCCGGGCTTGGCGTTCTGCACTATGCTTATCCAATCGCTCGGCTTTCCCATGTTATCCGTTCTCCAGTAGTGCTGATATGTTCTCAGGTAGGGAAGGACCGATAGATAGCACTCGCTTACGAGTCCGAAGTCCTCTATGCTTTTGTTTGCCATGGAAAACATGTCAAAATTTCTGTACGTCATGTTTGCCCTGTTTCCATGGGCACATGCTGTATCAACTGGAACTATCGATCTGAGAATTTGAAGATCGAGCTCAAATAAACTAAGTGCTTTGCTCAGATTGTATCTGCTTGTGCTGTATTCTGATGCATAGAGATCCTCATAGTGAAGGCCTACATCGAAGCCCCAGTCATAAATCTGCTTTATCTTCTTCGACACAGACTCCGACAGGACGTTGTATCTCTCATCCCTTACCCTGACATAGTATGATGCATTTATCCCAAGTTCATGCTCCATCTCTGCCATTTTAAACGCTATTTCTATGTCATTGTCACAGTCATGCCTCAATACGACAGTTACTCTATCCGAAGGAGCTCTCCATCCACTTTTGCTGAGCAGAACAAATTGTTTTACATTTAAAACAAGATATCTGGGCTTCCTAAGCTCCTCCAGAAACCTCCTGTAGTAGTCCAAGGAGAAGTAAGATGTCCCCTTTTGTACATTCTGCACCTCTCCAGCATATCCGAGGCTCATTTGTGGGGCTCTTGCATTACTCTCCTTTGGGAAAATAAGGGGAATAAGAGCTGATAATGCTATCAGTGCCACTAGCACTGCTATTAGGTGAACACGACTGAGCATAAAGAGGAGCTAAGGGGAGTGGATAAAATCATTAATTCTATTTATATGTCATAAACCTTTTTAATCCCCTGCTGTCACATAAGTAGGCCCTGTTTTCCCTCGAGGAAAACAGCAGGACCTAGCCAGCGGGTCCGTTGGCCGACCCTTCAGGGTTCGTCAGCAGTTCCCAAAAAGTTAACTATTAACTTTTATGTGCATACTCACACGATAAGTTTATAAATGAAAGATCCTATTTTCTGTGCCCGATATGTGGTGGTATATAGCACCGAATGGGCACATACTCAGGATGAGGGGAGTTTCCGTTGCCCCTGAAAGCCATCCATGAGGATAGCAACCCTGTTGCCATCCGAGATGGAACGGGTAGTAAATGTCAATTACCCGACAACGGAAGCTGGTCGAGAGAAGAAGGAGATCCGTATGTCGAGACAGATGAAAAAGGTGATGGACCTGGCACCCGGCTCTGACGGGATAAATGTCAGGGTCAGGGTTTTGGAGGCGGGCGAGCCCCGCGTTGTGGAGACGAGGAGTGGGTCCAAGACCCTCTCCGAGGCCCTAGTTGGGGACGAAACCGGAAGAATAGGCCTCACTTTATGGGGGGACCATGCAGGAAAGCTGAGGAAAGGACAGGTGATAGAAGTACAGAATGCATTCACCACCGCGTTCAGGGGGAAGGTGCAGCTCAATGTTGGAAACAGAGGAAGCATACAGCAGCTTGATGATAGCTCCATGGTAAGCGCTGAGGAGATTCCAGAGGAATCTCCTGAGGCTCCTGAGGGCTGGAGACCGAGAAGACAGGGCTATGGAAGGAGGCCGAGAGGAGGATTTAGGCGCTGATATTAGAGATCTCCAAAGAGAATTTAAATAGAATCCGTGTAATCTGCAGGTTAAAATGGATGGGCTCATAAACCTATTCTCTCCTTTATCTTCGCTATCTCTTCCCCTATTTTTGAGAATCTTTGCTCAAAGCCTTTAGGTCAGTCCTGAGCTCCTTTATCTCCTTCAATGTTTCATCCTGTTTTTCCAGCATTTTTAATCCAACATTAACGATTTTCACAAGCTGGCCCAGGCTGAATATCCTGTAAAATCCCTCTATGGACATCACACTTCCCTCATAATTCTCATCTATCACCTCTCTCACTTCTGCAAACTCAGGAAAGTTACTTCTTGCAAACTCGATAAACTTGTCAACTCTGCTTTTCTCCCCCTCAACAATGCATTCCACATAATCCTCAATGTTTTTAGCCTGAAAGCCTACTAATCCCAGCTGTTCTGCTGCTTCTAGAAGGAAAAGCCTGTATCCAACATCCTGTACTCTCTCCCCTTTTATCACGATCCTCTTCTTCATCTCACAGAAAAATCGGCCTTTTAATTTAAATTTAGGCATGTTATAAGCCTAATTTAGCATCGACAGAGAACCCGTGTTTTCGGCTTTATCGGCAGATAAGAGTGTTGGGACCGATAAACCTCATTATTGTAGTAATATCATGCATTGTCTTAACAGTCTCGGTCCTACTAGTTGGAACGTATATTCCTTTTGGAATAAAGATGGCCTTTAAGGATATGTTTAAATTTTTATCCCCTCCACATCTTAGTAGTGGGAACTTGGTGATAAGGCAGAGGTCTTTTGATTTTGCAACCTGGACCCATCTTGTCCCAGAATCGGAGATAAGAGCCCTTCTCAGATATGCCGTCAAGTACTATTTTGCGGGAGGAAAGCCGGGCGTCCTTCCTTTGACGGTTCTCCCTAGGATAATGGTGGAGATGGGTCTTGAGGACTTTGAGCTCCTCTCAAGCTCAGATGACCACAAGGTTGTGATAGATCACTACAACTATGCCCCAACAGATGGTCTGATGAGCCTCAGAAAGGTGCTGGCTGATCTGATGATAAGAAGGGATTATCTCCCTCTTGACAAGGAGGAGGGGTGGAAGGATGTTATAATAACAACTGGATCTCAACAGGCGATATATGCGATAATGGATGTTTTAATAGATCCCGGGGATGTTGTCATAGTTCCCAGGCCTGTCTACCTCGGATTTGTGAATGTGGCAGTTAAGTTTGGGGCAAGGGTCATAACAGTGCCGCAGGACAAGGAGGGTGTTGACCCTGAGCATGTTGATAAGGCAATAGAGGAGTCCAAGAAGAGGTTTGGAAAAGTTCCTGACATCATATATGTGGTCCCGGATTCAGATAACCCAACTGGCACGACAATGCCTGAGAAGAGGAGAAAGGATCTGTTTGAGGTTGCTGCATCACATGGCTCCCTTATAGTTGAGGATGCTGCATACAGGGAGATACAGTTTGGAGATCAGAGAATAAGGCCGATAAAGGCATTTGACAAGGAGAACAGTCATGTCATATACATGAGAACTACAAGCAAGGAGGTAGCTGTCGTCAGAGTTGGATATTCTGTCATGCCGAAGGATGTGGCAGAGCAGGTGATAAAGGTGAAGGGATATCTGGATCTCTGCACTCCCGTCCTCTGCCAGAGATTTGCCAGATACTACTATGAGAGGTATTTCGAGAGGGAGATAGACAAGGTCAGGAAGGAGTATGAGAAGAGATGCAGGGTGATGGCAAAGGCAATAGATGAGAGTTTCCCAGAAGGGGAGAGGACTGATCCGAAAGGAGGCTTCTTCATATGGTGGAGCTCCAAGAGGAAGGACTTCGACTCAAAGAAGTTCTTGGATATTGCAATAAAGGAGGATGTTGCCTATGTCCCAGGACAGGCATTCTATCCATCAATAGGAATGGCATATCAGCCAGGAGTGGGACTTTCCGACAATATCGTGGAGAGAAATGGGATGAGACTTGGGTACTCATATCTATCGCCAGAGGAGATAGAAGAAGGCATAAATAGGCTTGGATCCATTCTCAGGAGGCATCTTGGATGATAGAGGAGAGGATAAAGAGCGGTATCGTTGACATGATGGAGAGAGCTGCTTTTAGAGTTCCAGATGATGTTTTGAATGCATTAAAAAGGGCAGCAGAAGAGGAAAGCGGTGTGGCAAAGTCAAATCTAATGGCCATACTGAAAAACTTGGACGAAGCTGGGAGGTTGAGGCTGCCGATATGCCAGGACACCGGCACACCAACTTTCTTCGTGGAGCTTGGTGAGGACTTCCCGATAAGAGCAGGGATATACAATCTGATAACGGAGGCTGTGAGGGAGGCGACAAGAAAAGTTCCCCTCAGGCCAAACTCAGTGAATCCATGGACTTATGAAAACCCAGGGGATAACACGGGAAGGTTCGTCCCGGTGATCCATGTTGACATAGTTCCTGGGGATAGAATGAGGGTGACATACTTGGCCAAGGGAGGTGGAAGTGAGAATGTCTCACAGCTGTTCATGCTGCCTCCGGTAGCCGGGCTCAAGGGGATAAAGCAGGCTGTGGTAAATGCAGCCTATAATGCTGGGACTCAGCCATGCCCTCCAGTTATAATAGGGGTTGGAGTTGGAGGAAGTGCGGATATCGCTATGAAGCTTGCTAAAAAGGCGACCCTCAGGCCTTTAAATGAGAGAAATCCTGATGAAAACCTAAGAAAAATAGAGGAGGAGCTCAAGGAGAAGATAAACTCGATGGGAATAGGGCCCATGGGACTTGGTGGAAAGACTTTTGCCCTAGCTGTGCACATAGAGTGGGCACATAAGCATCCGGCAAGCCTTCCAGTGGGAGTTTCAATGCTCTGCTGGGCTGCTAGGAAGTCAATAGCTGATTTTCTTCCGAATGGGGAGTTCAGGATAGTTGTTCCATGAGGTGGTATGATGGAGTATTATATAAAAACTCCTATTAGTGAGGAGGAAGTGAGGAAGCTGGAAGCAGGTGATGTAGTTTATATATCGGGAAAGATAATAACGGGAAGGGATCAGGTTCACAGGAGAGCTTTGGAGTTTTATAAAGAGGGAAAGCCTCTTCCAGTTGATCTTAGAGGGATGGCAATTTATCACTGTGGTCCAATAGCCGAGAAAAAAGGAGATGAGTGGAGAATTGTTGGATTCGGTCCTACCACAAGCGCTAGGATGGAGTCGGTGGAAGCTGATTTCCTAAGGGCCTTTGGAGTGAGGCTTGTGATAGGGAAAGGAGGTATGTTCGAGAGGACAACACAGGCTATGAAGGAGCTTGGAGCTGCATATCTAGCTCATCCAGGCGGGGTATCTGTTCTGGCTACTAAATCCGTGAAGAGAGTTTTGGAAGTTCATTGGCTTGATCTGGGAATTCCCGAGGCAATGTGGGTTGTTGAAGTTGAGAATTTTGGACCCACAATGGTGGCCATAGACTCCCATGGAAGGAACCTCTTCATGGAGGTGATGAAAAGAGCAGAGAGCAGGAGGAAAGAGATATTTGAGGAGCTGAAGTAAACTGATAATTTCTTTCTTTTTTAATTCATACTTTGTTAATATGAAAAATGTCTTATGGAATTACACATATCATGATTATTACAAGCTTTTAAACCTATGCAAGATACTCTGAAACGTTTCGAAATGGTATCACAATAACATTAATATTCCGTTTCAGTTAGATATGCTTAGTGATGGAGATGACAAGCGTGGTGATGTCGGCAATACTCGAGCCAAGAAGACTTGGTCTCGAGCTTCTGTGGTGGGAGCTTGGAAGGGGAGAGGCAAGAGCTCTGTATCGCATGGAAGTTGAGCTCTCTAGATATGGAGTGAGAAGGATATCCAGCATTATAAAGAGGATTATAGCGGAGAAAATGCCCTACTCCTCCGTAAAGGTTGTAGCTAAGAGCGAGAAAGGGGCTACATACATTGACATAAGGATAAGGGTTAGAAAAAGAAGAATAGAGCCAGAGGGTTTCTCTGATGTCCTAGTTTACTCGCTTCTCTGATCTTCTTTTAAGCAGGACATCTTTATTAGAGTTTTGCCAGAAAACTCACACCATTTATGGGTGAGATTAATGCAAAAAGCTTAAAAATCGAGAAGCCCAGTCATTTTGGGATGTTCCCGTGCAGAAGGATGCCCAGGTATGCGTGGTTGGGAAAGTTTTCAAGCCAAATAGATTAAAGGTTTTGGCCTTAAACAGAACTTTTAACGAGTATTTCAGGCTCGTGAAATGGTATCTCAGCTTTAACTCCAAATCCAAGAGTTTTCTGCACGAGAACTGTTATGAAAAGGCCAAAGAGCTCTTCAACCTGAACACTGCTTTAATCCAAACCGCAAGGGACAAGGCCGTTGAAATCTTGAAAAGCTTCGAGAAAGTCAAGGAAAAGAACAGCATTTTGAGACCTAAGAGAATATCCATGCGCTTTGATAGAAGATGCTACCGCTTTTCTAAGACAACAAATGTTCTGACGCCATACTGGCTGACGCTGAGCTTAAACAGGAGGGAAAGAGTCAGTTTGCCGGTAGCCTTTGGGGAGAAACAGAAACAGAGGATAGAGGAAGCCCTCAGAGGCGGGTGGGAATTTACAACAGTTGAAATGGTCAAGCGTGATGGACAATGGTATGCCCATTTCATCCTAAAGAAATCCGTTGAAGTCCCAGATGAGCCTGAAACCGTGATAACAATAGATAGAGGCGAACACAATTTGGCTGTTGCAGTAGCAATATCGAAAAGCAATCCTAACAAGCCCATAAAGGGACGGTTCTGGAGAGGACAGGAAATCAAGCAGATAAGAGGACTATACGGTCATATCAGAAGGAAACTTCAGGAAAAGAGCAGGGTTGGAAAGGTTAAGGAGCTTAAAGGAAAAGAGAGAAGAAAGGTCGATCAACAGCTACACATTATAGCCAATCAGATAATCGCTTATGCTAAACAGTTCCCGAAACCGGTAATCGTGATGGAGAATCTAAATGGAATCCGTCAAAACTTCAAGAAGTCTAAAAAGCTTAACAAAAGGTTCCACTCTTTACCCTTCAGGAAGCTCCAAATCTACATTGAACACAAGGCTCTTCTCGAGGGAATAGAAGTCAGATACTTGACGAAAAAAGAGACTAGAAACACTTCTAAAACATGCCACAGATGCGGGCATGTTGCCCAAGTTAAAGGAAGGATGTTTAAATGTCCAAAGTGTGGAATGGAATACGATAGGGATTTAAACGCCTGTATAAATATAGCCCATGGGGTAATGAGCTCTATGGGATGGGGGAGCTGTGAGCCCCCCGAACCAGCAGATGAGGGGATAGGCGCAAAGCCTACTCCGAACGCTGGAAGCCCACAGGCTTCAACTGTGGGTAGCTCACTAGAGTTGTTCCCTCCTTCTTAAAGCCCACTGTCTTCTCCCTCATTATCACTCCCTTCAGGAACTGTATCGCTTTTGCAGGATCAACTCCCTTCGGACAGACATTGCTACAGGAAGCTGCAAAGTGGCATCTCCAGCATCCATGATCGCTGTCCACAACCGAAAGCCTTAGCTTGGCTCCTTCATCTCTGTTGTCCATTATGAACCTATATGCTTTGTTTAGTGCTTGAGGACCAAGATAAAGCGGATCCGTAGCTGTGGTAGGGCATGCTGCATAACAGCAACCACACTCTATGCAGTCAGCAAATTCCAAATACTTGAGAAGTTCCTCCTCTGTCTGTTTATATGCCCCAGTTGGGTTCATCATTTCCTCGGCATCGCTTCTTATTATAAACGGATATATGCTCCTCTCCTTCTTGAAGAAATCTGAGAAATCTACTACGAGATCCTTTATTATCCTGAAGTTTTTTAGAGGAGCAACCTCCACCATATCCGTTCCCAAGGATAGAACTCTTGTATAGCAGGCGAGTCTTGGCTTTCCATTTATCATCATGCCACAGGAGCCACATATAGACTGCCTGCAGGAGTATCTTACAGCTAAAGTTGGATCCTCCTCCTTTATCCTGAGAAGAGCATCCAGCACCGTCGTTCCTCTGTCCACCTTTACCTTAAATCCATCCCAGTGGGGGAATTTGTCGACCTTTGGGTTGTACCTGAACACCTTGAACAGAATCCATCTCTCCTCCATCGCATCACCTCACCAATGCTATCACTAAATTAGCTATATATAAGTAAATTATTATTCCCAGCACTAGTATGATGTAGGATATTGCCCTTGACCTTTTCGGCATAAGCTCTATTAGGATCACCCTTACACCGTTCATCGCATGATACATAAGGGCGGAGACAAATATCAGCATGTTTACCAGGTATAGAGGACCATGAATCTCCATGCCCGGGATGTTGTTCTTCATGAGATGTATTGATCCTGTCACAAGAAGGACGACGGCTGCTGCATAATGTAGCATCATCAAGCTGGACTCCCTCATGTTATCACCCTCATGTTCAGCATCAGGTAGTAGAACATCACCAAGAAGATTATGAAGAATATGAGCAGAATCACGACAGTGAACTTCTTCTGAGTCCCGTATATTACCCCCATTTTATAAGGATAAACTGGCCTGTAAGTCTTTCCTAAGAGAAATCCAAGCTCTGTGATGAGAAGCCTCACTCCATTTGCCGCATGGAAGGAGAGAATAAGCAGCAGTATTGTGTACTCCCATCCATACATGAAGGGAAACAGCCTTGGAAATGCGTTCTGTATCGTGTGTATCACAATCCAGATCACCAGCCCTATTCCACTTATCCTGTGCATTGTGTAGAGAAATCTCTCAAGCGAGTAGTTTCTGAAGTCAAACCACTTAAAAACTCCTCCTCTGTTCTCCTCCTTCATGTTATCACCTCAATATTTCCTCTCAGCAGGCTTCCACTTCGTTATCCTGACGGGAATATAATCCAGCATGGGAAGGCCCTCCTTCGTCCTGTATATTATCGTGTGCTTCAGCCAGTTCACGTCATCCCTGTTGGGATAGTCAAGTCTGTAATGGGCCCCTCTGCTCTCTGTCCTAGCTAATGCAGCTGTCAGAACAACTTCAGCCATCTCAAGCATGAAATCAAGTTCCAAAACGTGTATCAAATTCTGGTTGTACTCCTTGCTCTTATCAGCGACTCTTCCTGTTCCAAAAAGTTTTCTTAACTCCCTTATTCTGTTAAGCCCCTCTTTAAGTCCATCTCCGTGCCTGAAGACATAGGCATATTTGCCCATTGTGTTCTGCATCTCCCTTCTTATTAAATATGGATCCTCACCAGTTCCTCCCCTCAGTATCCCATCAAATACTCTTTTCTCCTCCATCTCAGCTTTTTCCTTGGGTATATCCCTCTCAGGCCTTCCAGCTGCATATTCAGCTGCGTTCTTTCCTGTTATATACCCGAATACTAGGCAATCTATTGATGAGTTTGTGCCGAGCCTGTTTGCCCCATGGACACTGGAGCAATTGCACTCCCCTGCCGCCCAAAGACCCTTTATCTTTGTCGCTCCATTCATATCCACCTGTATGCCTCCCATCAGGTAATGAGCCACGGGTCTCACGGGCACCATTTCCTCAGCTGGATTTATTCCCAGCAGATTCATGCAGAGCATCTTTATCTCAGTCAACTTCTCGCTTATCTTCTCATCTCCCAGATGGGTCAAATCCAGATGAACATAGTCCAGCCCGTTTGGACCCTCAAACCCTCTTCCCTCCATTATTTCTCTCATCATAGCCCTGGAAACTACGTCCCTTGGTGCCAATTCCATTTTTTGGGGAGCATATTTTGCCATAAACCTCTCCCCTTTGTTGTTTCTCAGATATCCTCCCTCCCCCCTGGCTGCCTCAGATATGAGAATTCCAGAGGGAACGAGGCCTGTTGGATGGAACTGGATGAACTCCATGTCCTCTATAGGAGCACCTGCTCTATAAGCCATTGCAATTCCATCAGCAGTGGCTGAATGACCATATGTTGTGAAGTTATACAGCCTTCCAATACCTCCTGTCGCCATTATTCCAGCTTTGGCCTCAAATGCGTACATCTCCCCGCTCTTCATCTCTATAGCAGTTGCCCCTCTGAACTCATTGTCCTCCACCAGCAGGGATGTGGCAAACCATTCGTGATATATTTTTATGTTATCATACTTTAATGTTGTATTATAGAGAGTTTGCATTGCATAAAAACCTGTTTTGTCCGATGCATAACATGCCCTATCAAAGCTATGCCCCCCGAATGGCCTCTGGTCTATCCTTCCATCTTTTTTCCTACTCCATGGCATCCCCCAGTGCTCAAGTCTGAGTATCTCCTGTGGAGCAAGCCTGACGAACATCTCAACTACATCTTGATCTGCGAGATAATCGGAGCCTTTAACTGTGTCAAATGCATGAAGGTCGAAGCTATCACCTTCCTCCGGATATAGCACTGCTGCAGTTCCTCCCGCATATGCAACAGAGTGGGACCTCATCGCATGAACCTTTGTCAGGATGGATACCTCAACACCCCTGCTTGCAGCCTCTATGGCAGCCCTCAATCCGGCAAGGCCGGAGCCTATTATCAGGACATCTGTCCTCAGTACCTCCAAGCAGAACCCCTAAAAGTTTTTTGAGGATAGAATAAAAAAGTTATTCTGAAATGACTGGGATTTTTATTCTAATATATCAACCTCTTGATCATCTATGATGGAAGTTAGATAATAAAGTAGGGCTATTCAGAAATATTTTTATCAGATTAAAAAGCATTCCTCCTGAGCAGTAAAGGATGAAATCCTAGTTACTCCCTCTTATACGGCTTTCCTAAAGCTGCTGGTGCCCTTGCCTTTGCTACAAATCCAGCAGCAACGATAACAGTGGCTACATAGGGAATTGACCATATAACTTGATCGGGAACTATCCCGCTCGGTATTGAGAGAGAGACAGCAAAGAGGAAGCCGAAAAGAAAACCGCTTAGCACAGCAATTATGGGGTTCCATCTCGAGAAGACGACCATTGCCAGAGCTATAAAACCTCTACCAGCGCTTATATCCCTTGTGTAAGAGGCAAGCCAATCAAGTCCCAGAAAAACCCCTCCAAGAGAGGCCAGAACTGATCCTGTCACGGTTGCAAGAAACCTAACCCTGAAGACATTTATCCCAGCTGAATCTGCAGCTCTTGGATTTTCTCCCACTGCCTTAAGTCTAAGGCCCACGGATGTCCTCTCTATTATGTACCATGCTGCTATTCCAACTGCTATTGTAAATGGGACAAACGGGCTGAAGCCATAAAGTTTTGGTATCTGAGCTCCTTTTGGTATTATCGGACTGTTTGCAAAAGTCCCCCATGTTAGATACAGGGTTATAACCCCTATACCATATGCAAAGAGGTTCAGGCCCACCCCAACTACTACTTGATCCCCTGCTAGATATATGCTTATCACAGCATGCAGTATCCCTACAGCTATTCCAGCCAATATACCTGCTGAAAGGGCCAGATATAAGTTGCCAGTGAAGTATCCTACATAAACTGATGAGAGAGCCCCCAGCATTATTATGCCCTCAAGTCCTATGTTCACAACTCCAGACCTCTCTGTTATTATCTCCCCTATTGCAGCAAGAGTTATGGGAACCATCAACCTCAGTGCTCCCAAGTAGAATGATGGCTCAGTGAATATAGAGAGTATACCGAGATCCATCATCTCATCCTCCTTCTTATCATGTCAATTATGCTGGGAAGTGCTACAAACACTATTATCACTCCTTGAACCGCAAGACCAAGCTCAAGAGGCACACCGGTTCTTCCTCCTACAGAGGTGTACCTCTGGACAGCTTGCACACCAGTTTTCAACATGGCAAAGAGTATGCTAGCTGGTATTATGGCTATCGGATGGTTTCTTCCTATCAGCGCAACAGCAATGCCGTCAAATCCATATCCCTTTATATATGTGAGCTCTGTGTCCATGCAATGAAATCTTCCCATCACCTCAAATGCCCCTGCAAGAGCGGCTACTCCTCCGCTTATGAACATAGACATTATCATGCTTCTTCTTACATTTATCCCTCCATAGCTTGCTGCTGTTGGGTTAAGACCCACAGCTCTTATCTCATATCCAAATGGAGTTTTCCAGAGAAGGACATAAACTAAAAAGGATACTAGCAAAGCCAGAAAGAGAGAAAAGGATAGATCTGTTCCTGGCATGACAAAAGGAAGCACAGCAGTGGCCTCTATATCCTTTGTTTTATATGCTCTCATTGGATCATAAAATTGATATGTAAACAAATAGTTTGATAGATAAAGAGATAAGTAATTTAGCATTATGGTTGAGACGACTTCGTTAACGCCTCTGGAGACCTTAAGCCAGCCTGCAAGCCCTCCCAGAAGTCCACCTAGAATAAAAGCAACTATTATTATCAACAGCTGATGAGCCAAATTTGGCATTGCCAGAAAAGCCCCTATAGAAACAGCAGCAAGTGCTCCTAAATAGGACTGACCCTCAGCACCGACATTGAAGAGGGATGCTCTAGCAGCTATTGCAAATGAGAGACCTGTAAGCATAAGAGGAGCAGCATAGCTCAGCGTTGTCATCAGGTAATATAGGTTCCCAAAGGCTCCTATGAGCAGTCCTTGGTAGAATAGAATGGGATCGAAGCCAGCAAGCCATATTATAATTCCGCCAACAAAAAAACCTGCTATAAGTGAGAGAAAAGAGTCTGCTATCTGTTTCCAGTACTTCATGAGATCCCTCCTATTGAAATTCCTCCCATCATCATCCCCACTTGTTCCTCGCTCACTCTCTCAGGATCCACTATGCCGGTAAATCTGCCCTCATACATAACAGCCATCCTATCTGAGAGGCCCATCACCTCATCTAGATCAGCTGAGACAAGCAGTATTGCCCTTCCCTCATCCCTCATTCTGAGCAGGAGATCCCTTATGTACTCGGTTGCTGCCACATCAAGGCCTCTAGTTGGTTGAGATGCTACTATAACTCTCGGGCTCTTGCTAAGCTCTCTCCCCACTATTAGCTTCTGCTGATTTCCTCCGCTTAAACTCCTAGCTGGGGTCTTAAGGGACATAGTTTCGACATTGAAGTCCTTAACTATTTTATCCGTCCACTTGAATATCTCTCTTCCGTTCATGAGCCCGATTGAGTTGAGGAACTTTCTGCTCCTGTGAACTCCAACTATTGCATTTTCCTCGACGCTGAAGTCCAGTATTATGCCCCACTTGTGTCTATCCTCCGGTATATGTCCAAGTCCGAGAGAATAAAGCTTCATTGGATTCATTCCTGTTACATCAACCCCACAGAGAATTATGGATCCTCTGTCAACTTTTCTAAGGCCACATATTGCCTCAACGAGCTCGCTTTGCCCATTTCCCTCTACACCAGCTATTCCAAATATCTCTCCAGATCTGACAGAGAAGCTTAGACCTCTGACAGCTTCTCTTCCCCTATCATCCCTGACCCAGAGATCCCTCACTATAAGCACCTCCTCTCCTAGAGAGGGAGGTTTCTTCTCTATTTTCATCTTGATATCCCTTCCTACCATCATCCTAGCAAGTTCAGGTATTTCTACATCTTTTACATCCCTCACTCCAACTACTTCTCCCCTCCTCAGCACTGTGACCCTATCAGCAATTGCCTTCACCTCCTTTAACTTATGAGTGATGAATATTATCGTCTTTCCGCTATCCCTCATCTTCCTCAGAAATGAAAAAAGCTCTTTGACCTCTATTGGTGTTAGGACGGCAGTGGGCTCATCTAATATGAGGATCTCAGCCTTCTTATAGAGCATCTTTAGTATTTCAATTCTTTGTTGTATTCCGACAGGCAGATTCTCTACCGCTGTATCCAGATCCACCTTGAGGCCGGTCTCCTCCATTAGCATCTCTATCTCCTTTCTCGCACTTTTTCTATCAACAGTTAAAGGGCCTGATAGAGGCTCTTTTCCCAGTATTATGTTGTCCAGCGCTGAGAAGGTCGGTATAAGCATGAAATGCTGGTGAACCATCCCTATTCCATTCTCCATCGCCTCTTTAGGGCTTTTTATCTCCACTTTTTCTCCTCTTAGGTATATCTCCCCCGATGTCGGAGGAATGAGACCATACAGTATGTTCATCAGGGTCGTCTTTCCAGCCCCATTCTCTCCTAGGAGCCCGTGTATCTCCCCTCTATTTACTGAGAAATCCACACCTCTGAGCGCAATAGTCCCATCTGGGTATATCTTTCGGATCCCTTTCATCAAAATTATCTGCTCTGAGCTCAAAATAGACCCTCCAAAAAAGAAAAGGAGGGGGTTATCCGGTCACCCCATACCTAGCCCTTATCTGCTTTATCTCATCAGGGGAGTTAGCCGTTGGAATCACTATCTCCCCCTTCTTTATCTTCTCCTCCAGTGTCTTGAGCTGATCCCAAACTGATTGGGGTATCTGAGATCTCATCTGCTTGTACTTTGCTATTATGTTCTCCGGCGTGTCAGGAAGCTTTGCTCCAAGCATTTTCGCCACCTCTATAAACGCTATTAGGTCATTTTCGTCGCTCATCTTCACTCCTCCCTCCTTTAAGCCAAGAGGCATGACACCACCGGTGAAATTGCCGTATACTACATCCCTTATTGCGTAGTAAACTCCGTTGTCAACTCTCTTCATCATGCTGGCTATTACAAAGCCGGGATGTATCCAATCCTGGTCTGCGTCAACTCCTATTCCAAATGGCGGTCCCATTGTGAGGCCATGAGCTGCCCCATAATCAGCCACAGCATCCAGCATTCCCTTTCCAGTAAGGCCTGCAACATTGTAAAGAACATCAGCTCCCTGCGTGAGCATGCCCTCAGCTACCTGTTTTCCTAATGCCGCATCTGTGAAGGAACCGGTGTACTTGTAGATAATTTGTACCTTCTTTCCTGTTATGTTTTCAGCATAGTTGACTCCCCAGTAGAACCCTGCCTCGAAGTGATATAGAACAGGGATCTCTATCCCTAGGACAACGCCAACCTTATTTGTCTTTGTTGCAAATCCAGCTAGAGCTCCGACAAGCGCTGATCCCTCATTCTCCTTGAAAATTATTCCTCTGACATTGGGGGCATTCACCACAGAGTCTATTATAGCATATTTTTGGTTTGGAAACTCATGAGCAGTCTGATTTAGCGCATCCGTCATCAGAAATCCAACGCAGATTATCAAGTCATACTCCTTTGATTGAGATAGCGACCTGAGGTTCGGCAGGTAGTCAGCGGAGGTCCTAGATTGTACGTATGTAACCTCAACTCCGAAGTCCTTCTTTGCTCTCTCAGCTCCCATCCATGCCATATCATTGAAGCTCAGGTCTCCTCTTCCTCCGATGTCAAATATAACAGCAACTTTCACTTTCTTCTGAGGGGCAGCTGGTTGAGTTGGCTGGGTTGGTGTTGGTTGAGTTGATGTTGTTGGTTGAGCAGGTCTCATGAGAACTGCGGCAGCTGCCACAACAACTAGGATCAGGATGACCAAGGCCACCAAAACAGTCTTCGAAACTCCGGCTCTCATTCATAACACCCTTTTTTGGGTGTGAGGTATAGAAGACTAAAAATAATAAAGTTTTCTGCAAGGTAGAAAAATCCTCCGGCCATTAGCTAATGAAAAATCTCTTAACTATCTCCTCCAGAGGAAGGATCATCACATCCAAACCCCTCAGATCCCTCAAATATTTCGCTGCTTTAGCCGAATTTGTGACAACCCTTCTAAATCCAATTTTTTCCAGCGGGGAGACGACCATGCATGTATCAGCATACACCTCTATCCCTGCTTTCTCCAGCATTTTAACTGTGCCCTGGCATTGAGCTAGGACAGATCTGGATGTAAAAGCCCAGAATTTTATTTTCGTTCTCTTGCCATTGGAGAGCTCAGCTAGATACATTAGCTCTTTCATGGAGAGATGGGGACATCCAACTGCTATTAAATCAGGATCCCCGTTATAGGAGCTGAGCTCCTCTCTAGCCTCTATTATATCTGATCCCTCCACTTTCAGCTTTTCATTTCCGCTTACACTAAAAATATGCGCTTCAGGGGTAAATCCTTCGATATGAAAGAGCTCTATTCCACCAGATGCCGCAGCAGCAGCTCCAAAGGCCTTAAGCTCCTCATATGAGGGATGAACTCCTTCAACAAATGGGACAGCTGAGGGATATTCCCTTCCAATAATGTATCCAGCCAAGCTGAACTCTGTGAAACCCTTCAGGCCTGCCATGTCAACTTTCAGATTTGGGATCCTTTCCTCATCCAGATGCTTACCGTACAGAGGTGTATAACCAACAGTAGCAGCCACAATTCCCTTTATACTTCCTTCTCTGTTTGTTCTTGCCCCGATAACGCTGTTTACAAAGGAGACAGCACTTGACTCACCCCAGCAGATATGCTCGCCGAATGTGGGAAGATTTCCAGCCAGATATGGTGTGCATGTAAACGTGGGAACAGCACCCATCTTAAGGAGAAGCCTCACTATCCTGAGCTGCTTCTCAGCAAAATCCTCCGGAATACCCATCTTCCTCCATCTCTTTAGGTCCATGCCAGCGGGATTTGTGGTTGCCAATACCCTGAATCTAGCGTCTTTCGATACTTTCTTCAGGAAATCTAGGCCCTCTTCTCCTATTGTGGCATATGATATGCCGGAAAGGTGTACTGAGTTTATCCTAACAAATCCTCTGGCTGATGAGAAGGATGCCTCCTTCTCCAGATACCTGACGAAGTTCTCAGGCACCCCCTCTACTTTCAGCTCCTCCACAGGCCCTTCATGCTCCATCTCAACTGGTATTCCCGCCAGCACAGCTGCCATCGTTATGCTATCAGGCTTCTCAAGTATTATCTTTCTCGGTGCAGCCTTATTTCTCACAAGCTTGAAGAAAGTGTAGGCACCAACAGTCGACCCTATGGAATGCGGTATTTTTATTGCCCTTCCTGCTATGGAAGTTCCTCTCTGTGGATGATCCCTCTGGACTATCTCCCCTGTCCTCACATCAACTCCATCGAGCCAAGATATGGGCTTCCCCAGCACAAGTATCTCCAACAACCCACCTCTCATCAGGGGAACAGCAGGATTTAAAGCATGCACCAAGCAAGAGGTGGATGATGAGGGGCGAGAGGACAAGGAGGGAGATACTGGAACAACCAGATGCCTTCGCCAAAACCCTGAGTTCAACAGAGGAAGAGGTAAAAAGAGCAGCAGATGCGATAAAAGGCAGATTTATCTATGCTACTGGAAGCGGGACAAGCTTTCATGCTGCTCTTGTCCTTCAGAGAGCTATGTCAAAGATAGCATCGGAGAGAGTGATAAGCATAGCTGCATCTGAGATTCCGTACTGGCTTCCCGATGATCTAAAGGAAACTGTCTTGCTTGCATTCTCCCAGAGCGGGGAGAGCAAGGACGTGTTGATTGCAGTGGATTTTTACAGGAGACATGGAGGAGAGGTTGTGGTATCCGTGACAAACACAGAGGGGAGCACGTTGGATAGATTATCTGATATAACAATAATAACAAGAGCAGGAAAAGAGGAGAGCATAGCAGCGACAAAGACCTACACATCTCAACTGGCAGCCTCCTTCCTCCTATCAATTTGTACAGCTGAGAGGAAGAGGTGCTGCCTGGATGATCTCAGAGAAGAGCTTAGAAAGATTCCTGAGGCCATGAGAAACACTATAGAAATGTGCCAGAAAAGAGTAGTTGAGGTAGCAGAGGAAATAAAGGACAGGGACATAGGGTTCATCTTGGGATCAGGTTCAAACTATCCCACCGCCCTTGAGGGAGCTCTTAAGCTAAGAGAAACATCAAATCTGCATTATGAGGGGTTTGCAGCCAGAGAATTTCTGCATGGACCAATTCAACTCGTTTCGAGACATACTCCAGTGATAATAATATCCAATGGCCTTCAGGAGGTGATAGATAGGGTTAAGGTATACGAGGCACCTGTTATAGAGATAGGAGGGGATGTGCCCGTGATCAAGGTGAGAGATGAGTTCTCCCCTGCTGTGAACATAATTCCACTCCAGCTTCTTGCTTATAACACATCCCTCCTGAGGGGTTTAGATCCAGATAGCCCCGAAAAACTCAGCAAGGTGGTTAGATGAGGGATACTGTTGTTTTTGATCTGGATGATGTTCTCTTTGATGCGACCTTTCTCAAGAGAGTGGCCAGAGAGAGGGCCGTTCTATCCATGATAGATGCAGGCCTTCCAGTTGATTTTGAGACCGCAATAAAGGCCCTATTCTCTGTTATTGAGGAGACGGGAGAGGACTACGGAAAGCACTTCGATGAGATGCTGGAGAAACTTGGAATCAAATGGGATCCCAGAATAATAGCAGCTGGAGTAGTTGCATATCACAACACAAAGTTCTCCCTACTTGAGCCAAATCCCGGTATATTCAAGGTGATACTATCCCTCAGAGATGAAGGATTCAGGGTAGGTGTTGCATCCATCGGACCTGCTGTCAAGGACTGGGAGAAGCTGATAAGACTGAACCTTCATCATATATTTCACATATATAAAGTAGGGCTCAGCTCGTGGTCTGAGCTGTTCCAAGAGCTGGATCCCTCAACCACAATACTGGTGAGCGCTAATCCAAGTGGAATAGCAGAGGCATCAAGAGCTGGAGCTAGAACTGTAAGATTGCTGAGAGGAAGATTTTCCCACATAAGATCGAAAGAAGCTGACAGGGAGGTGAAGGACATTTGGGGAATCCTGAGTGCTGTAAAAAGCCTTTCAGAAGGGTTATAGTTGGAGGTACTTTTGACAGGCTTCATGCAGGACACAAGAAGCTTTTAAGAGTGGCGGCCATGCTAGGGGATGAGCTCTTAGTTGGGATAACAGATGGGGATATGCTTAAGGAGAAGGAGGAATGGGAGAAAATAGAACCTTTTTCCACAAGAAAGGAGAATGTGGAGAATTTTCTAGCATCAATAGGGGCTAAATTTGAGATATGTAGGATAACTGATCCTATAGGACCTGCTGCTCACGTAGATGCCGACGCAATAGTGGTATCTGAGGAGACTTACAATGGTGCTATTGCTGTCAATAACGCTAGGCTACTTAGTGGAAAAAATAAACTCACAATAGTGGTTATACCTATGGTTCTTTCCGAAAATGGCACTCCAATAAGATCATCCAAGCTGAGGAGGGAGAGGATAAACTGTTAAAAAATAAAACCAAAATTCTCCTAATGGAAATGCTTATCAATAAGAGAGGCTTAGGATCCAAGTGAGCTATATGAGCGGCAAAGGTGAGAGAAAGCTTGTCATAGGGTATGATGCCCTCACGGATGCCGCTATAATGGCTGGATGCAGGTTTTTTGCCGGTTATCCGATAACTCCAGCCACGGAGATAGCCGAAGAAATGGCGAGAAAGCTCCCAAAAGTGGGAGGAATTTTCATACAGATGGAGGATGAAATGGCATCCCTTATGGCCGCAATAGGGGCATCTTTATCAGGTTTAAAAGCGATGACAGCAACAAGCGGTCCTGGATTCTCCTTAATGCAGGAGGCAATAGGATTTGCTGCCATAACAGAGACACCAGTTGTGATAGTGGATGCTCAGAGAGTTGGCCCATCCACGGGAATGGTCACAATGCCTGCTCAAGGAGATGTTATTCAAGCTAGGTTTGGGAGCCATGGAGATTACTCCATAATAGCAATAGCTCCATCAAGTGTTCAGGACATATTTGAGCACACTGTGATGGCATTTAATTACTCTGAGCTTTACAGAACCCCTGTTATATTGCTTTTAGATGAGATCCTAGTTCACTTGAGAGAGCCGGCAGTTATTCCTGATAAAATGGAGGTTGTGGAGAGGATGAAGCCATCAGTTCCACCTGAGGAGTTCATACCTTATGGAGGAGAGATCCAGAGAGAGATGCCGTCCGTGGGGGATGGCTACAACCTGCTTATAGAGAGCGTCCTTCATGATGAGATCGGGAGAAGGATAGGAACAGATAGCATAAAGGGAAGCAGGATGATAAAAAGGCTCTGGAACAAGATAGAGGGAAATGTGGAGAAAATTGCAAAAGAGGAGTTCTTCATGATGGACGATGCAGATATAGCTATCGTGGCCTATGGAAGTCCGTTTAGATCTGCTATAAAAGCTGCTAAGATTGCAAGAAGCATGGGGATAAGAGTTGGGGTGGTGAAGCTGATAACTCTATGGCCCTTCCACGATAGCATGATAAGGAGAGTATCAGAACAGGTGAAAGCATTTGTAGTGCCCGAGATGAACATGGGGAAGATGGCAAGAGAAGTAAAAAGAGCAGCTGGAGAAAAAAGAGTGATCAGCGTTCCAAAGCTTGGAGGGAGTCTTCACACACCTGAGGATATATTATCAGCTGTAAAGGAGGTGGCATGATGAGAAGGCTGGACTTTGCCCATTATCTGGCGAAGAAGTACATGAGAACTGAGATGCTGCCTCATGCTTTTTGCCCGGGATGCGGCATAGGGATAATACAGAGAGCTGTCTTAATGGCCTTTGAGGAGCTTGGGGAAGAGGAATGGAATAGAACTGTGTTTGTCAGCGGGATTGGATGCTCAGGATGGACGCCAACTTACTTCAGAAGGGATGCGATTCACGCCCTGCATGGAAGAGCCCTTCCTCTAGCAACAGGGATAAAGCTGGCCAGACCGGATCTAAACGTTGTTGTTTTTATGGGGGATGGCGACAGCATGGCCATAGGAGGAAATCATCTTATACATGCAGCGAGAAGAAACATAGGAATAACCTCCATAGTTGTGAATAATATGATATACTCTTTAACAGGTGGGCAGCTGGCTCCGACAACTCCCATGTACTCTTACACAAACACAAGCCCATATGGAAACATAGAGCCGAACTTCGACTTGATCGAGCTCATGAAGGCATCAGGAGCAACTTATTTAGCAAGATGGACCACATGGCACTTCATTCAACTTAAAAACAGCGTAAAAAAAGCCATAAAGCACAAGGGATTTTCTGTCATAGAGGTGATATCTCAATGCCCCACTTATACAGGCAGATATATACTCAGAAAGCCCGATCCAAGGGATTATATGCAGTGGATGAAGGATAATTCAGTCCTGTTTGATGTTGCAAAGGAAATGGACAAGAAAGAATTAGAGGGGAAGATAGTGGTGGGTGAGTTCTTGGATAGAGATGATAGACCTGAGTTTTCAGAGCTCTACTGGAGCTTAATTAAAAAGAAGGAGGTGGAAGCTTGAAGGTGATTGAGATAAGGATAAGCCAAGATCTCTGCAAGGGATGCTTTCTCTGTGTTTGGGCATGCCCATACAAGGTGATTGATGTTGGAAAAGAGAGAAACTATAGGGGAGTGAACGTTCCAATCGTGGCAAAACTGGAGGAGTGCAGAGCATGCAGATTGTGTGAATACAGATGTCCCGACTTCGCAATACAGATCATAACTGATAAGGATGTAGAGCTTCTGAGAGAGGCAGAGCAGATAGAGCTTAGATGGCAGAGAAGAGTTGAGCTTGCTGAGGAGATGGAGGTGTCGGAATGAGAACTGAGATAATGATATCTGGATCAGGAGGCCAGGGTGTTGTGCTTTCCGGAGCTGTGCTATCCCAAGCATTTATGCTTGGAGGTTATGAGGTTGCGTCCACATATACCTATGGACCTGAAGCCAGACTTGGATCAAGCAGGAGCGAGGTTGTGGTCTCGGATGAGCCCATAGATTATCCCAAGGTTTCAAAGCCTGATTACTGGATGGCCATGAATCAGGCATCTCTCAACACGTTTTCTAAAAGGTTTGATATATCTAAAACAATATTACTTGTTGATATATCTAATATAAAATTCATGGATGCTGTTAAGGGAAGGGTGAAGAGAATATTTGAGATCCCGGCAACGGATATAGCTGAGAGCATAGGCTCCAGAATAGCTGCAAACATGGTGATGCTCGGGGCATTTGTGGGAATATCTGGATTGATAAAGCTGGATGATCTCATAAATGGAATGAAGGAGATAGTTAGAAAGGAGTTCATTGAGGTGAATATAAAAGCTGCAGAAAAGGGCTATGAAGAGGCTAAAGTCAAGTTCTCAAAGTAGCTCAAAAATATTTCCAAAGTTAGGAATAAATGGTTATCAGCTCTCTTAGTGAGAGCTAGTGGCGATGATGAAGATTCGGCAAGGGGGCTCTATGCCCTGAAGAGAGTCTTCTGAGCCCATTATGATTTTAAAATTTTTATTCAAATAAGAGTGACTTTTATGATATCTTTTTCTGTGAGAAGAGCAGCAGCCGGAGTTCCTCCGTAGAACCTACAGCTGAATACGGATATGAGCTTCCCCGAGAACATCCTCCTGAACCCCTCCGGGAAGAACTCATGAGATCTCAGCAATACATCGGCATTGTTCTTTTTGAGGAAGTCTTCCAGCGCATCTTCTCCAAATAGGTATATTCCTTCTCCTCTTGGACTAGAGCTAAAGCCGGATATGAGCTCTGATGGATCATTCCACAGTATCTGAAAGAATGGACTTTCAGGAGAAAGATTGACTCTCATTTCCTTTAAGGAGCTCAGATCATCCAATCCCTTCGGTATGCCCCCGTGCATCATCAGGATCCTTCCCATTCTTGCAATGAAGGGGAGTTTGGAGAACACCTCCTGAAATAGATCGAAGAGACCTCTGTATCTGAGCATAACCTCCATGTAGAACCCATAAAAGAGGTTCATCTCCTCTGTTTCATGATTCCCCCTGAGCAGCACTATTCTATCGGGATATTTCAGTTTATATGCCAAAAGATAAGCTATATTCTCTATCTGATATTCCCCTCTGTCCACATAATCCCCCAAGAAGATGAAAATATCCACAGGATTTCTCAATGCATTAATCGAGGATTCTATATCCCCATGAGTATCCCCAACAACAAGGGCTTTTTTCGGCTCTAAATCAACAATAACAGGTTCTTTTGAGAGAACTTCGATAGCTCTCTCCAGAAGCTCCCTCATATTGTTCTCTGGGATTATTCTGAATGGATTTTCAAGCACCATATCCTCAACTTCCATAAGCAGTTGAACAGCTCACAGTTTTAAGGCTGGCATGTTGCTAGATCTATGCAATCAATCGAGGAGCAGATATGCAATTACATGAGGCTTCTCTATGAAAGAAGGCTTACAACAGCATCTGGAGGGAACATAAGTGTTAAAATAGGAGATAGGATTCTAATAACTCCTTCTGGTGTTCCAAAATGGAAAATAAAACCGGAAGACATAGTGGAGATGGATTTAGAGGGAAAGCTGATAAGAGGCGAGAGACCATCGAGCGAATGGAGAACCCATCTCAGAGTTTATAAGAGCAGAGATATAGGAGCAGTTATTCATGCCCACTGCCCGATAACAACCGCTCTTGCCACATTCGAAATTCCCTACAGGATTATATCCTACGAGGCAGAAGATCTCATATCAAGCATGGAGATAATGCCCTATATTAAGTTTGGAACTCAGGAGTTTGCTGACGCTGTTGGAAATCTGATAAAAAAGGCTGATATTATAGTTGTCAAGAATCATGGATTGATATCTGTTGGAAAAGACTTGAAGGAAGCTTTCTTTCGTCTAGAAGCGGTGGAACATAACTCCCTCATGCTTTTGATAGGACTGCTCCTCGACAGAGTGCATTGAGCAATAAAGCTTTTATATAGCAAGATCAACACCTTATTGGAGCGAGCGGCCATGGTGGCCGGGGACACACCCAGACCCATTCCGAACCTGGAAGTTAAGCCCGGCCACGTTGCACGGAGTACTGAGCTCCCCAAGGGCTCGGGAAACGTGCAAGCTGCTAAGCTCCACTCTTTTATATTCACAATGGTGCTAAAAATGTTTATTTCTGAGAGGGAGATCTTCTTTTATGCACATTTCAAGGGGCTTTAAGCAATTGGAAAAAGTTGACAGTGCCTTATCCCTGTTTTTAAACTCATTGAGAAAAAGAGAACTGGATACAGAGATAGTTCACGTGGAGGAGTCAATTAACAGAGTTCTAGCTGAGGATGTGATATCAGATGTAGATGTTCCCTCGTTCGATAGAGCTGCGATGGATGGATATGCTGTCAGGGCTGAGGACACCTATGGGGCAAGTCCTAGCTCTCCTGTTGTACTCAAGCTTGTTGGGACAGTTCATCCCGGGAGAAAGCCTGATTTGAGCATAGGAAAATTTGAGGCCGCATGGATAACAACTGGCTCATACCTACCGGATGGAGCTGATGCTGTTGTCATGGCAGAAGATGCCAAGAGACTTGGAGATGAGGTGGAGATCTATTCAAGCGTCCCTCCTTGGAAAAACGTGGACAGGGCTGGGGAGGATATAAGAAAAGGGGATATCATTCTGAAAAAGGGCACCTTTCTGGGCCCCTATGAAATAGCTGCTCTCTGTTCCATCAATTTAAGCAGAGTTAAGGTTTACAGAAGGGTTAAAGTCGGGATGATAGCAACAGGAGATGAGCTTGTTGAAGTGGGAGATGCTGCTGTTGCTGGTAAGGTCGTGAACTCCTCAGCCCCGATGCTCAGGCTTCTCATGAGGGATCTTCCGGTTGAGGTGAAATATTATGGCATAGTCAGGGATGAGCCATCTCATCTCGTGCCGGTCCTGAGAAAGTCAATAGCAGAGAATGATATGGTGCTCACAATAGCTGGAACAAGTATAGGAGATAGAGATCTCCTCTTCAGGGCAGTTGAGGAGGTAGAGGGAAGGATAATAGTACATGGAGTAACTCAAATGCCCGGTAGACCCACATTGCTAGCTATTTCCGCTGATGGAAAGCCGATAATAGGGCTTCCCGGATATCCTGTGGCCACTGCCATATCCTTCATGAACTTCGCCCTTCCAGTTTTGGAGAGGATAGCTGGAATAGAGGGGGAGAGGTTTATCCCAAGGATAAGGGCAAGAGTTATGTCGAGAATACCATCAAGACCGGGAATAAGACACTATGCCAGAGTTAAACTCCAGAAAATTGATGGAGAGGTATGGGCTTCTCCCATCAGGGTATCCGGTGCGGGAATAATCTCCTCCCTGAAGGATGGAGATGGTCTTCTTGTAATACCGGAGGAGGTAGAGGGAATTGAGAAGGGATCCTATGCTGATGTGATAGTGATAAAGAGGTATCTGAGGTGGTGAAATGGGAAGAGTTGTCTTCAGATCTCTTGTCAGCTTGGAGGAGGCTCTTAAAATAGCAAGAGAAAACCTTTTTTATGAGAAAAGAGTGGAGGAAGTGGATATAACAGAGGCTCTGAACAGAGTTCTAGCTGAGGACGTACATGCAGGAGTTGACATCCCTCCTTTTGACAGGGCGACTAAGGATGGATATGCTGTCAGGGCTGAGGACACCTATGGGGCAACGGAGACAGATCCCAAAAAACTTTCTGTCATAGGATATGCCTCAGCTGGCCATCCATTTCATGGATTTGTTGATAAAAATTGTGCTGTTGAGATATCAACAGGAGCACCTGTTCCCGCAGGAGCAAATTCCGTTATCATGGAGGAGTACACCAGCAGAGAGGAGGATTATGTCCTTGTCTTCAGAGCTGTTAGCCCTGGTGAGAACATACAGGGAGTGGGAACTGATATAAGACTTGGGGAGACAATACTCAGAAAAGGGACTGTGCTGGGACCTAGAGAGATAGGAGTTCTAGCCGCAACAGGATTGAGAAAAGTGAGAGTTTTCTCCAGACCTAGGGTGGCCATAATAAGCACAGGGGATGAACTCTGTCCTCCGGGCATCTCCCTAGACTTCGGAAAAATATATGATGTGAACAGCTACACCATATACAGCTCTGTTCTGATCGATGGATGCTTGCCTATTTACATTGGAATAGCTAGAGATGATCCTGAAGAAATCATGAGTGCCCTGAAGAAAGCTGTTGAAGAAGCAGATTTTGTGATAATATCCGGGAGCACAAGCGTTGGAGCTGGGGACATTATATATAATGCTATAAATGAAGCAGGTAAGCCAGGAGTTCTCGTGCATGGACTAGCTGTTCATCCAGGAAAGCCTGCTATCCTGGGAAGAGTCGGAAAAAAGCTTGTATTCGGACTTCCCGGTTTTCCGACAAGCTCCCTGATGATATACAAGGTGCTAGTCTCCCCAATACTGAGAGAGGCATCCGGCATTCCGATCGGACGGGAGGAAACTATAATTGGCAGAGTTGCAAGAAGGATAGCAAAAGAGTCTGGAAGAAGGAGCTTTCTTCCAGTTGGGATAGCAAGGGATAGCAACGGAAATTTTCTCATATTCCCTCCACCAACAGGATCGGAATCGATAACAACGCTTACAAATTTCGATGGATTCGTAGAAGTACCGGAAAACGTAAGCTTTCTTGAGGAGGGAGAGATAGTTCCTGTAAGACTCTTTGGAACTACTCAGGACATAGCAGATGTTAGCATAATAGGAAGCCACTGCATAGGGCTGGAAAAACTCTTAGAGATTGTAAGAGAGAGGGAAAGAATCAAGTTTAAGGTTGTGAGCGTTGGATCATTCAGCGGTTTTGCCTATATAAGGAGCGGGGAGGCTGATATCTCTGGCGTGCATGCGTATGATGAGGAGACGAAAACATACAACCTGACATTTCTGGATAAATATAAGATCAGGGATATAGCAGTGCTTGTGAGCGGATACAGGAGGCTTCAGGGATTCATTCTCGAGAAAGGGAACCCAAAGGGATTTTCAGGCATAGAGGATTTGCTGAGCGGGAGATTTAGATTGATAAATAGAAACAGGGGCTCCGGCACTAGAGCGCTGCTGGATTTCATGTTAAAGGAGCTGGCCGAAAGGAAAGGAGCCAGCTTTAACGACATAATAAATAGGATAAATGGATATTGGTATGAATCAAAAACGCACAATGGTGTTGCTTCAGCTATAAAACATGGTTTAGCTGATGTTGGCGTGGGGATAGAGGTTGTAGCTAGATATTATGACCTAGACTTCATGCCGATTTCATATGAGGATTATGACTTCTTAGTCAGAAAGGA
>NZ_RCOS01000107.1 GCF_003947435.1 Candidatus Methanodesulfokora washburnensis
TAAGAAGGGAGCTGGAAGGAAGGAAGATAGATGACTATGAGGTTATTCTGGAGTCTTTGGAGGTGTTCGATCCTCCTTGGACTGTCAATGTTAGGATTGTTCTCCCAAAAAGTATGCCGCTAAAAAAGGCTCATGAGATAACCCATGAAGTGGAGCTGATTGTCAGGAGGATACTGCCGGGAGCTGCTGTGACTGTTCACTTTTCCACATCATGATAACACTTTGGTAAACTATATCTATATAATATATTCATAAGATTTAATAAAAGCTAGATTTTAGAGACAAAAATTGACTGGAACTGTGGAGAAGCTCTTAATGCTCTCTCTGTTTTAAAAAGAGTTAGGTTTATATCTTACCTCTTTGCCTATAGAAATGGGTCTTCAGGACCCCTCAAGGAGGGAGATGCATGTATATCTCCAAGAGGATATTGTTGGGTGTGCTCTTAGTGGCCCTACTGTTCCTTCCAGCAGCTCAAATACAAGCACAGCCTGTTAAGGGACCGCCTCTTGACGAAATAAAAATAGTTGTCAGGACAAGCCAGGAGACCGGAATTGGAGACACTGCAACAGGTAAATTGGATGCATTTCTCTGGTCACCTCCTCCAAGTGTATATAAAGGGATACCGGAAAGCTGGCTCAATAACCTTACCCTGATAAGATCCTCTGGTGGAAGCTGGAGCATTTTGGTAAACCCTGTTCACGATGACAACAGCAAATACATAGTAACTGTTGGCGGTAAGCAGTACTTCAATCCATTCGCAATAAGGGAGGTAAGGTACGCATTAAACTATCTAATAAATAGGAAATATATAATAGATACAATATTGGGTGGAGGAGGGGCTCCAATGTACATAACATTCGTGGGACCATCCCAGCCCGGCTACAAGATGCTTGAGGATGTCATAACGAAACTTGGCTTAACTCCCACTGGAGATGAAGCAAAGGGAATAGAGATGATAAACTCTGCTATGGAAGCAGCGGCTAAGGAACTAGGAGGAAGGCTCAGCAAGACGCCGGATAAGAATGCACCAGCGGGTTACTGGTGGACTTTTGATGGAGAACCTGTGACAGTAAAGTTCTTCATAAGAATAGAAGACGAGAGGCATGAGGAAGGTCTTTACATAGCCCGCCAGATAGAAAAAGCTGGAATAAAAGTTGACAGACAGGAAAGGGATAGAAGAACCTGTGTGAGAACCGTATATGGTACAGATCCAAAGGCCTACAAATGGAGCTTATACACAGAGGGCTGGCTCGCGATGCAGGCTTATAAGTATGTCGAGGGATCTCTGTCACAAGCATTTGCTCCATTCTTAGGATGGATGCCAGGAGAACAGGTGGAAGGGTGGTGGCAATACACTAACCCAGAGATAGACAAATATGCAATGGCTATCTATTTCGGCAGGGTCAGCAGTGCTGATCAGTATTGGAGCTATGCGAAGAAGGTAGCAGAGCTTGGATTGTTAGAAGCTGTTAGGATAGGAATATGCGAGCAATATGAATATTATCCTGTTAATAAACGTGTAAAGAACATGGCATGGGATGTCGTCTCAGGTCTAGGATCCAGATGGGCTTTGTTGACCGCAGATACTCCGGATCATAAGGCAACTGTCGCCGAGTTCTCTGCCCAAGGAGCTCTGTTTATGTCGGCATGGAATCTAATAGGAGGGCTTCAGGATGTTTACACACACTACATAAGCGATCTAGTAGTGGATTATGGAGCATTCCTGCATCCAGTGGAGGGAGACTACATACCTGTCAGAGTACAGTACAGTGTGTACAAGAACTATGATGTAACTCCAGATGGAAAAATTGTGGGGAAGATAGCTGTGCCATCCACTGCCTTGGTATTTGACAAGAAGACAATGAGCTGGGTGAATGCACACTATGGAGAGAAAGCAGCTGTTAAGGTTACTCTAAAGTACCTGTTCTCCAACTGGCACAATGGAATTCCGATGACAATGGACGATGTGAAATACTGGATAGCGTTCTACTACATATGGAGCACTCAGCTCGGTCCAGAGGACACGTACTACGATTCTTACTTTGCATCGACTGCAGCTCCGACATTGGAGCAGATACTGGGCTTTGACTTTGCCAGCAATGACACTATAGTAGTTTACGGAAATTACGTGTTTCCAATATCAGATAATGTAACAGGAGCGTTCTATGTATTCTGGCCGCAGCTGCCTTGGGAAATATGGGAAGCACAGGCTAAGCTAGTTGCTGAGGGAGGACCATCAGGAAAGAAATATTCGTTTGAAAATGTGGAAGGTGTGGAGTGGCTTGATCTCTTCACTCCTGAGCATCTGGCAGATGTGAAAACAGTACTTCAGAGCTTCATAGATTCAAGATATGTGCCTCCTGCTCTGAAGGGTATTATGCCAGGAGTTGCTATAAAGAGGTACACAACTGATATCCAGTGGATAAATGCTCATGGACATGCTTGGATAAGCAATGGTCCATTCTACATAGACAAGTACGATCCTAAATCAATGTATGTTGAGCTAAAGGCGTTCAGGGATCCAACATATCCATTCACTCCTGACTACTGGCAGAAGAAGTTCACTCTCTCAACGCTCTCCATAACAAAGATAGATGCTCCAGCAGCGATAACAGCAGGAGATAGCCTCTCTGTTAATGTAAATGTAATAGAGAAGATGGAGTATCCTCAGACTGGGGAGAGAGCAGCTGAGACCGCTTATGTAACAGTCACTCTCAGGGATCAGGCTGGAAACAAGGTATTCTCCGGTACAGCATCGAAAACGGCAGCTGGAGTGTTCTCTTTAACAATACCATCAGATGTGACAAAGAACTTGGCGGCTGGAGCATACACAATAGAGGCATTTGCTGCCAAGGAGGCAGGACTAGCTTATGGAACGACATCATCTGTTCAGCTCATAGTGAAGGCAGCCCCGCCTCCACCACCACCTCCTGTAGCTAAAGCAGCTCCGGTAATAGAGTACTTCAAGGCTGAGCCCTCTACAATACAGACGGGTCAGTCCTCCACCATAAGCTGGAGTGTGAAAAACGCAACATCTGTTAAATTGAACGGAGAGGAAGTTCCAGCAGTAGGTACTAAGACCGTGAGTCCATCTACCAACACAACTTACACTCTTACCGCAAGCAATGAGGCAGGCACCACCTCCAAGTCCCTAACAATAACAGTTGTATCTCCGCCTCCACCGCCTCCACCACCTCCAGCAGGACCGAGTCCAGCTCTGATAGGCGGAGTAGTAATAGTGATAGTAGTGATAGCACTGCTGGCATGGTATCTGCTAAGAAAGAAGTGATCTCCTCCCATCTTTTCTTTTTTTAAACTACAAGGAACCCTAAAGTTTATATGTAGTATTTTTTCTTTGCTGTCTGAGGGGATAGTTTGGGCTATGGCAGGTATATGGCCTTCAGGGTGATTAATGCCCTAGTAGTTCTGGTTTTAGTTGTGTTCATATGTTCTCTTCTCTTCAATACTTTTGCAGAGCAAGAGGTAAAGGCCATGATAGACGAAATCATAAGGGCCATGACAGTTGGCAACCCACAGCTCATGCAAAAGCTGAGATCTAACCAGACTGCATATCAGATATGGGTTGAGGAGCAGAAAAAGTTACTTTATGAGGAATTTGGTCTAAATAAACCGTATTTACAAAGGGTATTTGAAAGAGCAATAAATCAACTTCAATTTAAGTTTGGGAAAGCCACAATGATAAGGTCTCCGTCTGGAAGCACTGATGTGGCTACAATAATACTAGAAGCTCTTCCCAGAACAGTATTGCTTTTCACAACGGCAGAAGTAATAGTGATAGTAATAGGCATACTATTGGGCTTAAAAGCTGCACAGAAGGCCGGAAGCTTCTTGGATAGATCTATCCAAGTTATATCGATGATATCAGCTTCTCTTCCCATGTGGTGGGTTGGAATGCTTATGATAATAGCCTTCAGTTATTATATCCCCATATTCCCCTCAGGAGGCTTCACATCAATACCACCTCCGCCTCCAGGTATTCCAGCTCTAATGGATCTTCTGTATCATCTCGCTTTACCAGCGATAACAGTTGTGCTAGTAAGCTTCGGGGCTTGGGCATATATAACCAGAAGTCTGGTTCTAGGAACTCTTCAGGAGGATTTCATAATGGTTGCAAGAGCCAAGGGGGTGCCGGAGAGAAGGGTTCTTTATGGACACACACTGAGAGCTGCTGCTCCTCCAATACTTACTAATACACTTCTTGCATTAATTGGATCAATGGGAGGTGCTGTTATAACAGAATCCGTCTTCAACTGGCCGGGTCTGGGTAGGCTATACTGGATAGCGATAGAGGAATTCGATGTTCCAGTCCTGCTAGGTCTAACTACAGTTTTCACCATGCTTTATCTAGCAGCATTTGTCCTTCAGGATCTTATATACGGTTTACTTGATCCAAGGGTAAGAATAGGAGCTGAGAGGAGGTGAAAAAATGAGATGGTCTGATTTAAAGGCGGATTTGCTCGACTTTTGGTTTCAGTTTGTGAAAAATAAGAGTGGGATGCTTGGACTAATTCTGCTCGTATTTTTCATAGTATTAGCTGTGGCAGCACCTTTAGTTGCTCCTGAGGCAGGAGAGAACTGGAGAAATCTGGAGTACTGGCAGGAGAATCCTAAGGGCGTTCCTCCAGCTTGGATAAATATCTTCAGCTCTAAAAAACTATTTGTTCATACTGTAACATACATAAACAAATTTAATATAACATCATACGGAGGGATCACAGAATATGTATATAACATATCATTAGATTATAATTATGATGTCCCCCCTGCTGGCATGATATTAGTGATCGATGCTGAGGGCAAGCAATTGCCAATAACGTTGGATGTGCAGTTCACTAGACCGGATGGGATTAGCCTGAGACTTGCAAGTGAGCAGCTGTACCCTGTTTCCAAGGGAAGCTTAATGGAGTATTCGCTTCACTTCGGGTCTGATGTAAGCGTTGTTAGCAATGTGATGGACTTCGCTAGAAAATATGAGAGTCCAGATGTCATGTCAAAGATAAAACCCGATGTTTTCAAGTTCACTTATCCTCTTTTTTCTCAGGCTAAACCCGGCTTGACGCAGGAAGGGGCAGCAGTGCCGCTAAAAGGGAAGTATACTATTACTATAACTATATTTACCACAGAGCAGGGAATAAAAGTAACAGGAGCTAAGATGGTATTCGAGGGCCAGAGTTACGGATTATTCGGGACAGATGACTTCCGCAGGGATCTGTTCCAAGGACTCATATGGGGTACTCAGGTATCCCTGCTTGTAGGAGTTGTTGCTTCGGTTGTCAGCGTTCTTGTAGGGGTGTTGTACGGGGTGACATCTGCTTACCTCGGAGGAAGAAAAGAGGAGCTCATGCAGAGGATAACAGAAATATTCTACAATATACCAATGCTTCCCTTAGCTATAATGCTTGCAGCTCTTTTAACGCCAAACATATGGAACGTTGTTCTGATACTAGTGGTGTTCGGCTGGTCCGGATATGAGTTCGTCGTGAGAAGCATGGCCCATCAGATAAAGGAGATGGACTACATCGAGGCATCTAGGGCTATTGGGGCTAGGGCTAGGAGAATAATAACCCGCCATATAATGCCTCAGATAGCTCCTTATGCATTTGCCTCTATTGCTCTTGGAGTTCCAGGGGCAATATTGACAGAAGCAGCACTCTCATTCTTAGGCCTGGCTGACATAAAAAGGGTTACATGGGGCCTCATACTCCATGATGCCAATGGAGCAGCAGCAACAATAAGGGGAATGTGGTGGTGGGTTGTGCCTCCTGGCCTGTTCATAGCTCTTCTAGGTCTTTCTTTCGTTCTGATTGGGACAGCATTAGATGAGATCCTGAATCCAAGGATGAGAAGATTGTGAGGTGATATAATGCCTATATTAAATGTAAATAACTTAAAAGCATATTTTCTGACTATAAGAGGTGCTGTGAGAGCTGTTGATAACGTTAGCTTCTCTCTGGAAAAAGGAGAATCTCTAGGACTTGCAGGGGAATCTGGATGTGGCAAGAGCACTCTAGGATATGCCCTTATAAATCTCTTGCCTCCACCCGGGAAGATAATGGAGGGTAGCATCCTGATAGATGGAATAGATGTGGCAAAGCTAAGCGAAGATGAGCTAAGGAAAAAGGTCAGATGGAAGAAGATAAGCATGATATTCCAAGGTGCAATGAATGCCCTCAATCCTGTGTATACTGTGGGATATCAGATGTCGGAACCTCTGATATATCATGAAGGGATGAACAAAAAGGAGGCCTTAGAGGAGGCTAAGAGGTACCTAGAATTGGTTGGTCTCAGCAGAGATGTGGTAAACAGGTATCCACATGAGCTCAGTGGCGGAATGAAGCAGAGGGTGATGATAGCCACCGCCCTTATACTCAAGCCCACGGTTCTAATAGCTGATGAGCCAACAACAGCACTCGATGTCATAGTGCAGGCTCAGATAATAAATCTGATGAAAAAGCTCAAGAGAGAACTGGGCATATCGATAATATTCATATCGCACGATCTCTCTATAATATCGGAGATAGCTGATAGAGTGGCCATAATGTACGCTGGAAAAATAGTAGAGCTTGGTTCTTCTGATTCTGTCTACTTGAAGCCAAAACATCCATATACTCAAGCACTTCTTAGAGCAGTTCCTAGGATAAAAGGCAAGAAGGAGAAGTTGACATTTATACCAGGTGCGCCCCCAAACTTAATAGAGCCTCCATCAGGATGTAGATTTCATCCCAGGTGTCCTTATGCCTTCGATAGATGTATAAGGGAGGAACCTGAGCTGAAACAAGTGGAATCAGGCCATTTTGTGGCCTGTCATCTGTACTGAGGTGAGAGTATGCCAGTTCTTGAAGTTAGGAATTTAAAGAAATATTTTCCTGTTAGAAGATCAATAAAAGAGTTCCTTACAGCCAAGCCACCGAGATTCGTGAGAGCTGTAGATGACATAAGCTTTTCCATAGAGAAGAGGGAGATATTTGCTCTAGTGGGTGAGTCTGGATGTGGCAAAACGACAACAGCTAAGCTGGTTATGAGGCTGTTAGAGCCAACATCTGGAAACATTCTATTTAATGGTAATGATATAACAAAAATAGATGAAAAGGAGTACAGAAGGAAGGTTCAGATGGTCTTTCAGGATCCATATGCATCGATGAACCCGAGATTCAGGGTATATGATGTCCTTGAAGAACCATTGCTGATAGCCGGAGTGGAGGACAGAAAGGAAAGGGAGGAAAGAATAATGAAAGCACTAGAGGCCGTAAGAGTATCTCCTCCATCGGAGTTCGTGCACAGATTTCCACACCAACTTTCTGGGGGACAGAGACAGAGGGTGGCATTCGCTAGGGCTATAATACTTAATCCAGAGTTTATTGTGGCAGATGAGCCGGTTTCTATGCTTGATCTGTCGGTAAGAGCCGAAATTCTGAACCTAATGGAGGAGATAAGAGATAAATACAATGTTACATATTTATATATAACACATGATCTATCAACTGCTAGGTATATGAGCAATAGAATTGCCGTCATGTATTTAGGAAAAATAGTGGAGATGGCGGATTCAGATTCTCTTGTTGAAAAGCCCCTTCATCCCTACACTAAAGCTCTAATATCTGCTGTTCCTGAACCAGATCCTAGGATGAGGGATGTTATCAAGGAAATACCAGTAAAAGGGGAGGTTCCTAGTGCCATCAACATTCCATCAGGATGTAGATTTCATCCCAGGTGTCCTTATGCCTTCGATAGATGTATAAGGGAGGAACCTGAGCTGAAACAAGTGGAATCAGGCCATTTTGTGGCCTGTCATCTGTACTGAGGTGAGAAACTGCTAAAAGGATATGGAAGGCATCTCTTAATAGGTCTGCTCCTAATGTTAATAGGAATAGTATTATCCATTTATTTAATAGTGGGTTACAATGCCATAGAAATAAAAGGTTCTCTTTTCGTGGAGAAAAACTCCTCAAAAGTGCTAAGGGACTTTGAGGGCTTAGGAAACCTATCGCAGAGCATTTATGGAAATATATCCCTTTTTTCATCAGGGGATGCCTCCATTCTGTACACGCTTTACTCGGGGAATAATGAATATACCTATCTCATCGGTTTGGAGCCTGGTGAATCTAAGATGATAACACTAGAAGGAGAGAGACCCGGAACAATGAGGGTTATATCCCACAATGGGACTAACATATATTACTGCATGAACATTTTTTTGCCAATAAGAAACCCTGCGATAGCGGGAATTTCAGCACTAATGGCTTTTACAGGGGCTTTTATAGCACTCAGAGCAATAATGAGTTTCTACTACAAAATAGTATACGAGAAAAGCTCTGAAAGCAGTACGGATCAATAGCATGGGTTATGAGCATATTTGCGAGCGTGTACTTCGGTCCAATTTACTCCTTCAACACAGGAATTTTTTTATTTTTAATAAATTATAAAGATATTATTTAATAATCCACTCTATATAATGATAAAACTCAGAAAAGTTTATTTTTATCCGGATTCTAAAGGTAATGTCCTCCTACTAGGAGGTGTTTGTATGGAAGGTGTTTCAAAAGCGGTTTGGGCCGTTGTGGCCATAGTCATAGTGTTAGTTGTTGCAGCAGCAATAGCAATGCAGAAGCCAGCAGCACCAGCACCAACGAATGTGACTCCTGCGCCGGCTAAACCAGCAGTACAGAATCCAGATACAATAATAGAGGAGACGATAGGAGAGCCGGATTACTTAGACCCTGCTGTAGATTACGAGACAGCAGGAGGAGAGGTGATAACAAATGTATATGAGACACTGACATGGTATAATGGGACAAGGGCCGATCAGATAATACCCTGGCTTGCTGAGAGGTATGAGGTTAGCCCCGATGGCATGAGCTACACATTCTACCTGAGAAAGGGGATAAAGTTCCACGATGGAACCCCGTTCAATGCTACAGCCGTGAATTACTCGTTAGTTAGGGCAATTGTGATAGCTGATCCTGATGGTCCCGCATGGATGCTTGGCCCTATAAGAGGGGCTGAGGAGTTGATGGAGAAGATATGGGCTGGGAATGCGACATGGGATGATGTCAAGGCCTGGCTTGCCAAGA